>NC_014216.1:1239105-1548881 GCF_000092205.1 Desulfurivibrio alkaliphilus AHT 2 | reverse complement strand
CCGGGCCGTGGTTTAAAAAGATTCTCGCCGGCCTGGAGCAGGCCCGGGTGGAAGGGGCGGTATGCACTCGGCAAGAGGCCCTGGCCTGGGTGCGGAATTTCGTAACCGTTCAACAGATCAGCTAAGCTGATTCTGTGTAAACGGACAGTCGCCAGCCAGGCTGAGGGGCACAAAAAAAATTGACCCGCCCGGCGGCAACAAGTTACGCTGGAGAACAATTGCCGGGCACTTGGTGATCATTTGCCCCGGCCAAGCGATGGAGCAAGTGGCGGCTGCCAAACAGGAAAGGCTTTTCTTGCGGCCTGGGTTCAAGGAGAGAAAAATGTCAACGACGGATCCCGACAACCCGCTGCGTTCGCCCACCTCCCCGGTGGGGCCCTATTGCAGCTTCGGCGGGCACCTGAACAACGCGGAACTGGCTGAGACCCTCAGCCACCACCTGTTGAGCTTTCTCGGGCGGGACCCCCAGCGGGCCGGTAACCGGGAGCTCTACAAGGCCCTGGCCTATACGGTGCGCGACTTTCTGATTGAACGCTGGGTCAAGACCCAGAAAGAGTTTTATGCCCGTAATCGCAAGCGGGTGTACTACCTCTCCCTGGAGTTTCTGGTGGGGCGTTCCCTGGGCAACAGCCTGGTCAATCTTGGCCTGCTGGACCGGGTGTCGGAAACTCTCAAAGAGATGGGTTACAACCTGGCCGAGGTCAGGGAAGAAGAAGAAGACGCGGCCCTGGGCAACGGCGGTTTGGGGCGCCTGGCCGCCTGTTTTCTCGACTCCATGGCAACCCTGGGGATTCCCGCCTACGGCTACGGGATCCGCTACGAATACGGTCTTTTTTATCAGCGCCTGCTGGATGGCTTCCAGATGGAAACCCCGGACAACTGGCTGCGCTATGGCTCCCCCTGGGAGTTTGAACGCCCGTGGAATCTCTACCCGGTAAAGTTTAACGGCCGGGTCTACAGTTACCAGGATGACCAGGGGCGGTTACGCTACGAGTGGGTGGATACCGACGAGGTCATGGCCATGGCCCATGATGTACTGGTACCGGGGTTTAACAACGACTCGGTGATCAACATGCGGCTGTGGAGCGCCAAGGCCCCCCGCGATATGGATCTGGTGTCTTTTCACCGGGGTGATTATGTGCAGGCGGTTCGGGATGTGGTCGATTCGGAAACCATCTCCAAGGTGCTTTATCCCTCCGACGACATCCGGGAAGGGCAGGAGTTGCGCTTTAAACAGCAGTACTTTTTTGTGGCTGCCACCTTTCAGGATATTCTCCGGCGTTACCAGAAAAAACACGAGGATTTCAAGCAGTTTACCGACGAGGTGGCAGTCCAGCTCAACGATACCCACCCGGCCATCGCCATTCCGGAGTTGATGCGGTTGTTGCTGGATGAAGGGGGCCTGGGTTGGGAGGAGGCCTGGGAGATCTGTGTTGGCACCTTTGGCTACACCAATCACACCCTGTTGCCGGAGGCCCTGGAAACCTGGTCGGTGGATCTGTTCGGGCGGATCCTGCCCCGTCATCTGGAGATCGTCTACGAGATCAACCGCCGTTTTCTGGAAGAGGTGGCGGCCCGTTTCCCCGGCGATCAGGACCGGCTGCGCCGCATGTCGTTGATCGCCGAAGGGGACGAGCCCAAGGTGCGCATGGCGCATCTGGCCATTGTCGGCAGTCATTCCACCAACGGGGTGGCCGAGCTGCATACCCATTTACAAAAAACCAGGATTTTTAAAGATTTTTACGACCTTTACCCGGAACGGTTCAACAACAAAACCAACGGTATTACCCAGCGGCGCTGGCTGCTGAAAAGCAATCCCGGCCTGGCCGCCCTGATCACCGAGAAGATCGGCGGTGACTGGGCCACCGACCTTTACCGGTTGCGTGAACTGGAACCCCTGGCGGAAGATGGAGAATTCCGCCGCCGCTGGCTGGCGGTAAAGCACGACAACAAGCGGCGCCTGGCGGCTTTAATCGACCAGCGCTGCGGGATTAGCGTTGATCCGGCCGCCCTGTTTGATGTGCATGTCAAAAGGCTCCACGAGTACAAGCGCCAGTTGCTTAACGCCCTGCATGTGATTGTGCTTTATCACCGCATCATCGGGGGCCGGGCCGAGGGGTTCCCGCCCCGGGTGGTGATTTTTGCCGGCAAGGCGGCCCCTTCCTACCAGCGGGCCAAACTGATCATCAAGCTGATCAACTCGGTGGCCGAGACCGTACACCGTGATCCGCGGGTAGAAGATCGCCTCAAGGTGGTTTTTATTCCCAACTACGGGGTCTCGCTGGCGGAAAAAATCATCCCGGCCGCCGATCTTTCCGAACAGATCTCCACCGCCGGCACCGAGGCCTCGGGCACCGGCAACATGAAGTTTGCCCTCAACGGGGCGTTGACCATTGGTACCATGGATGGGGCCAATATTGAAATGTGCGAGGAGTTCGGGCGGGAAAATATGTTTATCTTCGGCATGACCGCCGAGCAGGTGGAGGCCGCCCGCCGGGATCCAGCCCGGCAGCCGCAAACGGTTTACCAGGAGAACGAGGAAATAAAGGCGGCGGTGGATGCCCTGGGCGCCGGCATCTTCAGCCGGGGTGATTCCGCCATCTTCCGACCTCTGGTGGACAGTTTACTGAGCTCCGATGATCCCTATCTGACCTTGCTTGACCTGCCTGATTATCTGCGTTGCCAGGAAGAGGTGGGGCGGGCTTTTGACCAGCGGGAAAGCTGGGCTCGGAAATCGATCTTTAACGTGGCCCGGATGGGTAAATTTTCCACCGACCGGACCATTCGGGAATACGCCCGGGAGATCTGGGGCCTGAAGGTTTAGCGGCACGGCTGTTCGGTTACAGCCCATTACGCCGACGGGCGGTTGAGATTACTGTGAATCCAAAAAAGCAGGGAGAAAACCATGAAAGTAGTGGCATTCAACGGCAGTGCCCGCAAGGGCGGTAATACGGCAACCATGCTGAACGGGGCTCTGGCCGAACTGCAGACGGCCGGGGTGGAGACTGAACTGGTGGAACTGGCGGGCCAGCCCATTTCCGGCTGTATTGCCTGTTATCAGTGTTTTAAGAAGAAAGATCGTCGCTGCGCGGTGGACAAGGACATCATCAACGACTGTATCGCCAAGATGGAGGCCGCCGACGGGATCATTCTGGGCTCGCCCACCTATTTTGCCGATGTTTCGGCCTCGATGAAGGCCCTCATCGAACGTTGCGGCATGGTGTCCCGGGCCAATAACGATATCTTCAAGCGTAAGGCCGGGGCTGGCGTGGTGGCGGTGCGGCGGGCCGGGGCCTATCATGTTTTCAGTTCCCTTAATGCCTTTTTTCTCATCGGCCAGATGATCGTGGTGGGTTCTTCTTACTGGAACATTGGTATTGGCAAGGATCCCGGTGAGGTAAAAAATGATCCCGAGGGGATGAAGACCATGGCCGATCTGGGGCGGAACATGGCCTGGCTACTGGACAAAATCCGCTAATCGTACAGTAGCACTGCAGCTTGGGGCAAGCGGCCCGGCTTGCGTACCTGGGGTACGCGGCGCCGGTCCGCTTGCCCCAAGCTGCGGCACTGCTGCACGATTAGCCTGCGTTGCGTTGGATGGGGGGCTAAGGGGTCCTGCCTGTATCGTTGAGCAGGTTTTGCAGGCAGGTGCGGGAGTGGATGTCGCGCTGCAGCAGGTGTCTGCTGTAGTGGTGCAGAAAGTTCATGGCCTCCCGGCCGCTGGTTGGTGGTAGTCGCAGGCGGGAGAGTTTTTCGTTGGCCAACTCCTGGGCCTTGGCCAGAATTTTGGCGGTGGCCAGGGAGAGCGGCAGCAGGTTGTGGCGGCTTGCCCTTTGCCGGTTGCAGGCCGGGCAGATCAGCCCGCCGCCGGCCAGGCTGAAATGGTAGCTTTCTCCGGCCGGAAGCGCTGTGCCGTGGCATTGCCGGCAGGCTTCCAGGCCGGGGCGATAACCCAGCAGGTCCAGCAGCTTCAACTCGAAAAAAACCACCGCCGCCATGATGTTCCGGCTGGGGTTGCGGTCTTTTGTTGCGTCACCGGCAATGGTTTGCAACACCCAGAGCAGCAGCGAGAAGAGCTGCGGGTCGGGGTCGGCTTCTTCCAGCCAGGCCTGCAGCAACTCCCCCACCAGGCTGGCGGCGGCATACTTCAGGTAATCGCCGCGGATGGCGGCAAAGGGTTCCAGCAGTTCGGCCTGGTCGATCCGCACCAGGCCGCTGCTGCGGCCTTCTTCGTAGCTCAGTTCGAGCAAGGAGAACAGTTCAAGCTTGTTGACGAAACGGATGCGGCTGCGCTGGGCGCCTTTGGCGATCCCGTTGCGCTTGCCGGTCTCCCGGCCGCAGAAGGTGACGATCTTGTCGGCTTCGCCATGACTCCTGACCGCCAGGATTACGGCCCTTGTGTGTTGGAGGGTCATCTGCGGGGTGGCACGTATGTGGTTGGTGAGGCTATGGGAAAAGTTTTAAGGAAAGCTCAGATCGGTGACCTGACCGCTGCGGCCCAGCGGTGGCAAGGGCTCACCGTTGTATGACAATTCCACCCCGCCGGCGTTGCCGATTCGTAACTCCAGCTGTTCCACCGCCTTCCAGGTTCTGCTTTCACCCGGCTGAAAGAAGAGCTGGCGGGCCGGTTCCTGGTCGATCTGGAGCCGAACCCAGGTGTCTTCAACAAAACGGGCCTCAAGCACATGGGACGCCTCGGCGTTTGCAGGGTGGGAAGGTACGGGCGCCTGGGAAAGGGCCGGTGCCTCCGGTTGCGGTGTGGACTCTGCCCCGGCTGGGGCCGGTTGGCGGTCGGCCGGTGGCCTGGCTGCTGTCAGGGGGGCTGGGGCGGCCGGCGGTGGTTGGGTTGCAACGGCCGGCTGTTCCGGTGGGGCGGGTAGCGGTTCCGGGGTGGAGGCGGTAGCCTGGGTTGCAGGTGAGGACGGAGTCGCCTCCGGCTGGGCCTGGTCGAAGACGCTTTCCAGGGGGAAAGCGGTTGGCTGGGCAATGGGGCGGAAATAACTGTTATAGCCCCAGTAGACAGCCAGCACCGCTACCAGCAGGGCCATTACCCAAAAAAAACGGCTGCCGCTGAGGGCCCGCAGGGGCTCCGCCATCCTTTCCCCGGCCAGGATTTCGTGGATGTTTACTTTTTCGGTGGTGGCGGCTTCGGGCAGGCCCGACTCCTTGATATGCTGGCGCAGGGCCGCCTCCTGGTCAAGGCCCAGGTGGTTGGCGTAAATACGCACAAAACCCCGCGTGAAGGTGCTGGCCGGTAAGGCCGCCCGGTTGTTCTCCTCCAGCGCCCGCAGGGTGGAGGTGTGGATGCGGGTGGCACCTGCCGCCTCTTCCAGAGAAATTCCTTTGGCGGTGCGGGCGCGCCGCAGTTTTTCACCCAGCGCCAGCCCTTCTTCCATCTGCTCTTCGGCTGTGTGCTGCCCGGTTTGTTCAGAACTCATGGAGCATCACCCTGATATTGTGGACCGGCGTTAAAGCAGGATCCGGATCTGGACATCTTCGCGCAGGTTGCTTACCCAGCGTTCAAAATTCTCCTCCAGCGCCTGCTGGTATAGAATTTCCCGGATCTCTTCCCGCATATCCTCGTAGGGGCGGCTGACACCGCCTCCCGCCAGCAGCTTGAAAAACTGGTACGCGCCGCCGATTTCCATGATCGGGGTTAGCTCCCCCGGGGTCATCGCCAAGATATGCCGTCGCATCTCATCGGCCAGTTCATCTTGCTCAAAAACTCCCAGATCACCACCGCTGGTAGCCGATGGCAGATCGGAAAGCTCCCTGGCCAGTTGCCGAAAGCTGCCGCCGGTGAGCACTCGGTCCCTGGCCCCGGTGGCCCGTTGCTTGGCCTCTGCTCGGTTCTGGTCGTCGCCGTCCCAGGCGAAGCCCATCTGCAGCAGGTGGTAGCCCTGCTGCTGGCTGCCGTCGGCGTAATGCTCTTCGTAATAGCGGCGAATGCGGTTTTCGGGAATAACAATCCGTTCCCGCACCTCAAGGTTGAGCAGCCGCGCTTGTAAAATCTGGGTGCGCAGGGTCTGCCGGTACTGTTCCAGGGTGGTGCCGCTTCTTTCCAACTCCCGGATCAGTTCCTCCCGGCTGAGCCGGTTGTCTTCCATGATCTGGGCCATTGCCGCGTCAATCTCCCGCTCACCCACGAAAATGCCCCGGCGTTGGGCCTGCCGTTCCACCAGAATCTGGTCGATCATGCCGGAGAGCACCTGGCTTTGGGCCTCCTGGCGGGCTTTTGCCCTTTCCCCGGCCGGCACACCGCGCAGAAAGTCTTCGCCGATGGTGGCCATTTCCGCTTCCAGTTCGGAAAGGGTGATGATCTGGCCGTTCACTTCCGCCACCACCCGGTCGATAACCGTGGCCGTCGCCGAAGCCGCGGGCAGCAACAGGATCAGGGCCGCCAGCAGCCCGGCGCAGAACATTTGAATTTGCTTAATAGTTTTTCCCATCGTGGCAATATACTTGATTTTTAGAAAAAATTCCAATCGTCCGTGGCTCAGCGGTTGTCAAACGAACTGTTAACGAGAAATATCATTCCCCCGGAGGGTGTGCAACAACTTTTTGATTTCACTGAAGAGCACGCCGGTGCTGGGGTTGGCCGGCAGCGGGCTGACCAGGCGGCCCTGGGGGGTGAAGCGCATGCCTTTGGGCCCCTGTTTCACCAACTCCAGAATCCTTTCCGGCGGCACCGGGGTGGTGGGGGCAAAACTCAGGACCAGGGCTGCCGGCCCCTGTTCTATTTTGCTCACCCCCAGGGTGGCCAGCCGGTTTTTGAGCGCGATAATGTCGAACAGATTTTCCGCTTCAGCGGGCAGTGGGCCAAAACGGTCGGTGAACTCATCTTTTAGGTCGACCAGGGCCTCGTCGTTGCCGGCGGCGGTAATCTTGCGGTAGGCCAGGTAGCGCTGGTTGACATCACTGATATAGTTGGCGGGCAGATGGGCCGGAACCTGCAGCTTGATTTCCGGATCAAGCTCGTCGGCGGCCAGTTCCTCTTCGCTCAGAGCCTCACCGCTGCCTTCGGCGCCGGCGGCGCTGCGACCCGCCTTCTGCTTCAACTCCAGCACCGTTTTTTGCAACAAATCAAGGTAGAGATCATACCCCACCGCAGCGATATTGCCGCTCTGGGATTCCCCCAGGATGTTACCCCCACCCCGGATCTGCAGATCGCTCAAGGCCAGTTTGAAGCCGCCGCCCAGCTCGTTGTAATCCATCAGGGCC
The DNA here is from genome assembly GCF_000092205.1 of Desulfurivibrio alkaliphilus AHT 2. Taxonomy (GTDB): domain Bacteria; phylum Desulfobacterota; class Desulfobulbia; order Desulfobulbales; family Desulfurivibrionaceae; genus Desulfurivibrio; species Desulfurivibrio alkaliphilus. Next base: position 1,541,660 of record NC_014216.1, on the reverse strand, counting down.
TGCAGCCGCCGCCGGGCCTCGCCGGCCAGGTCATCAAGGGCCGGCACCAGCAGGTAGGCGTAGGCCTGCCGGCTGCTGCGCCCCACCCGGCCCCGCAACTGGTAGATCTCCGCCAGTCCCAGGCGATCGGCCCGGGTGATGATGATGGTGTTGGCGCTGGGAATATCCAGCCCGGACTCAATGATGGTGGTGCAGACCAGGACGTTGATTTCGCGGCGGACAAAGCGGACCATGATCTCTTCCAGTTGCTTGCCCGGCATCTGGCCGTGGGCCACCGCCACCCGGGCCTCGGGTACCAGCTTCTGTACTTTGGCCGCCACTTCGTGGATGCTGCTCACCCGGTTGTGAACTATAAAAACCTGGCCGTCGCGCCCCATCTCCCGGTGGATGGCCTCCCGGATCACCAGGTCGTCGTGGCGGGCGACAAAGGTCTTTACCGTGCGCCGCAGGTTGGGGGGGGAACTGATCACCGAAAGGTCACGCACCCCCAGCAGGGAAAGTTGCAGGGTGCGGGGGATGGGGGTGGCGGTAAGGGTAAGCACATCCACCCCGCTGCGCATTTTTTTCAGTTTTTCCTTGTGGCTTACCCCGAAGCGGTGCTCTTCGTCGATAATCAGCAGCCCCAGATTGCGGAACTTGATGTCGGCGGAGAGCAGCCGGTGGGTGCCGATAATGATGTCGATGTTGCCGGCGGCCAGTTGGGCCACGATTTTCTTCTGTTCCGCCGGGGTACGGAAACGATTTAGGCTTTCCACCCGCAGGGGGAAACCGGTCAGCCGTTCCCGGAAGGTGGCGGCATGCTGTTCGGCCAGCACCGTGGTGGGCACCAGGATGGCGACCTGGCCGCCGTCTTCCACCACCTTGAAGGCCGCCCGAACCGCCACTTCGGTTTTGCCGTAGCCGACATCGCCGCAGACCAGGCGGTCCATGGGTTTGTCGGCCTGCAGATCGGCCAGTACCTCGTCGATGGCCTTGAGTTGGCCGGGGGTTTCGTCGTAGGGAAACGACTCTTCCAGTTCGCTGTAGAGCTCGCCGGGGGTGGAAAAACTGGTACCTGGCGCCAACTGGCGTTTGGCGTAAAGTTTCAGCAAGTCCTGGGCCACCTGCCAGACCGCCTTTTTGATCCGGTTGCGGGTGGCCAGCCAGGTTTTGTCCCCCAGTTTGTCCAGGGTCGGCTGCTGCTCGGCAATACCCTTGTATTTGCCGACGCTGTTGATCTGGTCCACCGGGATGAAAAGCTTGTCGTCGCCGCGATACCGGATGGTCAGGTAATCGTTGGTGATACCGTTGATGGCAATGGGCTTCAGACCCTGGTAGATGCCGATCCCGTGCCGGCGGTGGACCACCAGCTCCCCGGGATTGAGTTCATCGAAATCCGCCGCCTTGACGGCCGGGGTTCGCTCCCGGCGGCGGCCGCTTGCCAGTCGCTGCTCGCCGAACAGTTCGGTTTCCGACAGCCAGTGGAGTTTTTCCGCCGCCAGGTCAAAACCACTGCTCAGCGGAGCGGTGGTCAGCAGCAGGTTCGGGTCGGCGGTGGCCGACTCCCGGCACGGCGGCGGCACGACCCGGCATTCCAGGCCGTGGGAGGCCAGCATTTGCGCCATTTGTCGGGCGTGGCGCTCCGAGCGGCAGGCCAGGCGGACCCTTTCCTGCTGCTCCTGCCACTGCTTGATCCGACGTACCAGGGGAGTTAAAAGCCCTTCGGTGCGGCGCTGCAGGTCCAGTTCCTGCTTGAGCAGGACGTGGTTGCCGGTACCGACGGCGAAACTGCGCTGCTGGTCGGCTTCCGCCGGGGGCAAAGGATAAAGCCTGGCACCGGGCAAGGTCTCCAGCCGCTTAAGGATCTCCGCCCGGTTGACAAAGAGTTCCGCCGGTGGCAGGGCCGGTTTGGCGGCGGCTTGCATCTCCTGATAGTTGGCCTCGATCCTGGCTTCCTGCAACTCCAGCCCCTGTTGCAGACGAGGGTGGTCCAGGCACAGTACCATGGTGCCGGCGGGCAGGTAGCTTAAGACGGAAACGGCTTCGGGTTGGAACAGTGGCAGGAAAAAGCTGCTGCCGGCAAAATGGCGCCTGCTTTGCAGGCAATCGGTGAGGCGCTTGCTCTCTTCCCGGTGCCACTGATATTCCTCGCTCAAGTGCCGGAAGCGCTGGAGCAGGGCGCGATGGCCCGGTGAGTCCGCCGCCGGATAAAGAATATCGCTGGCGGGTAACAAAATGGCCTCGTCGACCTGCCCCAGTGAGCGCTGGCTGGAGGGGTCGAAGTAGCGGAGAGACTCCACCATGTCGCCGAAAAAGTCCAGCCGCAAAGGAAAGTCCCGGCCCGGTGGGAAGATGTCGATGATGCCGCCCCGGACGCTGTATTCGCCGACCTCCCTGACCTGGGCCACCGCCTCGTAGCCGCCGCCGGCCAGGCGTTCCTGCAGTTGACGGGAATCGGTCTCTTCACCACCGAGCAGCAGCTCGGCCAGGTTGCCCAGCCTGGCTGGCGGCATGGTTTTGTGCAACAGGGCCGGGCCGGCAGCAACCAGGATAAAGGGTTCTTCGGCGCTTAAGACCCGGTAGAGGGCGGCCAGCCGGGCGGCAATGATTGCCGGGTCCGGTTGCAGGGGCGCGTAAGGGGGGATTTCCAGATCGGGGTAGTGGATCACCGGCCGGTGGCTGAACAGCTCCAGGTCACCGGCCAGGCGTTGGCTCTCTTCTTCGTCGGGGCAGAGGCAGAGCAGGGGGCGGTTCAGTTCACTGATCCGCCCGGCCAGCCAGGCCGCCGCCCCTCCCCGCAGCCCGTAAATCTCTATGGGGGTCGGGCTCTGCTCAAGGGCGTTGTAAAGCTGCTTCATGCCGTGCTAAAAGACCCCGCCGATGCTGAAATCCCAGACGGTGCGGCGTTCATCGGGTTCGGGATCAAGGTTGTAGCCCCACTCAAGGCGCAGCGGTCCCAGGGGTGAGAGCCAGCGGAAACCGAAGCCGACACTGGACTTGAGATCGTTGATGTCCCAGCCCTGGTATTTGGTGTAGACGTTGCCGACATCATAGAAAATCAGCCCTTTCAGGTTGATATCCCGGACAATGGGAAAAATCCATTCCGAGTTCATGTACCACATCATCTCGCCGCCGATGCGGTCATCGTTGTCCGGATCGGGGTCCCGGGGGCTGATGGTGGCGGTTTCAAAGCCGCGCATGGTGCGCAGGCCGCCCAGAAAAAATTTCTCGTAAATCGGCAGCCGGTCGGTCCTGTTCTCCCGGATATAGCCGGCCGCCCCCTTGAGCCGGAAGGTGGAGTCGTTGAGCCGTTTACTGCGGCTTTCCCGCAGCAGGGGGATGCCGTCCCAGGGGAAGAATTTGGTGCTGGAGGCCTCCAGGCGGGTAAAGGCGGTGTCGCCGCCCAGCCAGCCGCCGGCGTGTTTCATGCCGATATCGTGGAAAGAGCCCCGGGTGGGGTCCAGCCGGTTGTCGCGGGTGTCGCGGTTTAAGCCCAGGCGCACGTAACGGTTGCGCTTCAAGTCCATGGAATCGATAATCCAGCGCGAGGCGGTATCCCGCACGTCGGTAAGCTTATTGGTCTCCTGGCCGTACCCCCAGTAGGCGCGCCAGTGTTCCCAGAGCGGGTAGCCGAAGCGTAACGCGCCGCCGGTGGATTCCTTGGTGTAATCGATGTATTCCCGGCGCCAGTTGTACAGATCGATGCCGAACAGCAGCCGGCTGTCATAGAGCCGGGGGTCGGTGAAGCTGAGGTTGTAATGGGTCGCCTTGGAGCTGATGTCGGCCTGCAGGGCCAGGCGCTGGCCCTTGCCCCGGAAGTTTTCCTGGCTGATCTGGCCCATGAACATGAACTGGTCCATGGAGCTGTAACCGGCGCCGATGCTGAAGGTGCCGGTGGGTTTTTCCTTGACCTCGATCTCGATATCCATCAGGTCGTCACGCATCAGCGCCGGTTCGGGCTGAATGTTGACCTCTTCGAAGAAGTCGAGCCGCTGCAGGCGTTCCATGCTGCGGCGGATGGCCCCGGTGTCCATGATATCGCCTTCCCGCACCTGCATCTCACGGCGGATGACGTTGTCCCGGGTGCGGGTGTTGCCGCGGATATTAATCCGATTGATATAAACCAGGGTGTTTTTTTGCAGATTGATGGTGATATCCATCTGCAGCCTGTCGTCGTCGCGGCTGACGATGGGTTCGGCGTCGGCAAAGGCGTAGCCTTCTTCGGCGTAGCGGTCGCTTAAGCGGGTGAGATCGGCCCGCAAAACATCGCGGCTGAAATATTCCTGCCGTGGCAGGCGCAGTAACTGCCGCAGCTCTTCTTCCTCGGTGATAAACTCCCCGGTCAGCGAGACCTCGCCCACCCGGTAGCGCTCACCCTCTTCGATATGGAAGTTGACTATAAAACGCTTGCCGACCTGCTCCACTTCGGGCTCTCCCACCCGGGCATCGATAAAGCCCTGATTATGATAAAAAGCGGCGATTCTGGCCCGGTCCTGCTCCAGCATATCCGGCTGCAGGCGGCCGGAGCCGGTCAGCCAGGAGAACATGCCCCGTCTTTTGGTGCCCATGACCTTGCGCAAGGGGCGCGGGCGAAAACTTTCATTGCCGGTGAAGTTGATTCGGCGGATAAAGGCCCGTTCACCTTCTTCGATAACAAACCGGACGTCGACCCGGTTCTCTTCCGCCTCGTCGATCTCGGTGTCGACCTGGGCGTTGTGATACCCTTTTTCCTTGTACAACTGGCGGATGCTCTCCGCCGCCTCCTGGACCAGGGCGGTATTGACGATGGTGTTGGGCACCACGGTAATGTTTTCGCGGATTTGGCGATCTCTGATCCGGTCGTTGCCGCTGAAAACCACCTGGTTAATGACCGGTTTTTCCTGCACCACAAAGGTAACCCGGGTTCCCGCCGGGGTCTCTTCGGCGACAATGCGGACATCGTCAAAAAAGCCCATGGCGAAGATGGCGCGCAGGTCGTCCCGCAACCGTTCCGGGTCAAGCCGCCCGCCGGCCTGGCTGGAAACCCGGCGCAGAATCGCCCCGGAGCCGGTATTGCGGTTGCCCTCGATGTGAATGGCGCTGATTCTCGCAGCCGGTTCGGTGAAGGCCATGATCCTGGTCCCCAACTCGGCCAGTGAGGCGCGCAATTGCTTCCGCTCACCGGCCGGGCCGGTGAAATGGCGGGGTTCCTGGCGGCCGCTGAGGTCGAACACCTGGGCATCGATGCTGATCAACCGCCCGAAGGCGGTCAAGCTGCCGGCTACCAGGTAGCGCACCTCGGGCGGCAGGGCCAGGGCCTGCAGATCTTCAACCGTTGGCGGCCAGGGGTCGGGATCTCTCAGTTCCGGTGGCAATTCATCCCGCCCAAGCAGCAGAAAGCCCTGCTCCGGGCCCAATTCGGCCAGTACCTGAGCGGCCTGTTGCTGCAGCTCGGCGGGGACAGCTGTGCCTAAACTCTGGAAGGGCAAAAAGGCCGTACTGGGCGAAGCCTGGTCGGCCGTGGCCAGCGCCGGAGAGATGAGGCAGCAAAGCAGGGCCAGCATTAAAAGCCGCAGCCCTTTGGCAAAGTTGGTCAAAGCCGGGAGTAACAGGTTGACGTAACCGTCAGTTACAACAGGACTTTGGGCAACTGGCCGGCAAGGTTTGCTGTGCGGCTGGTATAATTTCCCGAATACGGGTTGTGGTTTCATGGGCACCTGGGAAGTTGCGGTTGGCAAAGAATCAGCCTGCGGAGCGGCGCATAAAATCAGCGTTGATTAGCAGGCCTTGGCATCGGTGTCAAGGGGCAATACTGGCCAGTTGGGCCAGCTGCTCGGGGTCGATTTCCCGGAGGGCGCCGTCTTCCAAACGCAGCACCCGATTCAGCCTGGCGGCCAACTGGTAGTTGTGAGTAACCATGACCATGGCTAGCCCCAGGGAACGGTTGAGCCGGCAGAGCAACTCGAAAATCGCCTCCCCGGTTTGCGGATCCAGGTTGCCGGTGGGTTCGTCGGCCAGCAGCAGCTTGGGCTCCATGATCAGGGCGCGGGCGATGGCCACCCGCTGCTGTTCGCCGCCGGAAAGCTCACCAACCCGGTGCTCCGCCCGCGCGGTAAGGCCGATCTGCTCCAGCAGCTCGGCGGCGCGCCGCTCCACCGCCCGTGGTTGTTCGCCGGCGATGAACCCCGGCAGCATGATATTTTCCCGGGCGGAAAATTCCGGCAGCAGATGATGAAACTGAAAGACAAAACCGATTTGCCGGTTGCGGAAGTGGGCCAGCCGGTCGGCCGGTCGGCTGAACAGATCTTCGCCCTGGTAAAGTACCTGGCCGCTTGAAGGTCGGTCTAAAGCGCCCAGCAGGTGGAGCAGGGTGGTCTTGCCGCTGCCGGAGCTGCCCACCACGGCCATGGTCTCGCCGGCCCCGATGGTCAAATCAACCCCCTGCAAAATGGTCAGCGGCTTGGGGTCGGGAAAACTCTTGCCGACCTTGCGAAGTTCAACCAGTGGTACAGCTTTATCGGTCATATTCCGGTTCTATCCAAAAAGTTCATGGCAAAAATTGCCAACTTAATAATGATCAAAGGTTCCACGGGGTAATCGTTCAGCAGTGCCGCAGGTTTGGTCTTGCAGCCAGGCGCAGCGTACCCCTGTACGTAAGCCTGGCTGATCGCCCGAAGATGCGGTGCTGCTGGACGATTACCTTATTCGTAACGCAGGGCCACCGCGGGGTCGACCTTGGCCGCCCGCCAGGAGGGGTAGATGGTGGCCAGAAAGGTAATCAGCACGGCCGCCAGCGAGATCAGGATCACATCCTGGGGCAGCACCTGCACCGGCAGGGTGGAAATGGGGTAAACGTCGGGCAGGTCGATGAAGCGGTAACGGCTGAGGATTTCGCACAGTCCCAGCCCCACCGTCACTCCCAGGCCGGTGCCCACCGTGCCGATTACCAGGCCTTCGTACATGAAGATGCGCATGATACTGCGGTCGGTGGCCCCCATGGCCTTGAGGATGGCGATATCCCGGGTCTTTTCCATGACCACCATGATCAGGGTGCTGACGATATTAAAGGCCGCCACCATCACCACCAGGGTCATGATCACCGACAGGGCCGCTTTTTCCAGGGCCAGGGCGGAGAAGATCTGCCGGTTCATGTTCATCCAGTCGCGGGCGTGGTAGCTTGGCCCCAGTTCATCGTTGATCGCCCGGGCAATCCGATCGGCCCGGTTGATGTCGTCCACCCGGACCTCCAGGCCGTGCACCCGGTCACCGAGATCCATGAACTCCCGGGCCGTGTCCAGGCTGAGGTAGGCCAGGGAGGAGTCGTACTCGTACATGCCCGAGGCAAACAGCCCGGCCACCCGGAAGGTGGTAATCTGGGGTATCACCCCCATGGGGGTCAGGGGACCGGCGGCGGAGATCAGCTTTACCCGGTCATCAAGCCCGACCCCGAGGTTTCTGGCCAGATCCTTGCCCAAGATCACCCCCGGTGCCGCCCGCCGGTTGGCGGGGGCAGCCAGGCCGGCCAGCTCTCCGGCCTCCAGGTAATCCTCCAGCTGCAGCACTCGGTTGACCGTTTCCGGGTCGATCCCCCGGACAATGGCGCCGGTGCCGCCCACGCCGCCGGTAATCATGGCCTGCCCGTAGATGTAGGGGGTGACTCCGGCCACGCCGGGAATGGCGGCAATCCGTCGGGCCGGCTCGTGGTAGTTGTCGATTTCATAGCCGGGTTGCTGGACGATGATATGGGAGTTGATGCCCAGGATTTTGTCGCGAAACTCGGCGGTGAAGCCGGTCATCACCGCCAGCACCACAATCAGGGCCGCCACACCCACCATCACGCCGGCCACCGAGATCAGCGAGATCAGGGAAATAAAACCTTTCCGGCGTTTGGCCTGGAGATAACGCCGGCTGATAAACCATGCAAAATTCATTGGCGGGTTACGATTTCCTTAAGCGGATGATGGTTGGTAATCGTTCAGCAGTGCCGCAGATTCGGGCAAGCAGCCAGGCGCCGCGTACACCGGTACTCAAGCCTGGCTGATCGCCCGAATCTGCGGTGCTGCTGAACGATTACGGGGTTACGATTGCTTTTCCGGGCGCAGGTGGGGGAATAAAATGACATCGCGGATCGATGGCGAGTCGGTGAGCAACATGGTCAGTCGATCGATGCCGATCCCTTCGCCGGCGGCCGGCGGCATGCCGTACTCCAGGGCCCGCAGGTAATCCTCGTCCAGCACCGGAAAAATCTCTTCGTCTTCGCCCCGTTCCTCGATCTGCTTGATCAGTCGCCGGCGCTGGTCGTCGGGGTCGTTGAGCTCACTAAAGGCGTTGGCCACCTCCCGGCCGGTGATGAACAGCTCAAAGCGGTCGGTAATCTCCGGGTCGTCCTCGTTTTTACGGGCCAGCGGGGAGACCTCGGTGGGGTAGGCGGTGATAAAGGTGGGATCAACGAGTTTTTCTTCCACCAGGCATTCAAACAACTCGGTTTTGACCTTGCCGATGCCGGCCTGGGGTTGCAGGACAATCCCGTGGCGGTGGGCCAAAGCTTTCAGGGCGGTAAAATCGGTTAGTAGTTCCGGGCTCAAGCCGCCAATCTGCTGCAGGGCTTCGTCCATGGTGTAACGGCGCCAGGGCGGGGCCAGATCCACCGCTTGCCCCTGGTAGCTGATCTGCATGGAGCCGCAGACTTCCATGGTCACCCAGGAGATCATCTCCTCGGTGAGTTCCATCAGCTCTTCGTAGGTGGCATAGGCCTGGTAAAACTCCAGCATGGTGAACTCGGGGTTGTGGCGGGTGGAGAGTCCTTCGTTCCTGAAGTTGCGGTTGATCTCAAAAACCCGCTCCAGGCCGCCCACCAGCAGTCGCTTAAGATAAAGCTCCGGGGCGATGCGCAGATACAGGTCAAGCCCCAGGGCGTTGTGGTGGGTCTTGAAAGGCTTGGCCGTGGCACCTCCGGCAATGGCCTGCATCATCGGGGTTTCAACTTCCATAAAGCCCCGGTTGCTCAGGAAGTCCCTGATCAGGCGGATAATCTCCACCCGCTTGCGAAAGGTGTCGCGGACCTCGGGGTTGACCATAAGGTCGACGTAGCGCTGGCGGTAGCGGGTTTCGATATCGGTCAGACCATGAAATTTTTCCGGCAGCGGCCGCAGTGATTTGGTCAACAGTCGCAGGGACAGGGCCTGGATGGTTACCTCGCCGGTCTTGGTGCGAAACAGCGGCCCGGTAAAAGCGACGATATCGCCGATATCGATTTTTTTGAAGACGGCAAAGGGTTCGTCGCCCACCTCGTCGCGTTTGATGTGAATCTGGATTCGGCCGCTTTCATCTTGGATATGTAAAAAGGCGGCCTTGCCGAATTTGCGCAGGGCCATGACCCGGCCGGCCACCGCCATGGTGCCGGCGGCCAGCGGTGCTTCGGGGTCGTTTCCGGCCGGTAGCAGATCGGTAATGCGATGGCCGGGCTTGAAATCATTGGCGTAAAGGTTGACGCCCAGGCCGGCCAACTCTTCGGCTTTCTGTCGGCGCTGGGCGATAATCTGATTGCTTTCATCCATGGGTGAAGGATCCTTGCAAAAGGTTTTTTATCTTTTTTAAATTTTACAGATGGCGATGGCGCAGGAGGGCCGAAAGGTCGCGGGTCAATTCCAGGACCCGGGTGGCCTCATCGGGGCTTAAAGAGCCGGTGCCGCAACTGGGAGTAATCAGGGTCTGCTGCAGCAGACTGGCCTGATCCCAGTCTTCATTGACAATTTGTGCCGCCTGTTGTTCCCAGCGCTCGGCCAGGGTTTCGGCGGTTTCCTCGTTAATCGCCTTGGGATCCCCGGTGGGCACCAGCCCCCAGGCCAGAATCCCCCCCCTTTGCAAAAAGCGATAAAGGGTCTCTTTGCTGCCGGCCAGTCGGTCAAAAAAACCGTAGGCATCGAAGCTGAGCACGTCGAGTTGGCGGGTAAGGAGAAAATCCCAATCGGTATTGGCACAAACATGGATCCCGGCCAGTCCGCCGGCCTCTCTCACCGCCGTCAGCACTTCGTCCAGGCTCTGCCCGATCTCCTCCTGGGAAACGCTGATGTAGGCCGAGGAGCCCAGTCCGGCCAAGGCTGGTTCATCCAGGAACAGCAGCACCGGCTTTTGGCTGGCGGCCAGGAAGCGGACCTGCCAGGCCGCCCGCAGGGCCAGGCCTTTAACCACGATCTCGTTGATGGTCGGGTCGAACCAGGCGTCGCGCTGCTGTTCGTCTTTAAGCCCGGTCAGCAAAGTAAACGGTCCGGTGATTTGTCCTTTTACCGCCCGCAGTGCCGCCGGCGGGCGCTCCTGCAGGCGCCGGTGGAAGCGGTAAAGGCCGGGGGCCCGCTCTTCGCTGCTGGCAAAGAGGGATTTTTCCAGGCGACTGGGATCTTCGGCGGCGGCCAGGTATGCTTCAAAAAAGGCCAGCTGCTGGTCGGCAAAATTCGGGTCGCTGGTGCGGAAAAAGGCGCGGCCGTCCTCTTCACAAAAACCGGGGAAGCCTGCGGTGAACTGCTGGAGCATACCTTCGATGGGGCTGCCCGGCAACTGGGGCCAGAGCGGAATTTCCGGGGTGTGGCTGAGAATCAGGTCCAGGGCCAGGTCATAATCTTTCAGCGGCAGGCTGCCGATCAGGGTGGCGCTGCCGGCGGGTCTGAATTGGGGTGTGTCGGTCATGGTAAATTCGTTTGCCTGTGGTTTTTGGTGAAGAGCTGAGCGTAAGTCTTGTACTTTAGCTGAGTTTATTGATTGCTGGTTAGCTAGCAATATTACGCTGAAAAGTCAATGGAATTCAAAAGGTGTAAGCTGTTGCCGCCCTCTGCTGCCGCCTTTTGCGCGCCACCGCTGCAAACCGGCATCATCCTTGACGCTACCTTAAAAGTTGAGTACCTTTATGTGGTTTTTTGCTTACCGTTTTTGCTTGCCCTGGAACCTCGGCTCTGGGGGGTGGCGAAAAATGGTTGGCATGCATAAAGTATATAGGTCCGCTGAGAAACGGACCGTTAAGGCAGCGAGGGTGGCGGAACTGGTAGACGCACTGGACTTAGGATCCAGCGGGCAACCGTGGGGGTTCGACTCCCCCCTCTCGCACCAGTGAAAGATGAATCAAGGTTTCAGTGTACTGAGTCTTATTAACCATAAATTTTTGAAGGAAGGCAAAATGCAGGTTCGCGTTGAAGAAGTCAGTTCGCTCACCCGGAGAATTGATGTTACCCTGCCCCGGGAGATGGTGGCTGGAGAACTTAATGCCGCCTATGAAAAACTCAAGGGCGAGGTTAACCTCAAAGGCTTTCGCAAGGGCAAGGTGCCGCGCAAGGTGCTGGAGAAAAATTATGGCCCCAAAGTCGAATACGACGTGGCCGACCGCCTGGTGCAGGAGAGTTATTTCGACGCTCTGGAAAAAGCCGGCCTGGATGCCGTGGTCCACCCGGAAGTGCGGGAGCATCGCTTCGAGGACGACGGTACCTTTTTCTATCAGGCCGAAATTGATGTCCGCCCCGATTTCACCTTGGGCGAGTACAAGAAGGTGGAGGTGGAGCAGCCCGAACTTGAGGTTGGTGACGAAGAGGTAGCGGCCGAGCTGGAAAAGCTGCGCCGGGAGTCGGCGCCGCTGCGGGCCGTCGAGGACCGGGTGATTGCCGACGGGGACCTGGCGGTTATCGATTTCACCGCCTATGACCAGGGCGAGGAGATGAAGCACGTCGGCGGCCGCGATTTTACCGTGGATGTCGGCAGCGGGCAGATCGGGCCGGAGTTTGAGGATAGCCTCAAGGGGCTCAAGGCCGGAGAGGAATCAACCTTTACGGTGGATTTTCCCGCCAACTTCCCCAATATGCTGCTGGCCGGCAAAAGTATTGAGTTTGCGGTCAAGGTCAAAGAGGTCAAGGAACGGGTGTTGCCCGAACTGGACGATGAGTTCGCCAAGGATATCGATGCCGATCTGGCCACCCTGGACGACCTGCGCGGGCAGATCCGGGAAAAGCTCCGGCAGCAAAAGGAAAACGCCGGGCGCGGCGATCTGGTGGACCGGGTGATGAAGGCGATCCTGGATAACCACGACTTTGAAGTGCCGCCCCGGCTGGTGGCTCATGAAGTCGACGCCATGATCAAAGAGCTGGAGAACAATCTGCAGAATCGCGGATTGAGCCTGGAAGAGGCGGGGATCAACCGCGATTCGCTGATTGAAAAATACCGGGAAGGGGCCGAAAAAAGGGTCCGGGGCGATTTTATTTTGAAAAAAATCGCCGAAGTGGAAGAGATCAAGGTGGCCGATGAGGATATCAGTAAGGGTTTCCAGCGTATTGCCGATCAGTACAATATGCCGGTGGAGGAGGTGAAAAAATACTTCCACAGCCGCAACGAACTGATGCCCTTTATCCACGAACTGCTGACCGAGAAGATTCTCGACTTTTTGGTGGCCGAGGCCAAGATCAAAACGGTACCCGCCGACCAGGTCGAAGCTGCGCCGGAAACCGCCGACAACCCCGAAAAGGAGGCGTAATGAGCCTGATCCCTTTTGTTATTGAGCAGACCCCCAGGGGGGAGCGCTCTTACGATATTTATTCCCGCCTGTTGAAAGAGCGGATCATTTTCCTGGGCACCGGGGTCAACGATGACGTGGCCAATGTGATCATCGCCCAGATGCTTTTTCTGGAGGCCGACGACCCGGACAAGGATATCACCTTTTACATTAACTCCCCCGGCGGGGTGGTAACCGCCGGCCTGGCCATTTACGACACCATGCGCTACATTAAATGTGATGTCGCCACCCTCTGCCTGGGGCAGGCTGCCAGCATGGGGGCGGTGCTGCTGGCCGCCGGCACCGAAGGTAAACGCTATGCCCTGCCCAACTCCCGGATCCTGATCCACCAGCCCATGGGGGGCTATCAGGGGCAGGCGTCGGATATCGATATCCATGCCAAAGAGATCCTGCGGATGCGGCAGGACTTAAACCGGATTCTGGCCTCCCACACCGGCCAGAGTATTAAAAGAATTCAGAAAGACACCGAGCGCGATTATTTTATGAGCGCGGAAGAATCCAAGACTTACGGTATCATCGACAAGGTCTTGTACGAAAGGACCAAAACCAGCGAGGAAAGCTGACAATGGCCAGCAAAAAAGACCATGAAACCGAGATCTCCTGCTCGTTCTGCGGCAAGCCCCAGAGCGAGGTGCGGAAACTGATCGCCGGTCCCACCGTCTATATTTGCAACGAATGCATCGATCTCTGCAACGAGATCGTCAATGAGGAGTTGCGCCAGGATGAGAGCGCCGACAGCGGGGTTCCCCTGCTGAAGCCCAGCGAGATCAAGGAACTGCTGGACGAATATGTGGTCGGCCAGGAACGGGCCAAGCGCAGCCTGGCGGTGGCGGTGCATAACCATTACAAGCGGGTGGAGGGCGATCTGGAAGGAGACTACCAGGATGTGGAGCTACAAAAAAGCAACATCCTGCTGATTGGTCCCACCGGCAGCGGCAAGACTCTGCTGGCCCAGACCCTGGCCCGCATCCTCAATGTGCCTTTTGCCATCGCCGATGCCACGACCCTTACCGAAGCGGGTTATGTCGGCGAGGATGTAGAGAATATCCTGGTCAGCCTGCTGCAGGCCGCCGATAATGACGTGGAGCGGGCCAGCCGGGGTATCGTTTATATCGACGAGATCGACAAGATCGCCCGCAAGTCCGACAGTGCCTCCTTAACCCGGGATGTCTCCGGGGAAGGGGTGCAGCAGGCCCTGCTCAAGATCATCGAGGGCACCGTGGCCAGCATCCCGCCCAAGGGCGGGCGCAAGCACCCGCAGCAGGAGTATATCAAGCTTGACACCTCAAACATTCTCTTTATCTGCGGCGGGGCCTTTGTCGGCCTGGAGCAGGTGATTGGTCAGCGGGCAGGCAGCAAGTCCCTGGGTTTTGGGGCCAAGGTGGTGGGCAAGAGCAAAAAGAAGACCGGCGAGATTTTAGCCCAGGTGGCCTCCGAAGATCTGCTGCGGTACGGCCTGATCCCGGAACTGGTGGGCCGCTTGCCGGTTACCGCCACCATGGATGAGCTGGAGGAAGAGGATCTGATCAGGATCCTCCGGGAGCCCAAGAACGCCCTGACCCGCCAGTATGAAAAGCTTTTTGCCTTTGACGACATTCGCCTGCGTTTTACCGAAGGGGCGCTGGCGGCCATTGCCCGCGAGGCCATTCAGCGCAAGGCCGGCGCCAGGGGGTTGCGGTCGGTGATGGAAGCAGCCATGCTGGATATCATGTACGACCTGCCTTCCCAGGAAAATGTCCGGGAATGCGTGATCAGCGAACAAGTTATCACCAACCATGACTACCCGGTGGTGCTGTACGACAACGAAGAAAAGAAAAGCGCCTGAGCCATGGATGAATTTGGCAGTAATAAGACATACCCCCTGATGCCGCTCAGGGACATTGTCCTCTTCCCCTATATGGTCGCCCCGCTGGTAGTGGGGCGGGAGCGTTCCATTAAAGCCCTGGAAGAGGCCATGGCCTCGCGCTCCGAGCTTTTTTTGGCGGCGCAAAAAGATCCCTCCGAGGATGAGCCGGGCCCGGACGGCGTGCACGAGATCGGCACCGTGGCCACGGTGATGCAGTTGCTGCGCCTGCCCGATGGTACCATCAAGGCCTTGGTGGAGGGCAAGCGCCGGGGGCGAATCAGCCGCCACCTGCCCCATGCCGAGATGTTCATGGTGGCGGTGGAGGAACTGCCGGACCCGGCAACCTCAGCGGCGGAAGTCAGCGCATACATGCGCGAGTTGCGCGCCGCCTTCCAGGAGTACATCAAGCATTACAAGAAGTTGCCCGCCGAGGTGGTTAAGTCTTTGGGCCGGATCAGCGAGCCGGCCAGGTATGTGGATGTCCTGGTGGTCCACCTGCCGGTGGACAGCGATAAAAAACAGCAGGTGCTGGCCACCCTGGAACTGGCGCCGCGCTTTGAGTTGGTGCTGAATCTGCTGCACCAGGAAATCCAGGTGGCCAAACTGGAAGAGAGCATCCGCGGCCGGGTCAAGAAGAAACTCGACAAGACCCAGAAGGATTATTACCTGGCCGAGCAGATGCGGGTGATCCAGAAAGAGATGGGGGGCGGCAAGGATGACCCCGCCTCCGATCTGGTTGAGTTGGAAACGCGGCTCAAAGCCAAGAAAATGCCCGACAGCGCTCGGGAAAAGGCCGAGCAGGAGCTGAAAAAGCTGAAAATGATGCCGGCCATGAGCGCCGAGGCCACGGTGGTGCGCAACTACGTGGAGTGCATCCTGGCTCTGCCCTGGCAGGAAAAAAGCGACAGCCGGTTTGATCTGGAACTGGCCGAGAAGGTGCTGGAAGAGGACCATTACGGCTTGAGCAAACCCAAGGAGCGGATCCTGGAGTACCTGGCGGTCAAGAGCCAGGTAGACAAACTAAAAGGGCCGATCCTCTGCCTGGTGGGTCCCCCCGGGGTGGGCAAGACCTCCATCTGTAAATCGGTGGCCCGCTCCATGGAGCGCCGTTTCCAGCGTCTTTCGTTGGGCGGCGTTCGGGATGAGGCCGAAATCCGGGGGCATCGGCGCACCTACATCGGGGCCATGCCGGGTAAGATCCTGCGGGCCATGCAGAAGGCCAAGGTGGCCAATCCGGTGCTCTGCCTGGATGAAGTGGACAAGATGAGCATGGATTTCCGGGGGGACCCCGCTGCCGCCCTGCTGGAGGTGCTTGATCCGGAGCAGAATCACAGCTTCAGTGATCACTACCTGGATCTGGAGTATGACCTTTCCGATGTCTTTTTTATCACCACCGCCAATAACCTGGCCGCCATTCCCGCCCCCCTCCAGGATCGGATGGAGATCATCCGGATCAACGGTTACACCGAGGAAGACAAGGTCAATATCGCCCGCGGCTTCCTGGTGCCCAAGCAGTTGGAGGCCAATGGCTTCAGCCGCGGCGAGATCATCTTCACCGAGGCCGGTCTGCGGGAAATCATTCGCCGCTATACCCGGGAGGCCGGGGTGCGCAATCTGGACCGTACCATTGCCGCCATTTGCCGCAAGGTGGCCCGGGATCGCCTGAAGCGTGATGGGCGAAAGAAATACCGCCTGACCCCGGCGGCGGTGGCCCGCTACCTTGGCGTACCCAAGTACCGCTACGGTCTGGCCGAGGATGAAGACCGGGTGGGGCTGGCCACCGGGCTGGCCTGGACCGAGGTGGGCGGCGAGTTGCTGCAGATTGAAACGGCCCTGATGCCCGGCAAGGGCAAACTGACGGTCACCGGCAAGCTGGGTGATGTTATGCAGGAGTCGGCCCAGGCGGCCCTGAGCTACGTGCGCACCCGGGCCCGGCGCCTTAATCTGGCGCCGGACTTTTACCAGAAACTTGATATCCATGTCCATGTCCCGGAAGGGGCCATCCCCAAGGATGGCCCGTCGGCGGGAATCACCATGGCCACCTCCCTGGTCTCGGCCCTGCTCAAGATCCCGGTGCGCCGGGAAGTGGCCATGACCGGCGAGATTACCCTGCGCGGGCGGGTGTTGCCCATCGGTGGGCTGGCGGAGAAACTGCTGGCGGCCAAACGGGGTAATATCAGGCAGGTGTTGATTCCCCGGGAAAACGAGCGCCATTTGGCTGAAATCCCCGCTAAAATACTGAAAGGCCTGCGGATCGAGCCGGTGGCCAGCGTTGATGAGGTGTTGCAACTGGCCCTGGCCCTGCCGGAAGGAGAGGCCCTGTTCCACGATGATGAACAGGGCGGCGGCGATCATCAGCACCAGCTGTTACCCGGCCTGGAACCCCTGGAGTATCCCCGGCCGCACTGCTGAACCAGGCGGGCTCTTTTATTTATAAGGGTTGGGCTTTTTTGCTTGACGAAAATTCGGCCCCGTGGTTAATAAGGGGCCTCAACGGGATGGGCGAATAGCTCAGCTGGGAGAGCATCGGCCTTACAAGCCGAGGGTCACAGGTTCGAGCCCTGTTTCGCCCACCATCCCTTTTTTTCAGTTCCATCTCCAGGGGTTGTAGCTCAGCTGGTTAGAGTGCTGGCCTGTCACGCCAGAGGTCGCGGGTTCGAGCCCCGTCAACCCCGCCAGAAAAAACAGAGGGAAATCAGGTGTATGCGCCTGGTTTCCCTCTTTGTTTTTGCGGTCCCGGGCTCGGCTGGTCGTCGTCGGAGTCATGGCCTGCGGTAAACGGTGGAGCTTTGCAGGATTTTGACCGCTCCCGGGCAGAGGATTTGCTTGACAATCCCGGCTGGGGGCGGCTAGTTTGTGCATCTTTGTCGGCCTGGCGCCCGCTTGGGTCATAAAAGTCTTTCGGGGGCTGGGCCGGCACGGGCAGGCGGAAAATCCGGGGTGAGGTTACCTTCATTGGCATTACTGGCAAACATTGAAAGGGTAGGGGAGCGGACCCTGTATGTGGTCGGAGACCTTGGGCGGATGGGGGGGTTTCTGGCCCGGGCGCTGGCCGGCCTCTTTAAGCGACCGTTCAGGCTTGCCGAGGTGATCCGCCAGATTCGTTTGATCGGCGCCAACTCCCTGCCGGTTATCTTCTTTACCGCCGCTTTCACCGGGATGGTCCTGGGGCTGCAGGGCTATTACACCTTGCGCAAATTCGGCGCCGAAGGGGCGTTGGGCACCATGGTTGCGCTCTCTTTGGTGCGGGAGTTGGGCCCGGTACTCACCGCCCTGATGGTCATTGGTCGGGCCGGTTCGGCAATGTGCGCCGAGATCGGCATTATGCGCAACTCCGAACAGATCGACGCCCTGGAGTGCATGGCCGTCGATCCCTTTCGCTACCTGATTGCGCCCAAATTTCTGGCCACCGTCATCTCCATCCCGCTACTGACCATGATCTTCAACGTGGTGGGCATATTTGGCGGCTACCTGGCCGGGGTGGTGCTGCTGGGGGTCAATGCCGGCTCCTATTTTGCCGCCATGGAGCAGAGCGTGCTGGCCCAGGATATCAACATGGGTTTTATCAAGTCTTTGGTATTCGGTCTGCTGGTGGTGTGGATCTGTTCCGGCCGTGGTTACTTTGTTCACCAGATCAGGGGGGCCGGTTTCGGGGCCGAGGGAGTCAGCTGCGCCACCACCCAGGCGGTGGTGCTTGCCTCCATTTCGGTGCTGCTGTGGAACTATCTGCTTACGGCCATTCTGTTATGAGCAGCCCGGTTATTGAATTTGCACAGGTCAGCAAGTCCTTTGGGCGGCAACGGGTGCTCAGCGGGGTGGATTTTGTCATCGCTGGTGGCCGCACCACGGTGATCGCCGGGGCCAGCGGGCAGGGTAAAAGTGTAACCTTGAAGCTGATTTTAGGGCTGCTGCGGCCCGATTCGGGCCGGGTGCTGGTGCAGGGCCGGGATATCGCCCGCCTGCGGGGGCGGGAGCTTAACGAAATCCGGGCCAACTTCGGAGTGCTGTTTCAGGGCGGGGCACTGCTTGACTCCCTGTCGGTCTTTGCCAATGTGGCCTTGCCCCTGGAGGAGCGCACCAACCTGGGTGAGCAGGAGATCCGTCGGCGGGTGCTGGATACCCTGGAGCAACTCGGTCTGGCCGGGCACGAGGAAAAGTTTCCCGCCCAGCTTTCCGGGGGCATGAAAAAACGGGTGGGCTTGGCTCGGGCCCTGATGCTGCAGCCGGAGATCATGCTTTTTGATGAGCCCACCACCGGCCTGGACCCCGAGAAGGCTTTGGAGATTTACCGGCTCTTTCTCGAAACCCAGCAAAAATTCGGCTATACTGCGGTAATCGTTAGCCATGATATTCCCAAGATCTTCAACCTGGCCGACCAGGTGATTATCATGGGGCAGGGCGGGGCCAAAAGTTTTGCCTCGCCGGAAGATATCCAGCGCAGCAGTGACCCGGATATCCGTGAATTTGTCCGGATCACCATGGGCGAAATCTATTTGAGTAAAACCATGGAAAGCGATTATGAACAACGTAAAACTTGACCTGGTGGTGGGGCTCTTCGTACTGGCCGGCTTTTTTTCCTTTGTCTACCTGTCGGTCCAACTGGGAGATTTTGCCCCCTTAAGCAAGCGGCAGCAGTACCAGTTGCAGGCCGAGTTCGGTAATATATCCGGGCTGCGCCGGGGAGCGGTGGTGGAAATAGCCGGGGTTGGAGTGGGCCGGGTGGGAGCAATCGAGTTGAGCGAGCGGCAACGGGCGCTGGTGACCCTGTATATCGATCGGGCCGTGGAGTTGAGTGAAGACTCCATCGCTTCCGTCAAAACCCAGGGAATTATCGGCGAAAAATATATCAGTATCAGCCCCGGTGGGTCCGATCTGGTGCTGGCCGATGGCGACTGGCTGATGGAGACCGAGTCGGCCCTTGACCTGGAAGAGTTGGTCAGCAAATACATTTTCGGCGGCGTCTGATTACCGCAAGTTCCGGCGTGCTGGTCGGCCGGGTTGGGAGGAGGAGGTTCTTTCTGGACGGGATAGAAAGGCGCAAGCCGGCGGGATGTGGTCCGGCCTGGTCGGTACTGACGCTACTATTGCTGGCCTGCCTGTTGCTGCTGCCGGTGGCGGCCGCCGCCGGCTCTGTCGAGCATGGCGTTGATCCCGCCGGGCCGCCGGCCGCCCCGGAGGCGGTGGCCGGAGAAGGGGAGCCCGGCGATCTCCGGGATGATGACTTCTGGGATGATGACCCCTGGGATGACGATCCTTGGGATGATGACCCCTGGGACGCCGGCCGGCCCGGTGAGCGGCTGGCCGATCCTCTGGAGCCCATCAACCGGCTGGTTTTTAAATTTAACGACCGCCTTTATGTCCGGGTGCTGGATCCGCTGGCCAGGGGGTATGCCGCCACCTTGCCGGAGGATATCAGGCTTTGCTTCCGGCGTTTTTTCCGCAACCTGACCGCCCCGGTGCGGGTGGTGAACCATTTGTTGCAGGGGCGGGTGCGGGACAGCGGCCGGGAGCTGTTGCGGTTTACTGTCAATACCACCATCGGGATAGCCGGCCTGGTGGACCCTGCCGCCGACACTTTCGGTATTGAGCAGAGGAATGCTGATTTTGGCCAAACTCTGGGTGTTTACGGGTTGGGCGCCGGTTTTTTTATCACCTGGCCGTTGCTTGGTCCGTCAACCCTGCGCGACTCCGTGGGGATGGCCGGCGATTCCCTGGTCAACCCAACCTCTCGTCTGCTGATGGAAGACCCCAGGACCGGGGCGGTGGTACACGCCGGCCGGACCGTCAACAATGCCTCCTTTCATGTTGGCGAGTATGAGCGGCTGACCGGCGCAGCTTTTGATCCTTATATTGCGGTGCGGGATGCATACTGGCAGTACCGTCGCCGGCAGATCATGGATCGGGGGACGGGGCCGGAGGCGCCCAGGCTGTTCCGTGAGGCCGCCGGAGGAGATAACACAACCGTTCACCAGGGGTACTAACCTGCCGGTTTAACGGGCTGCAATCGTTCAGCAGTGCCGCAGGTTTGGTCTTGCAGCCAGGCGCCGCGAACCCCTGTACGTAAGCCTGGCCGATCGCCCGAAGATGCGGTGCTGCTGAACGATTACCAGATAACACAAGCCAGGAGGAATGATAAGGTGCAGAGCGACAAAACTTTTTTGCCGGCCGGAATGGCGCTTGCCGGCGGGCGGTGGTTGCTGCCGGCTGCCCTGATGCTGATCATGGCGCTTGCCCCTTGGGGGGTGGCGGCGGCGGAACCCCGGGACACGGTGACACAGGCGGTGGATGAAATTATCGATGTGTTGACCGATCCGGAACTGGCCGGGACGGAAAATCGCCAGTCCCGCTACGATAAAGTGGTGGCCCTGGTGGAGAGATTTTTCGACTTTGAAGAGATCTCCATGCGCGCCCTGGGGCCGCGCTGGCGCGAGTTGAGCACCGAGCAGCGGCAGCTTTTCATCGGCCTGTTCAAGCAGTATCTGGAAAACAATTATGTCGATCAGGTGGATCGATACTCCGGCGAGAAGGTGGTGGTGGGCGAGCAGGAAATTCGCGAGGATCGCCGGGGCAACCGATTTGCCCGGGTGGCCACCGATTTTATCATGAGGGACCAGGCGGTGCCGGTACATTACCGGATGCGCGAGAAAGACGGCCGCTGGGTGGTTTACGATGTGGATATCGAAGGGGTGAGCCTGGTGCGCAATTTCCGCAGCCAGTTTGACCCTTACCCCTTTGAGGAACTGATCCGGCGAATGGAAGAAAGTATCGCCAGTGGTCGGGAGTTGGATGGCCAATCATGACCTCTACCGGTTCTGCAGAGAAGGCCGGCGCCGGCCTGCCGGTGGGCCGCCCGCCAGGAGCCGAGGAGGCGACGAAGGTGCTGGCCTTCCTGGAGCCGGCTGAGGCGCTGCGCCTGAAGGCTCTGGGCGAAGTCCGGGAATGGAAGGCGGGTGAAGTGATCCTGGATGATCAGCGCCCGGCCCCATTTTTGGCCTTTGTGCTGGCCGGCAGGCTGGCGGTGAAAAAACTCTCCTCTTTTCCCGGGCGTTACATTTTGCTGGCCGAGTTTGAACCGGGCGGCATGATAGGAGAAGGCGCGGTGGTGGAGGCCTCCCGGCAACCAGCGGCCGGAACGGTGGTGGCGGCGGTTGATGACAGCCGCCTGCTGGTTTTGCCCAGGGAGCGCTTGCAGCAGTTGCTAAGCGATGAACCGGAACTGGCGCAAAAGCTGTTGCTCCGGATCATCCAGGTGGTCCGCCGGCGATTGCAGGGGGCCGGAGAGCGACTGGCATGGATTTTGTGATGAATTTCGTCAGGGATTGGTGGCAAAAACCTTTACTGCGCCGCATCCTGCTCTACCAGCTGCTGGTCTTGCTGCTCAGCGCCTATTTTGTGCTTTCCCGCCCGGTCGCCTGGCCGCTTGCCTTGACGGTGTTGCTGCTTGCTCTCCCTCTTGGGGGGCTGTTCGGGCTGGCGCAGGCGATCTTCGACCGCCTGCTGCAAGCCGTCGCCGCCGGGGTGCAACGCCGCTGGCCCGAGGTGAGCGCCGGCTTTCTACTGTTTTTTGGTTATCTCATTGGCTACATCCTGCTTTTTGCCGGGATGGTGGCCTATCCGCTGGGGCTGTTGGTCGAGCGCGGGGGGGCGGTTGGGGCAACGGGGCAGGATTTCAAGCTCTACAGCATGAACTTTGTTCTGCTGCTGGCGCTGTGGTCCTGGTTGGATTTCCGTCGCCAATGGGGGGAGGCCCTGCTTGGATGGCTGCATTTTTGGCTGATCAGGATCAGGCGGCAGGAAACTCCTTGACAGAACGGTTAAATATTCTATAGTTGCCCGTTTTGGTATTTTTCCCCGGAGTGCCCGTTGGTTGCCATGCAGATCAGGTTTACCGAAATCCCGCCCCAGGGGCTGACCCTTGAACTTACTGATCAGTCGTGGTTTCCGGACCATGAGCTGGGGCGCCACGGGGTGGCGCGGGCCACGGTTGCCTTGAGTCGGGAAGGGGAACGGGTTGTCTGCGCCGGCCGGCTGGAGGTGACGGTCAGTTTGTCCTGTGACCGCTGTCTGGAGGCTTATCGGTATCCGTTGGCGGCCGAGTTCCGCTTGCGCCTGGAGTTGTCCGCCCCCGACAACCTGCCCCCGGCAGTTGCCAGGGAGCACAGTTGCAGCCGGGAAGAGATGGATACCGTCTTTCTGGCTGAGGAGTTGGTGGATCTTGGCGATCTGCTCAGCCAGCAGTTGTATCTTAATCTGCCTGCCAAAAGCTTGTGCCGGGCGGAGTGCCGCGGATTGTGTCCCCGCTGCGGGGCTGATCTTAACCAGGGCGATTGCGGTTGCGCCACCAAGGGAGAGAATTCACCCTTTGCCGCCCTGCGGGTTTTGAAGAAGACATAAGCGCAGTTATTTGTTTGCTATAAACTTAGTCCATCGAATTAATACCTGGAGGTATATAAAATGGCCCTGCCGAAAAAGCGTAAATCCCATTCCCGGACCAGAACCCGTCGGGCCCATGACGCCCTCTCCGGACCTTCCGTGGCCAAATGTGCCGAATGCGGTGAGCCCAAGCTGCCCCATCGCCTTTGCCCCGGTTGCGGTTCTTACAAAGGACGCGCGGTTATTAAGCTTGATGCCGAGTAACTGAAACCGCATGACCGGCAAGCTGCGCATTGCCCTGGACGCCATGGGCGGTGACCGGGGACCGGAAGAGATGGTTGCTGGTGCGGTACTGGCGGCCCGCCAGGATGAAATCTCCGTTACCCTGCTGGGTGATGAGGTGCGGATTCGGGCGGCCATGGCGGCTTTTGATTTGCCGTCCGAGGTGGCCGGGCGGCTGGAAGTGGTGGCCACCACCCAGGTGGTGGCCATGGATGAATCCCCCTTTGAGGCGATCCGCCGCAAAAAGGATTCTTCCATCATGCGTGCCTTTGCCCTGCACAAGGAGGGCAAGGTTGATGCCGTGGTCAGTGCCGGCAATTCCGGAGCCACCATGGCCGCCGGGCTGAAATATCTGGGCCGGCTGGAAAACATTTCCCGACCCGGTATCGCCAACTCCTTTCCCACCATGAAGGGGCCGGTGGTGATGATGGACGTTGGTGCCAACGTCGACTGCCGGCCCCGGCACCTCTTTGAATTCGGCGTCATGGCCGTTGCCTTTTCCCGGGTGCTTTTCGGCATCGAGCGACCCCGGGTCGGCCTGCTCAATATCGGCGAGGAGGGCGGCAAAGGCAACATCCTGGTGCGTAATACCCACCAGCTTTTTCAGCAGAGTTCCCTCAATTACATTGGCAATATAGAAGGGCAGCAAACCTTCCAGGGCGATATTGATGTTATCGTCTGCGACGGCTTTGTCGGCAATGTCTGCCTCAAGCTCAGCGAAGGGTTGGCCGAGGTGGTGGTTTCCATGCTGGGCGATGAGATCAGGAAACGGTTTTTGGCCAAAGTCGGCTACCTGCTGGCCCGGGATGCCTTTGCCGCCTTCCGGCGCCGGGTGGATTATGCCGAATACGGCGGGGCGCCGCTGCTGGGCCTGCAGGGGACCGGCGTGGTCTGCCATGGCCGCTCCAGTGACGTGGCCATCAAAAATGCCATCGGGGTGGCTGCTGAAATGGTGCGCCACCGGGTTAACGATCACATCATGAACCTGCTGGCGGCTGACGATTTTCTGGCCAAAAAAGCCGAGGCCGAAGCCGAGGCCGGCGGGCCGTCTGCCGCGGTTCGGGCCGGGGTTGGGGAATGATGCGGACGGCGATCATCGGCACCGGCTCGCAGCTGCCCGAACGGGTGCTCAGCAACACCGACCTTGAGGGGATGGTGGAAACCTCCGACGAGTGGATTACCACGCGTACCGGGATCAAAACCCGGCGCATCGCCGGGCCGGGGGAAGAAACCTCGCTGCTGGCCGCCGGCGCCGCCCGCCGGGCGCTGGCCATGGCGGGAGTAGCCCCGGAAGAACTGGATTTGATTCTGGTCGGCACCATCACCCCCGACATGACCATGCCCTCCTGCGCCTGTCTGGTGCAGAAGGAGCTCAAGGCCCGGCGGGCCTTCGCCATGGACCTTAACGCCGCCTGCTCCGGTTTTCTTTATGCCCTTGACGTGGCCGACAAATATGTCCGTTGCAACCCGGCCATGAAGGTGCTGGTGATCGGCGCCGAGACCCTTTCCAGCCGGGTTGACTGGCAGGATCGCAACACCTGTGTGCTGTTCGGTGACGGGGCCGGGGCCTGTGTGGTAACCGGCCGGGAAGGGGACGGCGGCTATCTGGCCGGGCGTCTCTTTGCCGACGGTAATCTGTGGCAACTGTTGCACCTGGAAGGAGCGCCCGGGCACAACCCGGGTTTGCGGCCCAACGACCACGAACAGCCCAGCATCATGATGTACGGCCGGGAGGTCTTTCGGCATGCGGTCAGGGCCATGGCCGATGCCGTCGGCAAGGTTCTGGCCGACCAGGGGGTGGCGCCGGCGGAGCTCAGCTTGGTTATCCCCCATCAGGCCAATATCCGGATTATCCGCAGTTTGGCCGATCACCTGGCACTGCCCATGGAAAATGTCTATGTTAATGTGGACAAATATGGTAATACATCCGCGGCTACCATTCCCATTGCCTTGGACGAGGCCCATCGTAATGGCAGGCTGCGCCGGGGCGACCTGCTGCTGCTCTGTTCCTTCGGTGGCGGTTTTACCTGGGGGGCATCGCTGATCCGCTGGTGAGCGGGTAATCGAACAGCCGCACCGCCCAAATATTTCATTTTCTTTTGCGGCTGGCGGGTCGCATTGCAACAAGGGGGAATCTTGTGGATTATTTTCTTACTGAAGAGCAGGAGATGATTGTTGATGTGGCCCGGCGGATCTGCGATGAGTTGATCATTCCGCAACGGGCCCACTTTGACGAAACCGAGGAATACCCCCGGGAAATCCTCAATGCCCTGGCCCAGGCCGATCTCTATGGCCTTTATATCCCTGAAGAATACGGTGGTTTCGGAGGCGGTGCTTTTGAAATGGCACTGGCCCTGGAGCAGGTGGCCCGGGGCTGTACCGGGGTGGCCACCGCCTTTGCCGCCAGCGGGCTGGGGGCCTACCCCATCCTGGTTTCCGGCAGTGAAGAGCTGAAGCAGAAGTACCTGCCCGATATTGCCGCCGGCAAGCGCTTTGCCGCCTTTGCCCTAACCGAGTCCGGGGCCGGCAGCGATGCCTCCGGCATCCAGACCACCGCCGTCAAAGATGGCGACCATTGGGTGCTGAACGGGACCAAGCAGTGGATTACCAACGCCGGCGAGGCGGGAATTTATACGGTGATTGCGATCACCGACCGCAAACGGGGAGCCCGCGGCGCCACCATGTTTGTGGTGGAAGATACCGATCCCGGGTTTTCCGTCGGTCCTAAAGAAAAGAAGATGGGAATCCGCTGCTCATCCACCCGTGAGGTGATCCTGAAAGATTGCCGGATTCCCGCCGACCGGGTTATCGGCCGGCCGGGACTGGGCTTTATCACCGTGATGAAAACCCTTGATCTTTCCCGACCCGGCATTGCCACCCTGGGGGTCGGGCTGGGGCAGGCGGCCCTGGATGAAGCGGTCCGCTACGCCAAACAACGGATCCAGTTCGACAAGCCCATCATCTCCTTTCAGGCTGTAAGCCATATGCTGGCCGACATGGCCATCCAGGTGGAGGCGGCCCGGGCACTGGTTTACGCCGCCGCCCGCCATGTCGACGCGCATCCCGACAAGGCCTCCAAGGCCTCTTCCGTTTGCAAGACCTTTGCCACCGACATGGCCATGAAGGTCACCGTGGACGCGGTGCAGGTGCTGGGCGGCTACGGCTTTATGCGCGAGTACCCGGTGGAGAAGATGATGCGCGATGCCAAGATTCTCCAGATCTACGAAGGCACCAACCAGATCCAGCGCAATGTTATCGGCCAGGAGCTGAACAAGGAGTATAACAAGTGAAGATTGTAGTCTGCGTCAAGCAGGTGCCGGATGCCAAGGATGTCCGGCTGGATCCCACCACCAACACCCTGGCCCGGGAAGGGGTGCAGTCGATCATGAACCCCTACGACCGCCATGCCCTGGAAGAGGGGGTGCGGCTGGCCGCGGAGTTGGGCGGCACGGTGACGGTGCTCAGTATGGGACCTCCCCAGGCCCAGGAAGTGCTGCGCGAGGCGGTGGCCTGCGGGGCCGACGAGGCGGTGCTGGTTTCCGATCGGGCCTTCGCCGGTGCCGATACCTGGGCCACCACCCATACCCTGGCTCAGGCCATCAAGACCATCGGAGGTGCCGATCTGGTGCTCTGCGGCAAGCAGGCCATCGACGGTGACACCGCCCAGGTCGGGCCGGGGCTGGCGGAAAGATTGGGTTTTCCCTACGCCACCTGCGTTAAGAAGGTGCTTGATTGCGCCGATGGCGCCATGCGGTTGCAGCGCTTGATGGACGACGGTTACGATACCCTGGAGGTGCAGTTGCCGGCCCTGCTTACCGTGGTCAAAGAGATCAACGAGCCGCGGTTGCCCTCGCTTAAGGGCAAGATGAAGGCCAAAAAGCTGGCAATAAAAACCTTGAGCGCCGCCGACATCGATGCCGACCCGGCCCAGATCGGCCTGCCGGGTTCTCCCACGCAAGTGGTGCGGGTGTTTTCACCCCAGGCCCGGGGCGAGAGAACCATCTTCACCGGCAGTATCGATGAACAGGTGACGCAGTTGGCCCGCGAGCTGAAGCAGCTGTAAGCAATCATCGCTTACCTCTTGATTAATCCAGAGTTGAAAAGAGTCGGAACATGTTGAAAATTGATGCCGAGGCCTGTATCGGCTGCGGTCTTTGCGAGGATGCCTGTACCTTCGGGGCCATTCAGGTGGAAGATGGCCTGGCGGTGGTGGGTGATAACTGTACCCTGTGCGGGGCCTGTGTCGAGGTCTGTGAGGTCGGTGCCCTCAGCATCCCGCGGCCGGAAGGTGACTTGCCGGCGGATCTTGCCTCCTGGTCCGGAGTCTGGGTTTATGCCGAATATCGCCGGGGCCGGCTGGCGCCGGTGGCCCTGGAACTGCTGGGGGCCGGCCGTCGTCTGGCCGACAAGCGTGGCGTGGAGTTGGCCGCCGTGCTGCTGGGCTCAGCTGCCCAGGCTTCGGAGGAAGGCGGCTTGGAGGCGGCGGCCAGGGAGCTGATCGCCCACGGGGCCGACCGGGTTTACCTGGTTGATGACCCGGCCCTGGCTGATTTTACCGATGACGCTTACGGCAACATCCTGGCTGAACTGGTTCGTGAGCACCGGCCGGAGATCGTCCTGGCCGGGGCCACCGCCGTGGGGCGTTCCTTTATTCCCCGGGTGGCCACCATGCTGGCCGCCGGCCTGACCGCCGATTGCACCGAACTCGACGTGCGGGAGGAAGACGGGGCCCTGCTGCAGACCAGGCCGGCCTTTGGCGGCAACATCATGGCCACCATTGTCTGCCCCCGTACTCGTCCCCAGATGGCCACCGTGCGGCCCATGGTGATGAAGCCCCTGGCCCGTGATGAGCACCGGCAAGGGGAGATCGTGCGGGTGGAGCCGGCCGGCCAGAAGCTTGCTTCCCGCACCAAAGTACTGGAGAGTGTTACGGCCGCTCTGGACCAGGTAAACCTGGCCGAAGCCGATATCGTGGTGGCCGGCGGCCGGGGGCTGGAAAATGCCGAAGGCTTTGCCCTGATCCGGCAGCTGGCCGACGCCCTTGGTGGGGCGGTGGCGGCCTCCCGGGCCGCTGTGGACTCGGGTTGGATTCCCTATCCCCACCAGGTTGGTCAGACCGGCAAGACGGTGGCCCCCAAAGTCTATATCGCCTGCGGGATTTCCGGGGCCATCCAGCATTTGGTGGGGATGCAGTCGGCGGAGACCATCATCGCCATCAACCGCGATCCCGAGGCCCCGATTTTCAACGTCGCCACCTACGGGATTGTCGGTGATGTGTTTGAGGTGGTGCCCAAACTGATTGAGCAACTGGATAAAAACTAAGCGATCACAGGGAGTCGATGAAAGCGGCGAGCGACCCTTGCCGCAACCTCTGCGGTGCGGCTGTTCGCATACGTGTGCTTGGCAATGGAGGAGTGATAGATGAGCTTGCAAGATAAAGTTGCCCTGGTTACCGGCGGCAGCCGGGGGATCGGCCGGGCGGTGGCTTTGCGCCTGGCGGCCATGGGTGCGATGACCATCGTTAACTATGTCAGCCGGCCCGAGGCGGCTCAAGCCGTGGCCGATGAGATTGCCCGGGCCGGTGGCCGGGCGGAGATCAGCCAGTTTAACGTGGCCGATAGCGCGGCCACCGAAGCGGCCATTAAAAAAATTATGGACGATCATGGCAGGCTTGATATTCTGGTCAACAATGCGGGCATCACCCGCGACGGCCTGCTGGTGAAAATGAAGGAAGAGCAGTGGGATGAGGTGCTGGCCACCAACCTCAAAGGGGCCTTCACCTGCACCAAGGCAGTGAGCCGGGCGATGATGAAGCAGCGCTGGGGCCGGATCGTCAATATCTCCTCGGTGATCGGCTTTGCCGGCAACGCCGGGCAGAGTAATTACGCCGCCGCCAAAGCCGGCCTGGTTGGCCTTACCAGGTCTGTAGCCAGGGAGCTGGCCCCGCGCAATATCACCGTCAACGGGGTGGCGCCGGGCTATATCGTTACCGACATGACCAAAGACCTGCCGGAGGAGATCAACCAGCGAATCCGGGCGGAAATCCCCCTGGGCGTGCTGGGCGAGGCCGAGGACGTGGCGGGCGCGGTGGCTTACCTGGTCTCCGACGAGGCCCGTTATGTTACCGGGCAGTTTATCCATGTGAACGGCGGCATGTACATGGGCTAAACTGGCGGTGCTGCGGCAACCTGCGGTGGTGCTGTCCTTCCACAACAGGTGTGCCTGGCCGTAAGCTGTCGGCGGCTAATGCCGGGAAGGAAAAAATAAGTTGCGGATTTGTGGTATTTGATGTTAGGCCTGTACGGCTTAATCCTTGTTTGTATTTTAACCAACCTTAGTAAGGAGAAAGATCATGGCGGTTGAGGAGAAACTGATTGATATCATTGCAGAACAGTTGAGCGTTGATAAGGCCAAAGTGGTTTCCGGCGCTTCTTTTATCGATGACCTTGGGGCCGACTCCCTGGACCTGGTGGAGCTGATCATGGCCATGGAAGAGGCTTTCGATATCGAGATTGCCGATGAGGTGGCCGAGAAGATCGTCACCGTTCAGGATGCCATTGATCATATCAAGAAGATTTCCTGATCAAGATTAAGCCAGCGGCGGGAGTTTGATGGTGAAGAGACGAGTCGTGGTAACCGGAATCGGCCTGGTCTCCCCGGTGGGAACCGGGGTTGACCGGAGCTGGGAAGCCTTGTGTGCGGGCCGGGGTGGTATTGGTCCCATTACCCGCTACGATGCCTCCGGCCAGGCGGTCAGGATTGCCGCCGAGGTTAAGGATTTCAACTCCGATGATCATTTCGAGCCCAAGCAGGCCCGCCACCTTGAACTGTTTGTCCAGTATGCCGTGGTGGCTGCCCGGGAGGCGCTGGCGGATTCCGGCTTTCAGATCACGCCGGAAAATGCCGCCCGGGTCGGCAGCATCATCGGCTGCGGCATGGGCGGGCTGCCGGTTATTGAAAAGTATGTCCAGGTGCTGCATACCAAAGGGGAGCGGCGGATTACCCCCTTCTTTATCCCCATGGCGATTCCCAACATGGGGGCCGG
This sequence comes from Desulfurivibrio alkaliphilus AHT 2, assembly GCF_000092205.1. Classification (GTDB taxonomy): domain Bacteria; phylum Desulfobacterota; class Desulfobulbia; order Desulfobulbales; family Desulfurivibrionaceae; genus Desulfurivibrio; species Desulfurivibrio alkaliphilus. The sequence goes on along the minus strand of NC_014216.1, from coordinate 1,511,609 downwards.
CCAGGTCTCGATCTTTCTCGGCACCAAGGGACCGAACCTGTCGCTGACCACGGCCTGCGCCGCCGGCACCCACGCCGTCGGCGAGGCCTTTCGGGCCATCAGCAACGGCGACTGCGACCTGGCTTTTACCGGCGGCAGTGAAGGGGTGATCTGCCCCATGGCCTTTGGCGGTTTTCATGCCATGAAGGCCTTGTCGACCCGCAACGATGCCCCGGAGAAGGCATCGCGGCCGTTCGATAAAGACCGTGATGGTTTTATCATCGGTGAAGGCGGCGGGATTATGCTGCTGGAAGAACTGGAGCACGCCAAGGCGCGGGGAGCCAAGATCTACGCGGAAATGGCCGGTTACGGGATGTCCGGGGATGCCTACCATATCGCGGCGCCGCCGGAAGACGGCGCCGGGGCGGTGCTGTGCATGGAAAACGCCCTTAAAGATGCCGGCATGAGCCCTGGCGATATCGATTATATCAATGCCCATGGCACCTCGACGCCTTTGAACGACGAGATTGAAACCCGGGCCATTAAAAAGGTTTTCGGGGAACATGCCGCCCGGTTGGCGGTAAGCTCCACCAAGTCGATGACCGGTCATCTGCTGGGTGGGGCCGGCGGGATCGAGGCGGTGATTACCGCTCTGGCGGTCAAACACCAACTGGCCCCCCCGACCATTAACCTGGAGGAACCGGGGCCCGATTGTGATCTCGATTATGTGCCCGGCCAGGCGCGGGCTATGGCGATCCGGGCGGCCATGTCCAACTCTTTTGGCTTTGGCGGCACCAATGCGGTGATGATTATGAAGAGCTATGAGCCATGAAAATTGCCCTGGGGTCTGATCATGGCGGCTTCGGTCTGAAAGAGACGGTGCTTACGGTGTTGCAGCAGTTGGGTCACGAAATTCGGGACTGCGGCACCATGGACGGTCAGTCCGTTGATTACCCGCAGATTGTGGACGCGGTTTGCGAGCTGGTGACCGCCGGAACCTGCCAGCGGGGAATTATGATTTGCGGCACCGGGATCGGGGTTTCCATGGCCGCCAACCGGCGCCGGGGTATCCGCGCGGCGCTCTGTACCGAGGGCTTCAGCGCCCGGATGAGCCGTGAACACAACGATGCCAATGTGCTCTGCCTGGGTGGGCGAACCATCGGCCCCGGCCAGGCGGAAGAAATTGTCCGGATCTGGCTGAGCACCGAATTTGCCGGGGGCCGGCACCTGCGCCGCATCCAAATGTTTTAAGGGTAAGCGATCACAGGGCACCGCAGGTTGCGGCGATCGAGCCGGCTCACGTACTGAGGTACGCTTCGCCGTCTCGCTTGCCGCAACCTGCGGCACCCTGTGACCGCTTACCGCCCGTTAAACCGGTAAGATAGTGCCCCTGGTGGGTGCTTGCCAACTCCCAAACAACAACGCCGGGAAGATACCAGTGTCTTATTTAGCCAGCAGTGATCCGGAAATCCACCGTGCCATACGCGGTGAGTTGAAGCGCCAGTACAACCAACTGGAGATGATCGCCTCGGAGAATATTGTCAGCCCCGCGGTGCTGGAGGCTCAAGGGTCGATCTTTACCAACAAGTACGCCGAAGGCTATCCCGGCCGCCGTTATTACGGCGGCTGCGAATACGCCGATCAGGTGGAGGCCCTGGCGGTGGGCCGGGCCCGGGAGCTGTTCGGCGCCGAGTACGCCAACGTCCAGGCCCATTCCGGCAGCCAGGCCAATATGGCGGTCTATTTTGCCTGCCTGAATCCCGGCGATACGGTGCTGGGCATGGATCTGGCCCATGGGGGCCATCTTAGCCACGGCAGTGCGGTGAACTTCTCCGGCCAGCTCTATAACTTCGTTTCCTACGGGGTCTCTCGGGAGACGGAACGGTTGGATATGGATGAGGTCCGGCGCCTGGCCCTGGAGCATCGTCCCAAGATGATCGTGGCCGGGGCCAGCGCCTACCCCCGGGTGCTCGACTTTGCCGCCTTCCGCCGGATCGCCGATGAAATAGGGGCGCTGTTCATGGTGGATATGGCCCATATCGCCGGGCTGGTGGCCGCCGGGATACACCCCTCACCGGTGCCCCATGCCGATTTCGTCACCACCACGACCCACAAAACCCTGCGCGGCCCCCGGGGCGGGTTGATCCTGGCCAAGGAGGAGTTCGGTAAAAAGCTCGACAGCAAGATCTTTCCCGGTATCCAGGGAGGGCCTCTGGTGCATGTTATCGCCGCCAAGGCGGTGGTGTTCAAAGAGGCCATGAGCGAAGAGTTCCGCCGCAACATGGCCCAAGTGGCCAAGAACGCCCAGGCCCTGGGCCAGGCTCTGGTGGCGCGCGGCTTCCGGCTGGTTTCGGGTGGGACCGACAACCACCTGTTGCTGGTGGACCTGACTCCGAAAAAAATCACTGGCAAGGCCGCCGAGGAGATCCTGGAAGCAGCCGGGATTACCGTAAACAAGAACGCCATTCCCTTTGATACCGAAAAACGTTTTGTTACCAGCGGCATCAGGATCGGCACCCCGGCGGTGACCACCCGGGGTCTTCAGGAGCCCGAGATGGAACAGATCGCCACCTGGATCGACCGGGCCCTGGCCAATGGCGGCACCACCCCCGACCAGGCGGTACTGGCGGAGATTCGCCGGGAAGTTGCCGAGCTTTGCGATCGTTTTCCCATCTACCTGGATATGCAGCCGGACAGAGAGGCCGCCGCCGACCTGCAGGCGACCTGAACCCCGATGCCCAAAGAGCTGGCAAGACCATCCTGGGAAGAGTACTTCATGGCAATTACCGACCTGGTAGCCCAGCGGGCTACTTGCGTGCGGCGCAAGGTGGGGGCGATTCTGGTGCGCGACCGGCGGATTGTGGCCACCGGCTACAATGGGGCGCCCAGCGGGATTCGGCATTGCCTGGAAGTCGGTTGCCTGCGGGAAGAGCTGGCGGTGCCCTCCGGCGAGCGCCACGAGTTGTGCCGCGGCCTGCATGCCGAGCAAAACGCCATCATTCAGGCCGCCCTGCATGGGGTCAGCCTCCAGAGCTCCATGCTTTTCTGTACCAACATGCCCTGTTCCATTTGCAGCAAGATGCTGATCAACGCCGGCATCACCAAAATCTATTACCGCGAGGGATATGCCGACAGCATGGCCGCAGAGATGCTCTCCGAGGCCGGGGTGCCGCTGGTGCAGGTTGCCGCCGACGAAGGCCAGGACAGATGAGTCGCCGACACTTTCGGCAACGGTAATCCTCCCAAAAGACAGGTCAGCCATGAAATGCCCCTATTGCAGTCATCTGGAAAATCGGGTGGTTGATTCCCGGCTCAACAAGGACTATACCATCACCCGGCGGCGGCGGATGTGCGAAGCCTGCCGCCGCCGCTTCACCACTTATGAGCGCCTGGAAGTTACCATGCCCATGCTGATCAAGAAAGATGGCCGGCGGGAGGCCTGGGATCGGCACAAGGTGGTGGATGGAATCAAAAAGGCCTGCGAAAAGCGGCCGGTGAGCATAGAGCAGATCGAGGAATTTGCCGACGATCTGGAGCGGGAGTTGCAGGATCTTGGCGAGCGCGAGATCCCTGTGGACCAGGTGGGTGAACGGGTGATGGATGGCCTGCGTCGCCTGGATGGGGTGGCCTATGTCCGCTTTGCCTCCGTCTACCGCCAGTTCAAGGATCTCAACGAGTTCATGCATGAGCTCAAAAGCATGCTCACCACCCCCGGTGAGCCGGAGTAAACGATCAGCCGCACCACATCTTCGGGTAAGCAGCCAGGCTTACGTACAGGGGGTACGCTGCGCCTGGCTGCTTGCCCGAACCTGCGGCACGGCTGATCGTTTACGGCCCGTTAAACCGGCAGGTTAGTACCCCTGGTGAACACTTACGGTAACGGCGTTTGACAGACCGGGCAAGGGTAACCGGTCGTAAAGCACTTCATTCTAAGGTTATGGTTTCGGCAACTGACCAGGCATATATGAAGATGGCCCTGGAGCTGGCCCGCAAGGGCGTGGGTAAAACCTCGCCCAATCCATGTGTCGGCGCGGTGCTGGTGAAAGATGGCCAGGTGGTGGGGCGGGGCTGGCACCGGCGGGCTGGAGAGCCCCATGCCGAGATCAACGCCCTGGCGGCGGCCGGTGATCTGGCCGGCGGCGCCACCATTTATGTGACCCTGGAGCCCTGTAATCACCAGGGGCGAACCCCTCCCTGCAGTAAAGCCATCGAGGCCGCCGGTATTCGCCGGGTAGTGTACGGCATGTCCGATCCCAACCCGGTGGCCGGGGGCGGAGGAGCCTACCTGGCCGGCCGCGGCCTGGAGGTGCTGGCCGGGGTGCTGGCCGATGATTGCCGGCGGCTCAATCTGCCCTTCAGCAAGCGCGTAACCACCGGCTACCCGTGGGTCCAGCTCAAGGCCGCCGTCAGCCTGGATGGCCGCATTGCAGCGGCAACGGGGCGCAGCAAGTGGATTACCGGTGAGCAGGCGCGGCGCCAGGTTCATCGCCTGCGCTGCCTTAGCGATGCCATCTTGGTGGGGTCGGGCACGGTGCTGGCCGATGACCCCTCTCTTACCACCCGGCTGCCGGGCAAAGGGCGCGACCCTTTGCGGGTTATTCTGGACAGCAAGCTGGCTACCCCGCCTGCGGCCAAGGTGGTGGCCCATGATTCCGCCGCTGCCACCTGGATCTTTTGCGGGCCGGATGCCGCTGAGAGCAAGGAGCGGCAGCTGCGGCGACCGGGAGTGGAGGTTCACCGGGTGGGCCTGGAGGCGGACGGCACCTTGCGCCTGGTTGAGGTGCTGGAGCACTTGGGTCGGGCCGGAGTTACCACCCTGCTGGTGGAAGGCGGCGGCCGGGTGCATGGCTCTTTTTTGCGCCGGGGGTTGGCCGATGAGGTGATTTTCTTTATCGCGCCGCTGTTGCTCGGCGGCGATGGGATGGCCGCCGTGAGTGAACTGGGGCTGGCCGACCCGTCCCAGGCGCCGAGGCTCCACGAGATCGAGCGTCGCCGGTGCGGCGACGACCTGATGATTCGCGGCCGCTTGCGGCCTTTGAAGTAATCGTGCCCCCCTACCCGGGGCACCGGACTTTCAGGAGATTGGCAGATGTTTACCGGGATTATTTTGGGCAAAGGCAAGGTCAAGGCCAAACGACCGGCCGGCGGCGGTATGACCCTGGCGCTGGAAACCGATTTTCCCCTGCCGGACCCGGTGGAAGGGGAGAGTATCGCGGTCAACGGGGTCTGCCTGACGGCCCGCGATATCCGCGGCCGCCATTTCCTGGCCGATGTTTCGCCGGAAAGCCTGACCCGGACCAACCTTGGCCGCCTGGGGGTGGGTGGGGTGGTTAACCTGGAACGGGCGTTGCGCCTCAGCGACCGGCTGGGGGGGCATATGGTCAGCGGCCATGTTGATGCCGTTACCACCGTGCTGGCCCGTCGAGCCCTGGGCACCTTCACCCTCTTTGATTTTGCCGTGCCCCCCGGCCTGGGCCGTTATATCATTGCCAAAGGTTCGGTGGCCCTGGACGGCATCAGCCTCACCGTCAACGAGGTCGATGAAGAGCGCTTTTCGGTGTCCATCATTCCACACACCCTGGAGATCACCACCCTGGGAGAAGTGGCGGTGGGAGACGGGGTCAACCTGGAGGTGGACCTGATCGGCAAGTATGTGGAGAAACTGCTCAGCCCCAAAGACCCGGCCGGGAACCGGGCAGGGGAGGATGGCTCCGGCTTGGATCAGGCTTTTCTGGCCAAACACGGCTTTTTGAGGTAATATATTTTTTTGTTTTTTTTAAATAATCAGTGAGCCGTACCGCCCCAGCGGCGCCGCTGCCTGGCCGGTCGCGCCCCCGAGGCTTACGGAAGACGGGAGAATTGCAAGCATGATCAGCCCCATTGAAGACGTAATTGAGGATATCAAGGCCGGCAAGATGATCATCCTGGTGGATGACGAAGACCGGGAAAACGAAGGCGATCTCTGCATGGCGGCAGAGAAGGTTACCCCCGAGGCCATCAACTTCATGGCCACCCACGGCCGTGGCCTGATCTGCCTGACCCTGACCGCGGAACAGCTGGAGCGGTTGCAGTTGCCCATGATGGTCCAGAACAACCGTTCCCCCTATGAGACGGCCTTCACCGTCAGCATCGAGGCCAGAACCGGGGTGACCACCGGCATTTCCGCCGCTGATCGGGCCCGCACCATCGAGGTGGCGGCCAATCCCGAGGCCAAGCCGGAAGATCTGGTCAGCCCGGGGCATATTTTCCCCCTGCGGGCCAAGCCGGGAGGGGTGCTGGTGCGTACCGGCCAGACCGAAGGGTCGGTGGACCTGGCCCGCCTGGCCGGCTGCAACCCGTCCGGGGTGATCTGCGAGATCATGAAAGATGACGGTACCATGGCGCGGATGCCTGATCTGCAGGAGTTTGCCCGCCTGCATGACCTGAAAATAGCCACCATCGCCGATCTGGTAGCCTACCGGGTGCGCAAGGACAAGCTGGTGCACCGGGCCGCCGAGGTGACGCTGCCCACCATGCATGGCGAGTTTAGGGCCATTGTCTACCAGAACGACGTGGACAGCCTGGAACATGTGGCCCTGGTCAAGGGTAAGATCGATTCGGAGCAGGATGTCATGGTGCGGGTCCATTCCGCCTGCCTTACCGGTGATGTCTTTGCCTCCAAGCGCTGCGATTGCGGCGGTCAGCTGTACAATGCACTGCGGATGATCGACCGGGAAGGTTCCGGGGTGCTGCTCTACATGATGCAGGAAGGTCGCGGCATCGGCCTGGTCAACAAGCTCAAGGCCTACGCCCTGCAGGACAAAGGGTTGGATACGGTGGAGGCCAATCTCGAACTGGGCTTCAAGCCGGATCTGCGTGATTACGGGATTGGCGCCCAGATTTTGCGCGATCTCGGCGTGCGCAAGATGCGGCTGCTGACCAACAACCCCAAAAAGATCATCGGCCTGGAGGGCTATGACCTGAAGGTGACCGACCGGCTGCCCATTGAAATGGAGGCTGAACCGGAAAACGTGCAGTATCTGAAAACCAAAAAGGACAAGATGGGCCATCTGCTGGAGCGGCTGGCCTACAGCAAGGCGCTGGGGCAAATGTCCAGAAACGAACCTTGAAACGGGGAGCTGTGAGAGATGGTTAAATATATTGATGGTAATTTACGGGCCGAAGGCAAGAAGTTCGGGATCATTGTTTCCCGCTTCAACTCATTCATTGCCGAGCGACTGCTGGAGGGGGCCTTGGACACCCTGACCCGGTCCGGCGCCGCCGGTGATGATATCGAGGTGGCCCGGGTGCCAGGTGCTTACGAGATTCCCCTGGTGGCCGGCAAAATGGCCAAAAGTGGGCGCTATGATGCGGTGATTTGCTTGGGGGTGATTATTCGTGGAGCTACCCCCCATTTCGATTTTGTGGCCAACGAGGCGGCCAAGGGGATCGCCCAGGTGGGCATGGAAACCGGCTTGCCGGTGATTTTCGGGGTACTGACCACCGATACCATTGAGCAGGCCATTGAGCGGGCCGGCTCCAAAGCGGGCAACAAGGGTTCCGAATGCGCCGCCGCCGCGGTGGAAATGGTCGACCTGCTCAAGCAACTGGCCTGAGCGTCCATGGGTGCACGGCGAAAATCGCGTGAACTGGCCCTGCAGGCCCTTTACCAGGCGGATATGAGCAATGTCTCCGCCCTTGACACCCTGCCGGTGTTGTGTGAAAATTTCGAAGTCAGCCGCAAGGCCTTGCCTTATGGGGAGGGGCTGGTGGGAGGGGTGGTGGCAAACCTGGCCGCCATCGACCGGATCATCGAGGCCGGCTCCGCTCATTGGCGGGTTTCCCGGATGTCGTGTATCGACCGCAACATTATCCGGATCGCGGTGTATGAGTTTAATTTTGCGGCGGACGTGCCGGCCGGAGTGGCCATCAACGAGGCCATCGAGCTGGCCAAGCGGTTTGGCTCCGAAGATTCGCCGGCCTTTATCAACGGCGTGCTGGATGCCATTCGTAAAACCCTGAGCCGCCAGGGCCGGTGAATTTGTAGCTTTTACGTAAACGTTCGCCCCGTGGTGCTGCTGAACGATTACGATTTTACTCTGCGGAACTGGTTATTACTCTATGGCAGCCAGCAACGGACAGACGCCCGGAATGGGGCGTGAAATCGCCTCGGTGGCCGGCATCTTTCTGGCCCTCTTTCTTTTTGTCTGCTTTGCCAGCTATTCACTGCCCACCCCCGCCGGCGGAGCCGAGTTGTTGCGCTCTGGGGGGGGGACGGCGGCCGTTTCCCCCGTTCCAATTGGGGAAGCGGCGGCGGCCAACTGGGGCGGGGTAGTGGGCCAGGTGGTGGCCGGGCTGGTGATGAATTTTCTGGGGATCAGCGCCTTTTTGCTGCCGCTGCTGATCATGGCCGTTGCCCTGCAATCGTTTTCCCCCGCCTTTACTCTGCGCCGCCTCCCCCTGGTGCTGCTTGGCACCAGCGGCCTGCTGCTGGCCGGCAGTTCGCTGGCCGGGCTGGGGGGTGGTGAGGCGCTGCGCCTGTTCGGCAACCTGTACCCCCAGGCCGGTTACCTGGGCGGCCTGCTTGCCGACCTGGGCCAGCGGATCCTGGGCGGCCCAGGGTCACTGCTCTTCTTTTTGGCCCTCTTTGTGGTCTCCCTGATGCTTACCCTGGAGTTTTCCCCCTATCTTTTTGCCCGTCGGGTCTCCGCCGGCGGCCGGGCCGTTGTCCTGCGCCTTTGGGAGTTCAGTGCCGCGCCGCGCTCCTGGCTGGGCACGGCTCTGCGCCCACCGGCACGCTTGCCCTCCCTGCCGGGCGGTAAAAGGAACGCTGGTCGGGAGGAAAGCGTTGACTGTGCGCCGGGTCATAGTCGGGAGGAATTGCCGTCGTTTAATCTGTTTGAGCCGGAGCCCTTTACCCTGGAGTTGCCGCTGCCGGAAAGCAATGGTGGCGGCAAGGATAAGCCGGCCGACCCCCCTGGTGATCTCGAGGAGGAGTTTCAACTGCTGCCCCCTGAAACCCCGGGTGAATACCGGTTGCCCTCTCTTGACCTGCTGGATCGCCCGGCCAGTCGTGAGCTGAACCTGGACAAGGAGTATTATTTCGAGGTCAGCCGACAGCTGGAGGAAAAACTGGCCGATTTCAATGTGGTGGGCAAGGTGGTGGGCATTTCACCGGGGCCGGTGATCACCACTTACGAGTTTGCTCCAGCCCCCGGCGTGAAAATTAACCGCATCGTCTCCCTGACCGAAGATCTGGCCTTGGGGTTGAAGGTGGAAAGTGTGCGGATCGCCGGCTCCCTGCCCGGCAAAGGGGCCATCGGGATCGAGATCCCCAATCCCGAGCGCCAGATTGTGCCCATCCGGGATATCTTTGCCCATGAAAGTTTTCAGAAAACCTCCTCCCGGTTGACCATCGGCCTTGGGATGGACGTGGTGGGCAATCCGGTGGTGGCGGATCTGGCCAAGATGCCCCATCTGCTGATTGCCGGGGCCACCGGTTCCGGCAAGAGTGTGGCCGTTAATACCATCATCTGCAGCATTCTCTACAACGCCACCCCCGATGAAGTGCGTCTGCTGCTGGTGGATCCCAAACGGATCGAGCTTTCCGGCTACGAGGCGATTCCCCACCTGCTGCACCCGGTGGTGGTGGACCCCAAGCTGGCCAGCCGGGCCCTGCAGTGGGCGGTACGGGAGATGGAGCGGCGCTACCAGCTCATGGAAGAGGCCCGGGTCAAGAGCCTGGCGGGCTATAACCAGGAGGCCGAAGAGAAGCTGCCCCTGATTGTCATCATCATCGACGAATTGGCCGATCTGATGATGGTCTCCTCCCGGGAGGTGGAAGACGCCGTGGCCCGCCTGGCCCAGATGGCCCGGGCTGCCGGCATGCACCTGATCCTGGCGACCCAGCGCCCCTCGGTGGATGTGCTCACCGGCTTGATCAAGGCCAACTTCCCCACCCGGATGTCGTTTAAGGTTTCCTCCAAAATCGATTCCCGCACCATTTTGGACGGCAGTGGGGCGGAGCATCTGCTGGGGGCCGGCGATATGCTTTTTCTGCCGCCTGGGGCCTCCAAGCTGCAACGGATCCACGGTGCCTACATCTCCGAGCAGGAGAGCCAGCGGATAGTCTCGTTCCTCAGGTCGCAGGGGGCGGCGGAATATGATCCCTCGGTGCTGGAGATTGCCGAGGAACCAGATGGTGGCGGGGAAGACGGGGAAGACGGCACCATGGATGAACACTACGACCGGGCGGTGGCTCTGGTTACCGAAACCGGGCAGGCCTCCATCTCCATGGTGCAGCGCCGCCTCCGGGTAGGTTACAACCGGGCCGCCCGGATGATTGAAACCATGGAGAAAGAAGGGGTCATCGGCCCCGCCGACGGGGCCAAGCCCCGGGAGGTGCTGGTTCGGAAAAGTTACTGACCCCCGGTGACCGCCGGTTCCCGGTCAGATTTTTTCCCTTAAGCTCGAGGCTTGCCAATGCCGATATAATGATTAAAGTGTTGAGTAATGTGAGCAGCATTATCGTTCGATCCTGAACCCGCGAGGTTTAAGATATGCATAAAGTAAGCAGCAGCAACATTGATCTCTCCAAGGTCCGGGCGGTGGTCTATCATCTGCCCGACGGCGACAGTTTTGCCGTTCCCATAGAAAACTTCGAGCAGTTTTTTGAGCTGGGCCTGGGCAAGGTCTGCGACACCTCGGAAGTTGACGGTTTTGTCCATTTCTTCCCCCGGGGTAATGCCTGATCCGACCTGCGACGGCCACGTCCACACCTCCCTTTGCCTGCATGCCGCCGGCAGTATGGAGGAGTACGTGCAGGCGGCTTTGGCCAAAGGCTTGCGGCGGCTGGTTTTTCTGGAGCACTTTGAGGCCGGGGTCAACGCCCCCCGTCGGACCTGGCTTACCGCCGATGATTTTGCGGTTTATCGCCGGGAAGGTGAACGCCTGCGACAGCGTTATGCCGGCCGGATTGAAATCGGCCTGGGGGTGGAGGTGGGGTACAATCCCCGCCAGGTGGATACCACCTTGGCCTTCCTGCGGGAACAGGCCTGGGACCGGGTGGGCATCTCCTGCCATTTCCTGGAGATAGCCGGCCGCCACTATAATCTGCTGAGCCGCAACGAAAAGACCCTGGCGGTCTTCGGCAATTACGGGGTAGCCCGGGCCCTGGCCGAGTATTTCTCCCTGCTGGCCGAGGCGGTGGAATCTCTGCCGGCAACGGTGCTTTGTCATCTGGACGCGGCCCTGCGCCATCATCCGGAAGTTGGGCCGGCCTTGGCGGCGCAGAGCCAGTCTCCGGTTTTTGAGCGCATCTTCAAGGCCATGGCGGTCAACGGGATGGCGCTGGAAATCAACACCTCAGGCTTTGCCCACCGCCGCCGGCAACCCTACCCCGGCCCCGAACTGCTGGCCCGGGCCGCCGCCTACCAGCTTCCCCTGGAGATTGGCTCCGATGCCCATGCCCCACCCGAAGTGGGGCGCTATTTCAACCAGGTATGATTTTTGGGGGCCGTTTCAGGCAGGAGCGAGCTTGATGATCAGGGGAATCATGTGCAGTGACTTGGAGGCCTGGCGGGTGGCCCCCAGCCGCCATTCCCGGCAACTCATCCCCTCTCCCAGCATTTGATCGATTTTTTCCACCAGGCCGTTGATGTTGATGATGGGGTGGCGGGAAAAGACTTCGGGCAGGCCGTATGTAAGGTTGCAGGCCAGGCATTTGCCGGGGCGCTCGTGGAGCTCCAGGGTCAGCTGCAGGGTCTGTTCCTCGGGGTTGAAATGCTGAAAGCTCAACTTGATGTCGTAAGAGCCTTCGGCGGCATCGCCCAGCAGAGCTTCGAAAAATTCATCAGCCCGGCCTGGGGGCAGCAGTTCGGCAAGTTTTTCTTCGGTCAGGAGTTGCTGGATGTGGTTCTGGTCCATGTGGTTGCTCCGCGTGCTCGTGGTTATCGGGGGTGGGCAGGAAGCACCCTGATTAAAAAGATCTGCTCATTCTAGCAACGAGGCGCAGAAGTTCAACTTTTTTCTCCGCCCCGCCGGGGTTCTGTGTTACATTCGACGGCCATGCAGCGCTCCCTGTTCAACTCCGATCCTACCAGTGCTACCCCTGTTGCCGCCGCCGAGGCGCTGGCCGGCCTGAACCCGGCTCAACGGGAAGCGGTTTCGGCCCCGGCCGGGCCGATTTTGGTGATTGCCGGGGCCGGCAGCGGCAAGACCCGGACTTTGGTCCACCGTTTGGCATACTTGGTGGAGCAGGGGGTGGCGCCGGAGAGCCTGCTGCTGCTGACCTTCACCCGCAAGGCCGCCCAGGAGATGATCGCCCGGGCCGGCCACCTGCTGCCCGATGCTTCCTGCCGCCAGGTGACCGGCGGCACTTTTCACGCCACTGCCAACCTGATTCTGCGCCGCTACGCCGCCCATGTCGGTTACCGGGCCAATTTTACCATCCTTGATCAGGGTGATGCAGAAGGAATTATCAATCTGCTCAAGTCCTCACTGGGGCTGGGCGGGGCCGGCCGGCGTTTCCCCAGTCGCCGCTTGCTGCTGGCGATCATCAGCAAGGCGGCCAACACGGAAATCGGGATCTTCGACCTGGTGGAGTCCCAGTACCTCCACCTGCTGGAGTTCTTGGATGACATTCTGCTGATTGCCGAACATTACCGCCGTTTCAAAATCTCCCACGGCCTGATGGATTACGATGACCTGCTGCTCTACTGGCGCCAGCTGTTGCGGGAAAACGAGGAAGTGCGGGCCGAACTGGGCCGCCGCTTTCAGGCCTTGCTGGTGGATGAATACCAGGACACCAACCCGGTGCAGGCGGAAATTGTCCGCCTGCTGGCGGCTCCCCGCAACCATGTGATGGCGGTGGGCGACGACGCCCAGTCCATCTACAGCTTCCGGGGGGCGGATTTTCGCAACATCATGGAGTTTCCCAAGCAGTTCCCCGGCACCCGGATAATCCGGCTGGAGGAGAACTACCGTTCAACTCCGGAAATACTGCAGGTCAGCAACGCCATCATCGCCCCGGCCCCGGAGCAGTACCGCAAAAATCTGTTCAGCAAGCTGGCCGGCGGCGGCAAGCCGGTGCTGTACGCGGCCCGCAACGAAGGGGCCCAGGCCCGCTTTGTGGTGGAAAATATTCGCCAGCTGCAAGCCTCCGGCCTGCCCACCGAAGAGATCGCCGTTCTCTTTCGTTCCGGTTTTCACTCCTACAAACTGGAACTGGAACTGGCCGCCGCCGGGATCAGCTTTGAGAAACGGGGCGGGCTTAAATTAACCGAATCGGCCCACATCAAAGACGTGCTGGCTCACTTGCGGGTACTCTGTAATCCCGCCGATCGGCTTTCCTGGCACCGGCTGCTGCTGTTGCTCGACAAGATCGGGCCCAAGACCGCCGCCGGCATCATTGACCGTTTTCCGGCCCCGGCCGCCGCCGAAGATGCGGAAGGGACCGGCGGCGAAGAGGGCGGGGCAGAGCAGCCGCTGGCCGCTCATCTGCAGGTGCTGGCCGCTTACCCGGCCGCCAAAGGGTGGCAGCAGGGGTTTTTGCTACTGCAGGAACTGTTGGCGGATCTCCAGGCTGCCGGGCCGGCCCCGCTGCCCCTGCTGGAGTTGGTGCTGGTTTATTATCAGCCCATTTTCCAGCGCCTTTACCCCGATGATTATCCCCGGCGCCAGCGCGATCTGGAGCAGTTGCGCCCTTTGCTGGCCGGTTATCAGGATATCCGTGATTTTCTGGCTGACACCGCCCTGGACCCGCCTGCAGTCAACGCCGGTGGGGCGGAGGGATTGCCGGACCGGTTGGTGCTCTCCACCATTCATTCCGCCAAGGGGCTGGAGTGGGACAGCGTGTTCATCATCCACCTGGCCGAAGGTAAATTCCCCTCCGGACAGGCAGAAGATGACGAGCAGTATGAGGAGGAGCGGCGACTTTTTTATGTCGCCGCCACCCGGGCTAAGCGTAACCTCTACCTGGTTTATCCCCGGGAGGTGACCGGCATGGATCGGCGGCCCGCACTTTGTCATCCCTCTCCCTTTCTGGGAGAAGTTCCTCCCCGGCTTCTGGATTTGCCGGCGGTCGGGCCTCCTCCGGCAACGGCCGACCCTTACCCCAAACGGCAGCTGTACCGGCCCCGGCCGGGACAGGGGGAGGCAAGCAGTGAAGAGGGCGGTGGCCGCCAACCGGCCGCCGATCGGCCCCTGGCGGTGGGCGCGCGGGTCAGGCACCCCTTCTTCGGTCCCGGGGTGGTGGTGAGGATGGTTCCCCCCAGCACGGTGGATGTCCGCTTTGATCGCCACGGCTTTAAGACCCTGCATCTGGACTACGCCAAACTCGAAACTTTGTAATCGTAAGCGAACAGCCGCACCGCGTCTTCGGGCGATCAGCCAGGCTTACGTACAGGGGGTACGCTGCGCCTGGCTGCTTACCCGAACCTGCGGCACGGCTGTTCGCTTACGGCCCGTTATACCTGTAGGTTAGTACCCCTGGTGAACGGTTGCTTGTAATCTTAACTGGAAACAGGATTATGATGGATTATCAGCAGGCCTGGGATTATCTCGATCGTCTGCAATTTTTTAAAATCAAGCTGGGGCTTGACAGCATGGAGCGCTTTCTGGCGCGGCTGGGAAAACCCCAGCAGCAGTTGCGTTTCATCCATGTGGCCGGTACCAACGGCAAGGGGTCGGTGGCGGCGGCTTTGCTGGCCGTCCTGTCCCGGGCCGGCTACCGGGTGGGCCTTTATACCTCGCCCCATTTAAGCTGCGTACGGGAACGTTTCCGGATCAACGACGAGTTTATCGGCAAAGACGAATTTGCCCGCCATGCCACGGCCATTCATGAGGTGCTGGGGGATGACCAGATTACCTATTTTGAGTTCACCACCGCTTTGGCCCTGCTCTGGTTTGCCGCCCGCCGGGTGGATGTGGCAATCCTGGAGGTTGGTCTTGGCGGGCGCCTGGACGCCACCAACGTGATCACCCCCGAGGTGGGGGTGATCACCAACGTCTCCCTGGATCATCAGGCTTATCTGGGCGACACTTTAGCTGAAGTGGCGGCGGAAAAGGCCGGGATCATCAAGGCCGGGGTGCCTCTGGTTACCGGTGTGGCCGCCGATGAGTCCCGGGAGGTGGTAGAGCAGCGCTGCCGGCTGCTTAAGGCCCCATGTTACTTGCTGGGGCGCAACTTTTCCTGGGCCTACGGCGATGACAGGCAAGCGCGGCAAGATAGCGCTCAGAGCGTCAGCGATTCCGCCGCCGCAGCGGCCGGCAACCTCTGGCATTACCGGGGGCTCAATGGTGAAATCAGCGGCTTGCAGTGCCGGCTGCGGGGCCGGCACCAACGGGATAATCTCAGCCTGGCCCTGGCAACCCTGGAGTTGCTGGCCCCGATATGGCCGGTGACCGAGGAGTCGATCCGGGCCGGGATTGCGGCGGTAAACTGGCCGGGGCGGTTGGAATATCTTGAGATCAGGCCGGCCGGTGCCGACGGGCGGCGGCGGGTGCTGCTGGATGGGGCCCATAATCCGGCCGGCATCGGCGCCCTGGTCGGCGCCCTGCAGGAAGACTTTAGCTATCGGCGGCTGGTGGTGGTGTGGGCCAGTATGGCGGATAAGGATGTGGCCGCCGGCTTGCAGCAAATCGCTCCCCTGGCGGATGAACTGGTCCTGACCCGGCCGGAAAGCGAACGTTCGGCCACCCCGGCGGCCATGCGCCAAATGCTGCCCCCGGCCACCCGGACGGCCGCCCGTGAAGCGGAAGATACCGCCGGGGCACTGCAACTGGCCTGGCAGGCCAGCACCCCCGACGATCTGGTGTTGGTGGCCGGTTCGCTCTATCTGGTGGGGGCGGCCCGCCGGTTATTGCAAGGAGAACTGGTGAGGGATGAAGCTTAATGGATGAACTTTATGGCAGCAGCCTGGATGGCATTGACGAGGCCTGTCTCCGCCGGGAAAAGGCCAGGGCCAGGGAGTTGCGCCGTTCACGCTGGTGGCGGCAGAAGTTGGCCCAGGGGATCTGCCATTACTGTGGCGGCAAGTTTGCCCCCGCAGAGTTGACCATGGACCATGTGGTGCCCCTGGTCCGGGGGGGGCTGAGCCGGAAAAACAACCTGGTGCCGTGCTGCAAGAACTGTAACAACGAAAAAAAGAGCCGCCTGCCCCAGGAGTGGGAGGGTTATCTTTAACCTCCCGCTGCGGTAAAGCCGGCGGTTAAGGGATTTCCGGCCGGCTGAAATGGTCATGCAGAAACCTGGTGATGGCCGCCGCCGGCAAGGGGCGGCTGAAAAAATAACCTTGGAAAAGATCGCAGCCTTTTTCCCGCAGAAAGTCCACCTGCGCGGCGGTTTCCACCCCTTCCGCCACCACCTCCATCTTGAGAAGGTGGGCCAGGGTGATGATGGTTATAATCACCGCCCGGTCATCCTCGTGGTCGGTGATGTCATTGACGAAGGTCCGGTCGATCTTGAGGCTGTTGATAGGGAAATTTTTCAAATATCCCAGCGATGAGTATCCGGTGCCGAAGTCATCCAGGGCCAGGGTTATGCCCATCTCCTGCAGTTGTCGCATGGTGGCGGTGGCGGTTTCCAGGTTTTCCATGATAATGCTTTCGGTGATCTCCAGTTCCAGGAAATCTGGGCTCAGGCCGCTGTTTCGGATGATGGCGGCGATATCGGCCGCCAGTTGCGGCTGCTGAAACTGCACCGCCGAGAGATTGACCGCAATCCGCAAATGGGGCAGGCCCTCCTTCTGCCATTGCAGGCTTTGCTTGCAGGCCTGGCGCAGCACCCATTCCCCGATGGGTACGATCAGCCCCGTTTCCTCCGCCAGGGGGATAAAATCCGCCGGGCTGACCGGCCCGCGTTCCGGCTGCACCCAGCGGATCAGGGCTTCAACCCCCCGGACGGTCAGGCCGTCGGCGCCGATCTTGGGCTGATAGTAAAGCTCGAATTCCTCGAATTCCAGGGCCTGCCGCAACCGGTTTTTCATGGTCATCCGGGTGAGCACCGCTTCAAACATCGAGGCCTGAAAAAAGTGGAAGTTGTTGCCGCCGTTTTTCTTGGTGTGGTACGTGGCGGTGTCGGCGTTTTTTATCAGGGTTTCCGCATCCTCGGCGTCGTCGGGAAAAAGTGAGATGCCGATGCTGGGGGTCAGGTGCAGCTCGTGACCGTTCAATTTGAAGGACTGGGTGAACAGGCCCAGCACCTGCTGGGCCGCCTGGGCCACTTCGTCGATGTTATCCACCTTGGTGATCAGTAGGCAGAATTCGTCACCGCCCAGGCGGCAGATACTGTCGGCTTCGTCTTTGATCCGCTCCAAGCGTTCGGCCACCTCGCCAAGGACAAAGTCGCCGGCGCTGTGGCCTAAAGCATCGTTGACCTCCTTGAAGCGGTCCAGGTCGAACATCAGCAGGGCCACCTGATGATCGCTACGCCGGGCCCGGGTGATGGCCTGTTGCAGGCGCTCGTGAAAGAGCAGGCGGTTGGGCAGGCCGGTTAGCTGGTCAAAGTGGGCCAGGTTTTCCAGTTGATCCTGGGTTTGCTTGATCGCCGTCAGATCGCTGGAAATTCCCACGTAATGGCTGGTGCGGCCCCGGCGGTCGGTGACGGCGCTGATTGACAGCCACTTGGGGTGAACTTCACTGTTTTTGCGGCGGCTCCAGATTTCCCCTTCCCAGTGACCGGTGGTGGTCAGCTGTTGCCACATCTGGCGGTAAAACTCATCGCTATGGTGGCCGGACTTGAGGATGCGCGGGTTTTGCCCCATCACCTCCTGCCGGGAGTAGCCGGGAGTTATTGTCAAATCTGGTGTACGGAGTCCTCAGGCGGCCATCCGCATAGGTTGATCTGACACCTTGATTCCGTTTTTGAATTGTATGCCGGTGACGACCTCAGCCAGCCGGCGAAATCCCTTGATCTTTTTCCATCTTTTTTCAGCGCTTTGCAGCAGCTTAAAGACCATGGTCAGGGTGGTGTCCCTGGAACCGCAGTTCCGTGATCTCTTGCTGCGCAGGCGCACAGTGGCAAAGGCCGACTCGATGGGGTTGGTGGTCCTGATATGCACCCAGTGTTCGGCTGGAAAATCGTAAAAAGCCAGCAACTCGTCCCGGTCCTTGGCCAGGCACTCCATGGCCTTGGGGTATTTGTCTTCGAAACGGGCCAGCATACGATCAAAAGCCTGGCTGGCATCTTCCTTGGTCTCAGCCATCCAGATATCATGCAAATCAGCCTTGGCCTTGAGCTGAAGCTTTTTGGGCATCTTGTTCAGCACGTTGGCCGTTTTGTGAACCCAGCAGCGTTGGTGGCGGGTCTTCGGATAGACCCTGCCCAAGGCGTTCCAGAACCCCAAGGAACCATCGCCAACCGCCAACTCGGGGCCTGTGGTCAGGCCCCGAGCCCGCAGCCCGGCGAGAAGTTCATACCAGCTGTCGCTTGACTCCCGGTAGCCATCCTCCACCGCTATCAGTTCCTTGTGCCCCTGGTCGGTAACTCCAATGATCACCAGCAGGCAAAGCTTGTCATCCATGCGGACGTTGCTGTAGATGCCATCCACCCACCAGTAAACGTAGCGTTTTCCGTTCAGGTCACGTTGCCGCCATTTGGTGTGCTCGGCCAGCCATTTGGCTTTCAAGCGGGAGATGGTGTTGGCCGACAACCCCTTGGCCTGTTCCCCGAGGAGTGCGGCCAGGGCCTCCTGGTAATCGCCGGTGGAAATTCCTCGCAGGTAAAGCCAGGGCAGCAACTCATCGACACTGCGCGCCCGCTTCAGATAAGGCGGCAACAAACTGCTGTTGAACTTGAGGCCTTGGCCGCTACGATCTCGCACCTTGGGAACTTTGACCTCGACATCGCCGATTCCGGTCTGGATCGTGCGACCGGGAAGATAGCCGTTTCGGACCACTGTCCTGCGGCCATCTTCCAAGCGGCTGGAGTATTGGGCCATGAAGGCCTGTAATTCAGCTTCTACGGCCTGGGCAATCAGCATCCTGGCACCATCGCGCAAAAGGTCGGTAAGCGGGTCGGCGACATTGTTTCCTTGTTGTGAAAGAGCGGTTGGGGTAGACTTGGTCATGGCGTATCCTCCTGTGTTGGCTGTGATCGTCGTGGTGATCAATCAACCTGGATGATACGCCATTTTCCTCAGTTATCCCATACACCAGATTTGACTATAACCCAGTAGCCGGTGACCTTTTCAAAGGCCCGGTTGACCTCGATGATCTTTGCGTCGGCGTCGGTAATCACCACCGCCTCGCTGGTCTCATCCAGGAGCTGGCGGGAGAGCCTGATTTTTTCTTCGCTTTGCTTGCGCTCGGTGATATCCCGGGCGTAACAGATCAGGCCGCCGCCGATAAAACTGTCGCGGTTGAGCCGTGAAAGGGAAAAGTCGGCATGGCGATGGAGGCCGTTTTGGGTCTGGATTTCAATTTCAAACTGGTGGTTGCCCTTTTCCTCTACCCGGGGCAGGATTTCCGACTGGAAAAAATCCAGTTCATGCGGGGGCAGAAAAAAGTGCAACGGCTGCTGCCGGGCCTCGGCGGCCGTGTAGCCGAACAGGCGCTCGGCCCCACGGTTCCAGTTGCTGATCAGGCCGTCGGGGGTGGTGGTGATGATGGCATCGTGGAGTTCCTCGATGATCCTGGCTCGCACCCGCAGCCGCTCTTCCGTCTGTTTGCGCTCCAGGCCCAGGGCGACGATGTCGGCCACCGTGGCCAGGGGCTCGATAATGGACTGGGGCAGGTGGTGGCGGGTGAAAAAGGCCATAACCCCGACCACTTTGCCGTCGATGACCAACGGGTGGCCGGCCATCGCCCGTAACTTGTGCTGTTCAACCCAGCGGGGGTTTCTGATTTGGGGGTCATTGAGCAGTTGGTTGGAAACTTTGGCCCGGCGGTGCAGGGCGATATCGCCGATTTTGGTGCGGGGGTCGATGGGTATCCGGGAAAACTCTCCGTCAAGTCGGGTGTGCAGGCCAGCACTGGCGGTCAGGATCAGGCTGGAGTCCATTTCTGGGATCAACCAGATGCGGGCCAGGGCGGCGTCCAGGTGTCTGACCATGGCCTTGCAGCATTCCTGGAGGATGGTTTCCAGGGGGGTGTTGCGGGTCAGCATCATGCCGACCTCCGCGGTTAAGGTCAGCATCTGCATGCGATGGTGCAGTTCTTGCTCCGCCGTTTTCTCCGCGGTGATATCTTGGGCCGTGCCCAGCATCTTGTACGGCTTGCCCTTCTGGTCAAAAAGCAGTTCGCCGGTTTCACGCAGGAACTTTTCCGCTCCGCCGGGCAGCATGATGCGGTGATCAACGCTGTAGGGGAGATGGCGTTCCAGCGATTTATTGACCTCCTTCTGGACCAGTTCCCGGTCATCGGGATGGATAGTGGCCAGGAAGGCCTGGTAGCTGGCCTGAAACTGTTCGGGCCGGCGCTCGAAAATCCGGTACAACTCCGGCGACCAGAACAGATGCTCTTTTTCGATATCCCATTCCCAATGGCCGATTTTGGCAATCCGCTGGGATTCCTCCAACCGGGTTTTGCTGTTCTGCAACTCCAATTGGGTTCGGCGCAGGATGCTGGTCTGGCGCAGGATCAGCCAAAAAATCAGGTTGGTGACCACGGCGGCGACTGCCAGCCAACCGTAAAGGCTTTGCAGGTCGGGGTCGGTCAGTGACAGATGGGTGAATTTGAACAGCACCGCGAGCCCGGTTGCCTGCAGGGCAATGAAAGCCAGCAGCCAGGGCCAGGCTTTAAAATGTAGATCGGTAGGTTGGGACATTACTCAGTTGTTATCCCCGAAACAGATGCCGATTTCCCGGGCGGTGAGCAGTTTGTCGCTGTTGACTTCCACCTTTTTGCGGCCCTTTACCGCTTCGGCCAGGGGTACTGCCGCCATGTCCGGGGTTTTCAGGGCCACCATGTGGTCAAAAAGTTCAAGTTCGGCCATGCGCACCGCCGCCCCGCCGAAACGCAGGGCCAGCAGGCGATCGAAGGTGGTGGGAGAGCCCCCCCGCTGCAGGTGCCCCAGGGTCAGCGAGCGGGTGTCTTTACCGGTGAGCTTGCGGATATGTTCCGCCACCCATTCCCCTATTCCTCCCAGCAGTTCCCCGTCCCGGCCCAACTCACAGTTTTTTTTGCACACCGCTTTTTTCATCCCCCGAGCCTTGGCCCCTTCGGCCACCACCACAATGGCGTAATGTTTGTCCCGTAGTTCGTTATCGTTGATTTTTTGGCAGACCAGCTCGATGTCAAAGGGGATTTCAGGGATCAGGATAACGTCGGCCCCGCCGGAAATGCCGGCGTTCAAGGCAATCCAGCCGGAATCCCGGCCCATCACCTCCACCACCATCACCCGGTCGTGGGATTTGGCGGTGGAATGGAGTTTGTCCAAGGCCTCGGTGGCGGTGGAGACGGCGGTATCAAAGCCGAAGGTGCGTTGGGTTGCCTCCAGGTCGTTGTCGATGGTCTTGGGCACCCCGATCACCGGCATCCCTTTTTCTTGGGCAAAGCGGTGGGCGATTTCCAGACTGCCGTCGCCGCCCACCGCGATATGGCAGAAAAAACCCAACCGCCGGAAGTTGCGCATAATCCGGTCGGACAGGTCCAGGGTCTGGATCTCGCCGGCCAAATTTTCCACCGGCATGGCAAAGGGGTTGCCCTTGTTGGTGGAGCCCAGGATGGTTCCCCCCAGTGGCATGATATCTTCCACCTTTTCAGGGGTAAGGCGAATTAGTTCATCGGGGTCCAGCAGGCCCCGGTAGCCGCTCTTACTGCCGTATATCTCCCATCCCCGCTGATATGCCGACTTGGTTACCGCGTAAATCACCGCGTTGAGCCCCGGGGCGTCACCGCCGCCGGTGGAAATAACAATTTTTTTCATGGTGGAAATCTCCCGAATGGCCGCCGGCACTGGGCGGGGTAAACTGACATGCCGGTTTATAGTAAGGTTTGCTGATAAGGTCAATACCCCGGAGTGGTAAAAAGGGGCAATCTCTTTTTCGACAATTGTTTATCCAGCCCCTTGACTTATCGGCGAGAATAGCTTAAGTTTTCTCTAAAGTTGGAAGTGGTTGAAGTTAAGCTAATCAACCTTATTAATAACCTTAAAGAAAGGTTTCTTACAGGAGGCATCTTATGCTGGAAATAACTGAATTGGCAAGCAAAAAACTGAAGGCCTACCTGGAGGACAACAGTATTGATTCTCCAGTACGCGTGGCCCTAATGCAGGGCGGGTGAGCCGGTCCCTCACTGGGATTGGCTCTGGATGAGCCAAAAGAAAACGACACCACCCATACCCAGGATGGTGTAAAGTACCTGATCGACAATGGCCTGAGCCAGCAGTGCGGTGCGGTGAAGATCGACTTCATCGATGCCGGGGCGCGCTCCGGTTTCTCCATCACCCCAGCCAACCCCTTGGGTGGCGGCGGATGCGGCAGTTCCTGCAGCACTGCCGGTGGTTCCTGCGGCTGTTAACCAGCCGGGGATCTGACCAGCGCAAAAGCCCTCGGTGTCTTCGGCACCGGGGGCTTTTTGTTGTGAAGGTTCACCTTTAAGCGGCAGGGGAGGACTTGTCATGGAGCCCGGTACGTCTACGGCGGTAGACAAACTTACTTTGGAAGATGGTCAGGCCCTGTTGTGGCTGGCCCGGCAGACCATTGCTCAACGACTTTGGCAGGCCGTCGCCGATCCCCCTGGTGAGATCAGCCAAACCTTGGCTTCCCCTCGCCTGCAGGAGCGGCGGGGGGTCTTTGTGACCTTGAAAAGCAACGGGCAGCTAAGGGGGTGCATCGGCAGCCTGCAACCGGTGGGCAGCATCGTGGAAGGGGTGCGGGATAACGCGCTGAAAGCCGCTTTTGGCGATCCCCGTTTCCCCGGCTTGAGTGTCGAGGAATTAGCAGCGGTGCAAATAGAGATCAGTGTGCTGACCCCGTTGAAGCCTTTAAGCTACCAGGGTTCCGAGGAACTGGTGGCGAGGCTGCGTCCCGACCGGGATGGCGTATTGATTGAGCAGGGCGGCTTGTCCGCCACCTTTTTGCCCCAGGTATGGAAGCAGTTGCCCCAACCGGAAAATTTTCTTGCCCAGCTCTGTCTCAAAGCCGGCTTGCCGGCGACAGCCTGGCAGAGCGGCCAGCTAAAGGTGGAAACCTATCAGGTGCAGTCGTTTGCCGAAAAGTGAGGCTCACTGTAGCCGGCCGCACCTCCCCTAATCTTGCTTTTTTCCAGGCCCTGTGGTACATCCCGCAAATCCGGCCGGGCAACCTGCCGGTTATCCTGCCAAACATTTATCTTGTATCTTGCCCGGATGGCGGAACTGGTAGACGCAAGGGACTTAAAATCCTGCTTTTCAGGCAGGTGTGGCACGGAAAAACAATTAGTTATGGCAGATAAAATACCCTGTGCATCAGCGGTGCATCAGAACAGCGTGGCAGTTTAGTCCCTAGGGTGAAGGTATTTTTTTGATCAAAATGCCCGGATGGTGGAATTGGTAGACACACGAGACTTAAAATCTCGCGGCCGTTAGGCCGTGCCGGTTCGACTCCGGCTCCGGGCACCATTAAAATATCGTTTCCGGTAACGTTACCCTATAACGGGTGGTGGGGTCGCAGATCACGACCTCATGATGAGTTTACGCCCTTTTGGGCGAAAAGGGGGGCGGTGGGGGTGTTTCGTTACCCATAGATGGGTTTTTGTCCTCTAGGGCATAAAGGGGGCGGCGCTTCACCTTATGGGGGTGGTGTTCCGCCACCTCATCGCAGGAAAGGGGGTTAACGTTGGTAAACCTTTGCGCCTGGTCCCACTGTTTGGGAGATTGGCACAACAAAAAGAAAGGCCACGCCTTGCGACGTGACCTCCCCGCAGGTGCCGGAAACCTGGAAACCCGGCGGCCCACTTAATTAGGTTACTCTTTGTGGCGTTGCTCCAGCGCGAACATTTGCCGCGCGTTGTCGTTCGATACGTTCGCCAGCTCGCGGGCCAATGACAGCAGCTTTTGCGGTCCACCCGTGCTCGCTAACTGGCTTGGCCGGTAGCGGGGGCGCGTATGATGTGCGGCATCGGCGGCGCGGTAGGCAGTAAGCACTGTGGAAAACGTGGCGCGGTGTACCTTGTCCAGGCGTTGCCGCATCTCGCCCAACTTATCGACCAGCGCGGCAAACTCTTGGTGGGTTGCTACCTGGACCTGTAACGCTTCCTGTGCCTGCTTTTTGGCTTGCTCATACGCCGGGCCATGGTCGCGTTGCTCGGCTTCCACGCGACTTTGTTCCAGGGCCTCCAGGCGGTCGCTCAGTAGGTCCAGCTCGCGCTGGCGTTCTTCCTGCTCCTTGGCCGCCTCTTTTGCCTGCTTCAGGTCGCCGCTCTTGACGGCCTGCTGATAGGTCGCCTTGGCAGCGTCCAGGGCCTCTTGAGCCGTCGCCTGTTCTTGGTTGGCTGCCTCGATTTTGTTTTCCAGCTCTTGCACGTTCTTCATGTTGTCACCTATCGTTGCCATGCGTTGGTGGTGGCGTCCAGCATCCGCTGGCGGGCCGCTTCGGATGAGCTGCTGACCTCCTTGCCGTCGCTCTTGGCAGTCTCGCGGGTTAATCCCTTGCTGGGCTGTTTGTAAGCCCCGGTTACTGCCTTTTCGGCTTCTCGCCGGGCTGTGTCTAGGCGGCCATGTGCTGAATCGGTCCGCAGGCCGTCATCCCTCTGGCTGGCCGGGGTGGTGTCGAAAATCAAGCCAGCGTGAAGGGTGTCAGAAACCAGGCTGTTGACGGTAGCTGGGTCCAGTTGCGGATAACTGGCGGCAACACGGCCCGTTACCCAAAGTGTTTTGTCTCTTGAAAGTTTCATTTTGTACCTCTTGGTTACCAAGTTACTAAGTTATGGAGCCGCCTTGATGTGTCGGCCCCGTCTGCCATTACTGCCGCACCCGCTAGCGCGTTAGCCAGGTCGTCATGACCGCCTGGCGGGTGGTCGATAATGTCCTTGCCGCTCCGGCCCTTGCGCCGTTGCAGGTTTGTTAATTGGCCCGTTAATTTCACAACGGGCGGAATCTCGATATTTGCCGCGTTCATCATGGGCAGCATGTCGCGATAAAGTTCTGTGCGGGCACGGTCGGCAAGGTCGTATTCAATCCCTGCATCCCGGAAACGCTCGCGGGGCCATTCGCCGCCGTAGCGGTCACCAGTAACACGGCGCAAACCGTAAGCCTTCAGGCAGGCGGCAAACTCTTTCACCACGTCCGAGGGGTTGAACGGTGGCTTTGCCTCGCGTACCGCGTCAATTACTACCCGGTCGCCCTCACGGTGGGAAATGGCAAGCGTCATTGAGTCAGCACTCCCGCCGGAAGGGTCCGTAAAACCGTAATACCGATTACTGGAGATCGGCGGCAGTTCGGTAGGTTCCTCACGGGTGCAGCTGTCCACCACCTCGCGGGAAACAAATTGCTCTAAGTCATCCCGGAATTGCCCGCCATACTCTGCCGCCGCCGCTGCCGGGTCTCTGTCATATGCCCGCTGAATAATGCGGTCGGGTACGCTGGGGTTCATGGTCTTAGTGTCTGCCTGCCAAACCAAAACTTCCGGGTCATCTGCCCCGAAACTCTCGCGGTAGGCGCGGTATAACTCGCCCTGCTTGGCATAGGGCGAGGACAGCACCAGCATCATGGCGTTGGGAATGGTCGCCATGCCGGGTTGAATGGCGTTGACGATTTCGTGGTCAGGGTTCGCGCCGTCTGTAAACCAGAACGCTATCTCATCCAGCAGGGCGGCCACCACTGTATAACCACGGGTGGCCCGGTAGCTGGCGGTGGCAATCTCAATGGACACGCTGTTTTTAAGCTCCAGGCCGTCCGCTGTTTCGCGCTCCAGTAACCCGGCCAGCATTGGGATTTCCAGCACCATGGCGCGGGCGTAGCGGAATATTGTCCTTGCCTGCTTCCGGTCTGCCGCGAGAATCAAGACCGTTCCCCGCTCGCCGGGTTGGAGAAACTGGCGGTAATCGTGAAATGCGGCCAGGTAAACGGCTATCAGGGCCGTTGTGAAGCTCTTGCCGCCCCTACGGCCCACCACTAGCCAGGCTTCCTTGACAGGGCTTTCTGGCGCTTTCTGGCGACCTGTGCAGGTTTCAAATATCCGCCGCTGCTCCTGGTTCATCTCCAGGCCAAAAACGGCTGATAAAAAGGCAAACCAGGCCGACCAGTCACCTTGCTTAAACCACCGGGCAAAAAGCGCCGGGTCTTGGGCCGCCTGAATGATGTTCACGCGCTGGCCTCCCGCTGTTTAATGTAATCAGCAAGGGTTATGTCCTTGGCTTGGCGCTTCAATCCCAGCTTGGCGAGCAAGCCCATCAACGAGTTGCAAGCCTGCGTATATCGCCCGCTGTCGAAGTCTCCGCCGTTGGCAAGGTTGCGCTCTTGCTGCTCTATCCAGTATTCCAGCCAGACAGCCCGCGAAGCCAAAGCCCGTTGAGCATAGCTCATGCCTTCAGGGCCGCCCAGGTCGGACAAGATATTGTCGTGGCGCTGCTTGAGTACTTGGTATACCCTGGAGCGTCCATCCAACTTATCAAGCCAGTCGGCTGAATATCTGCTAGGTGGGGTCTTGACGGCCATTTGTCACCTCGTTTCGTATGGTTGGCTGTAACTGCTGCCTATCTCGTTTATACCTGCTATATATACCATGTAGCCCTGCTTTGATCAACCACATGATGCACGGAGTAAGAAAGCGGCGTATAAGTTCCTTTTTTAGCGTGATAAAGTTGCAACACATAAGGGACTAAATATCCCTGATGTCATGTTTTTTATCACTTATTTTGCTTGGGCCAGGGTAGAGGGCCGAAAAACGGGCAGATTTGCCATTAACCATTCCCTCGAAACCATCCAGGATGTAAAGTCCCAGGGTGTCACGCGATGTCACGCGATACAGTGCATTGTGTTTACTACTTATATAATTTTTACCTGTTGAAGCACCTACAGTGCTTAGACACGCGTTACACTGCGTGACAGGGTTAAACCCTCGTAAACGCGAATTATATCGCCACCGGCCCGCTTTTGCTTGGTGGATATTCCCGGTACAGCGGCCCGTATATCCCGCCCAAAGCTCTGTGAGGTGCCCGGATGCTCCCGGCCGTGGTCATTGCACCATTGCTTCCAGGCTTCATAGAGCAAGCCCACCTCGACGGCCAGGCCCTGCCCGACTTCGCAGCGGTCCCGGACAAAGGCTCCGATAGGACTACTCAGGTCGGCCAGTTCCTGCATGGCCTCCCGACTGCTTGCAGGCTGGACGAAATACCCGCGAGAGGTCAGGCGCTCCAGGCCGTCAAGCGCCCAGTTGAGGATTGACGGCAGCTCGGCCAGTAGATCCTTGGTCAGCCCTGGCCTTTCCCGGCCCAGGAATGACTGGGTCATCGTGAGCATGACGAACCGATTGGCAAGTGCGCCAGATGAATCAGCAAGCCGGGGTAGCTCGTTTGTGAGGATGACAAACCGAACGTCCATTTTGCCGGTAAAGTCATTTAGGAACTTGCGCGGCACCGAGATATTGTCCTCGCCACTGATCGCCAGCAACCGCTCGGTAATGGCGGCCTGATCTGCCCTTGATCCCAGGCGGGCATCGGAAATGATAGCGGCCTTTTTTCCGATCAAGCTGGCAATGCCAAACTGTTGAGAAAGAGCCGATAGGGTAGGTCCGGCGACGTTAGCCTGGCCCAGCAGAGCGGTGATAATTCGCCCTATCGTGCCTTTGCCTGATCGCATGGGTCCGACAATGCCGAAGATTTTCTGCTGGGTCGTATCTGATGTCAGCAGATAGCCCATGATCTCCTGCAAGGTCTTGATGGCCTCCGGGTCATCGGGCCACAATGAGTTGAGGAATTGAAGCCAGGCCGCAGGCGGTGGCGCATCATGGTTATAGTTGAAGGGTAGGGCGTTCCGGGTGAAGAAAGCCGGGTCCGGTGGCAATAGCTCTCTGGTGGGCAAGTGCAAGATACCGTTACCGGCGGCTATGTACTCGGAAGCATCCCGGCCACTATTGCCAATAAATGATGGGGCAGTAATCCGGTCAGCCAGGTTTACAGCCGCTTTCAGGGCGTCCAGCACCTCGCCTACCCTGTTTCGATTGGCTTTGTACTTTTGGAGCTTGCCGTCAACAACGACCTTTGCGTCGGCCAGGAAGTCATACAGCGCGGCCTTGATGTCGTTGGCCGATTCATCGTGATAGGCCGAACCATCATAAATGAAAAATTGATCCTGCCAAAATCTCAAAGGCGGGGCCGACTCGCTAAACACCTTGGCCGCTTCCAGGGGGTCAGAGTACGTCAGGACGGCCGGTCCGGTGGGTGGCGGGGTGGCGGCCTGGATGCAGCGCAGGACGGCGTAGTGGCCTTTGGCGCGGGCCAGGTCGTTAAAGTCGGTTGCACCATCGGGCCGGTCATCCCCGAAGTCAGGCACCGCCAGCAAGCCGTTGACGGCGCGGGCCGCCTCGGCTGCGCTTGCCAGGCCGGGGTTGCCATCGGTCTGGTGGTCATCGTCGGCGGCCAGGATGATTTCGGATTCGGGGCAAATCTCTTTGATCGCCTTGGCGACTGACAGCAGGTTTCCAGCATCCATGGCACAAGCTACACCTGCTCCGGTTTCCATCCTGATGCTCATGCCGGTGGCGTAGCCCTCGCAGACGATGACGGTCGAGGGGTCATCACTCAGCTTGCCGATCAGGTGGAAGCATCCCTTTTTTCTGCCGCCGGACAAAAATTTCTTGTTGCCGTTGGCGTCGATGAATTGAAGGGTTTGAATTTCGCCAGCATTGTCAATGAGGGGGATGATCAGTTCACCGTCGCGGGTGGCCCTCAAATCCTTGTGGCCGACTTCTTTCTTCCATAGATAGGGGTGGTCCTGCCTGGCCCGGTCGGCTTCATTCCAGATTGAGCGGGCACGATCAGCGGCCTCCTGGTGGCGGGTGTCATCCTCGGAGACTTCCTTCTTGTCAGGCCATACCCGGTGAAGGTCGCGGATAAAGTCGCCATATTTGCCGGTTGTGCCGTTAAACTTGCAATATCCGGCGGTATTGTCCCTACCCTTTCCCTCGCCAGGGAATCGGACTTCCCGGCCATCGGTGGGGATCTCGGCCGGGGGGTTGAGGCCATCGGCCAGCATTGCCGCCCGGAAGCGGGTAATAGCATCTTGATTTTTGGTCGCCTTTGTGGCAGTATAGTGATGCCCAGTCACTATCTGCCCCCGGTTGCCGCTCTGGTGATTGGGGGTTGTCATTTTCACACCCCCTCGCACTGATTAAGCCATTCCAGCACGTCAGAGACTCGATACCTGACATGGCGGCCAAGCTTGATGTACTTCGGCCCCTCTCCTGCCCACCGCGCCCTTTCAGCCCAGGCTTCGGACTTTTTAACGTAAGCGCAGAGTTGTTTTTGATCCCATAGTTGCGGCAGGGTGACGGTTGCCGAATCCGGCAACGTGGTGGTGGGGTGGTTTGGTTGGTCCTGCATTTTGCTACCTCCATCAGTTGGAATTGGGTCTGATGAAGGCACATTAAAGCATTGTAACTACGAATAAAATTTGGCTTGCGTACGGTAATTATATTTTACGTACGGCACCAATATTTTATTTTCTCTTTTTTGGTGGTCTGCCCTGTTTTTTTGCGTAGTCAGGCGCAACATCTCGTAACCACGGCTTTATTCCTTCTTCTTTGTCTGGAACAAGATCGGAAATGTTTTTATTGGCGGCATGCTCGCACAATGCGGGGTAAACCTTTTTGCACATGTCCTTGATCCTGACGGTGCGGTCTGTGTCCTTGGCCCATTCTTTTTTTGCAAGCTCTTTTGTGAAGTCTTTAAGCTCCCGCCGGGCAGCATTGATCTGATTAAGGGGCGCTTGCCTCGCGACGTTTGCCTTCCATGATAGGCTATACTCTGCCTTTAAGAGGTATTGCCCCACAGTGTCGCGGCGGCAAGTTCCATCCCAGGAATCGGGCAGGTGAAACCACACAAGCAAGGCAAATGGCTGCAAGCTAGGAATGAATTGCGGGAGGATTTGTGGGATGTTCTCGGCCGTTTCGTTAAACCATGAAACAGCCCATGTTTCAGGGTAAATCGGATCACCTGGATGAACGCTCAGGCGTTCCAATAATTGCCCAAAGGAAAGGTCTGTTGCATCCATGGCGGCCTTGGTCAAGGGGTGGTTTTCTAGATAACGCCTAGCGTCCTTTGAAAGGTTTTTTAGCCTCATGCTGTCGCCCTCCGCATCGGGATGATCTCGGCCACCGGCTCCGCCTGCCCTTCAAGCATACGGTGGAGTTTTTCCAGGGCCTCTAGTTTTTCATCGAAAAAATTATGGTGCTGATAGTGCCTGGCTTGTATGCCGCCCATACCGTGAGACAGCAGGTGGGCCAGGACGTCAGATCCTACCCGGTAAGGTTTGGCGGCCAGCCTCGTTTCTATGGTTGCCCGGATTGAACCGGCAGTAAACGGGCCTTTTTCCAGTTCCCCGGCGGCCTCCATGGCGGCCCGAACCTTCTTGATCTGATCATTCAGATATGCGTTGTGGATAGGCGTTAAGCCGCCGTCGCAGGAAAAAACAAACTCACCGCCACCGGTTATGGCGTCGATAGCTTCCAGGGCCTCCGGCAGCAGCGGGAGAACATGCAAGCGGGGCTTGGATCGGCGGCCTTTATAGTCCAGGATGGAAAGGGAAGGGGCGTCACGGTCAATATCGTTCAGGGTGGCACGGGCCAGTTGTTGCTGGCGCTGTCCGCCGGTAAGCACATGCAGCATGGTTAATGATCGGGCCGGTTCCTGTAGCTCCTTGATGCGCCTCCAGTAAGCCTGAAACTCGGCCAGGGACAAGGCGCGGTCTTTAGCGCCGCTCGATCCCTTCACTTTCCGCATGTCGCGGGCTGGGTTGTATTTGATGTCAAGCCGCCGCATGGTCGCGGGCATGTTCACGTCACCACGGGCGTTAATGGCCTCGGAAAAAGCGGTTCTGATATATGACCTGATCTTGTCGGCCTGGCGGGGTTTGCCCTCATCCCGAAGCTTGCCTACGATCACCATGCAGTCGTCAAGATCAATGGTGGAAACCGGCTTTTTCCAGATGCGGGGGTGGGCCTTCTGAATGTTCCTGATTATTTGCAGGCGGACGGGCCTTGCGTCCTTCTTTCCTTGGCTTTCCAACAGATCGGCATATGCGGTCATGAGGTCGCCAAAGGTGGCATTTGCGGCGGTCTGGCGTTCCGGGCGGGGGTCTTTGCCGGTGGCAATGTTCCCGGCGTGGATTTTGGCCAGCTTGCGGGCCTGCTCTGGAGTGACGGCGGGGTGTTTCCCTATGGTGATGCGGATCAACTCCCGGCCGACTCTGCCTTGGAAAAAATAGGTCTTGGTGCCGGACGGCATCACCCGCACACCGAAACCTGTTATAGAATCATCCCAAAAAATGGCCCGGCCATCGGTGGCGGTGAGTTTTTCGACATTGGTTTTATTGATCCGTATTTTTGCCGCTTGCTCTCTGGTTGATATAGCCATTTTTTACCCCCTGGTTTTTGCCTGGTGCATCAGCGGTGCATCAGATTGGTTCAAAACCGTTCAAACACATTAGGGATAAAATAGAGGGGATTTGTTGAAATTGCAAGCTTTTTCTTGATCAATCAAATTTATTAAAACTGGCAATTATGGACTTAAAATCCCTCGGCCGTAAGGCTGTGCGAGTTCGATTCTCGCTCCGGGCACCATAGTCATATCCAGGTAACCCCTGGAAGATAGAAAAAACCCGCATCTGGCAACGGATTGCGGGTTTTTTGTTGCTGTCCGGTCTGGCCAAGGCTCTGCAAAAAAATAGGCGGGCCGGAGAAATGTTGGACCTTGCCGGTTGACTGCCGGTGGGGAATTCGTAAGATGGACAGTAGCAGGTTAGGATTTGCCGGCCGGCATTATTTTTATTTGGCGGCAAAAAAAATACTGTTGGTGCTGGCTTATTATTAAGCAACGGAGGTGAGCAAATGGCAAAACAGAAGTGGTACCAACCCTATTTGCTTGGCGGCCTGGCAGGTCTTTTGCTGACCGCCAGCGTGGGCATTACAGGATCGTTTTTCGGCACTTCAACCACTTTTCCACGACTGTCAACCTGGATCGCCGACAAGGTTGGCATTGATTTGAGCCACCTGGCTTTTTACCAGGCGGGCAACGGTTCTCTGACCGGGGCCGCTTTCCCCGACTGGCAGCTGTTGTTTGTTATCGGCATCGGCCTGGGCGCCTTTATCATGTCTCGACTCAACGGTAGCTTCAAGCTTGAGTCGCTGCCACCGATGTGGGCAGCGCGATTTGGTGACCGACTGGGGCTGCGCATTGTTCATTCGCTTTTTGGTGGGGCCCTGGTCATGATCGGCGCCCGGATTGCCGGCGGCTGCCCCAGCGGTCATGGAGTAAGCGGGGTCAGCCAGTTGGGACTCAGCAGCATGCTGGCTTTGGCGATGTTTTTTCTCGGCGGCATCATTACCGCCCGCATTCTTTACCAGGGAGGCAAGTAAGTCATGACCTTGATCATGGGATTGATAACCGGGATGCTCTTTGGCGCCTTGCTGCAACAGGCCCGGGTGTTGCGTTTCGAGAAACAGGTTGGGGCGATGCGTTTGCTCGACATGACGATTGTCAAGTTCATGCTGAGCACCATCATCGTCGGGGCAATCGGGGTTCATCTGCTGGCCGATCTTGGCGTGGTCAGCTTCTCGCCGCGCGGCCTGAGCATCGGCCTGCAGGTGGTTGGCGGCCTGTTGTTCGGCATTGGCTGGGCCTTTATCGGCTATTGCCCCGGAACCAGCATCGGGGCGCTGGCCGAAGGGCGCTATCATGTAATCTGGCCGATCCTCGGCATGCTCCTGGGCGGGATGATATTTGCCTTCATCTATCCCTTGGTGCAGGCCTATCTCCGGCCGCTGGGCAATTTTGGCGCCCTGTCGCTCCCTGATCTGCTGGGGGTCAGCCACTGGCTGGTGATTGCGGCGGTGGCCCTTGGTGCGTTCTTTTTGTTTCGTTTCTTCGAGAAGAAAGGTTTGTAAAACAGCAACCATGACCATAAAGGAGGTCCTGCCATGACACTCGTATTGCCGCAACTGCCCTATGCCCAGAATGCCCTGGAGCCCCACATCAGCGCCCGTACCCTGGAGTTTCACCACGGCAAGCACCACCAGGCCTATGTTGACAATGGCAACAAACTGCTTGCAAGTAGCGATCTCAAGGGGCTGCCGATGGAGGAAATTATTAAAAAAACCGCGGCCGATCCGGCGGCAGCCGGCATCTTCAACAACGTGGCCCAGGTCTGGAACCACTCCTTTTACTGGCAGAGCATGAAGCCGGGTGGGGGCGGGGCGCCCACCGGCAGGATCGCCGCCATGATTGATGCCGACTTCGGCGGCCTGGCCGGTTTTGCGGAAGCGTTTAAAACCGCGGGCGCCACCCAGTTCGGCAGCGGCTGGGCCTGGCTGGTGCTGGACGAGGCCTCGGGGCGGCTCAAGGTGGTCAAGACACCCAATGCCGAAACACCCCTGACCATGGGGATGAAGCCGCTGCTGACCATGGATGTCTGGGAGCACGCCTATTATCTGGATTATCAGAATCGGCGTCCCGATTATATGACCACCTTTGTCGAAAAGTTGATCAACTGGGACTTCGTCAACGCCAACCTGGGCTGAATGCCCGGACCCGGTGTCGACCAAACAGGGGTAAGCACCATCAGGGCCGGTTGCGGGGGTGACTGACGTGCCATAACCGCGCGCTTTGCAGGATGGCCGCGGTGGTCAGGCCCGCAACCAGCCCGATCCAGAAGCCCTGGGCCCCCAAATGGAGACCCACGGGCTCGGACAGGCCCAGCAGGTAGCCCAGCGGCAGCCCGACGAACCAGAAGGCGAAAAAAGTGATGAACATGGGTACCCGGGTGTCCTTGTAGCCCCGCAAGGCCCCGGCGGCGCTGACCTGGATGGCGTCGGAGATCTGGAAGAGGGCTGCGAAAAACAGCAGGTTGGCGGCGACCTGGCGAACCTCCAGGTCGGGGGTGTAAAGGGTCGCGATGGCTGGGGCCCAAAGCAGAATGGCGGTGGCAAAAAGTACGGCGGTGGTCAGGGTGGTCAGGGCCCCGCACAGGGCCGCAAAACGGGCCTTGGCCGGCTCGCGGCGACCGATGGCCTGGCCGACCCTGATGGTGATGGCCTGCGAAAAACTCAGGGGCACCATGAAGAGCAGTGAGGTGAAATTCAGAGCCACCTGGTGCCCTGCCACCACCACCGCCCCCAGCGAGGCCACCAGCAGGGCAATGGCCGCAAACAGGCTGGTTTCAATGAAAAACGAGATGCCGATGGGAAATCCCAGGCGAAGCATGTGGACGATCTTCTTGAAATCAGGTCGTTCCCAGGCAAAGAGCGGCGGCAGGAACCGGTAGCCCCGCCCATAAAGAATCAGGCCGGCCAAGGCCAGCATCATTACCCACATCACCAGGGCGGTGGCCCAGCCGCAACCCACCCCTCCCATGGGGGGCAGCCCCAGCTTGCCGTATATGAAAATATAGTTGGCGGGGATGTTGCAGGCCAGGCCCAGAAAGCCGATCAGCATAATCGGTCTGGTCAGCGAAACCCCCTCGCTGAAGGAGCGCAGGGCCTGGTAGAGTGCCAGGGCCGGGAAGCCCCAGGCGACCGCGCTCAGGTAGCCCGCGGCCAGCCTGCGAACTTCCGGTTCCAGATCCAGCAGTTTCAGCAGCCATTCCATGTTGCCCAGCAGCAGGAAACCGCCCAGCCCCAGAACCAGCGCCATCCACAGGCCCTGGCGGAGCGAGGTGGGGATTCGGTCATGGTTGGCGGCCCCGTACAACTGGGCGACGATGGGGGTAATGGCCATCAGGACCCCGGCGACAAACAGCATCACCGGAAACCAGACACTGCTGCCGATGGCCACCGCCGCCAGATCGGCAGGGCTGACCCTGCCCGCCATCACCGTATCAACAAAACCCATGGCCATATGCGACAGCTGGGCCAGGATCAGGGGCAGGCTAAGGCGCCAGAGCTGTCGCAGTTCGGTCAGGCCGGCGGCAAGGGATATGGAAGGCTCGGGTTTGGGCATGGCTCTCTTTACCATAAACTTCTCTGGCTGCTCAAAAAACTGCTAGCATAAAAAACTAAAGCTGAAATTAACTTCAGGCATGGGTAGGGGGTAGAGGCAATGTTGGCCGCCGAAACTGAACAGGAACAGCACCGCTTGCTGCGCAAGACCAAGATCGTTTGTACCATTGGCCCCAAAACCGCCTCTTTTGAGGCGATCAAGGGCCTGGCCGAGCTGGGGATGAATGTGGCCCGCCTTAACATGTCCCACGGCACCCAGGATTGGCACCTGGGGGTAATTAAAAATATTAAACGCTACAACAAAAAATTTGCCGGCAGCCTGGCGATCATGCTGGACACCCGGGGGGCGGAGATCCGCAGCGGCGATCTCAAGCAGGACCTGGCTCTCAAGGTGGGTGATATCCTGACCCTTACCACGCGGCGCCAGGCCGAGCTGGAGCCCTATTGCGTCGAGGTCAGCCATGATGGCTTCGTGGCCGAAGTGGCGCCGGACGATATTATCCTGGTGGACGGCGGCATGCTCCGGCTGCGGGTGCTGGGGGTGGGGCGGACCGATATCCGTTGCCAATCCCTGGACGAGGGGGTGCTGAGTTCCCGGCGGCATCTCAATGTCCGGGGCAAAAGCGCCGAATTGCCCACGATAACCGAGCAGGATTGGCGTGATATCGAGTTCGGTATCGACCAGCGGGTCGATTTCATCGCTCTTTCCTTTGTCCGGGAAGCCGGGCCCATTGTCGATCTGCAAAAGCGCCTGCAAGCCAGGGGGGTGGCGATGGAGGTTTTTGCCAAGATCGAGAGCGCGGCCTCCATCCCGGAACTGGATGACATCATCGCCGTTGCCGATGGCGTGATGATCGCCCGCGGCGACCTGGGGGCGGAGCTGCCCTACGAGGACGTGCCCCTGCTGCAGGATGAAATCATTGCCAAGTGCCGCCGGGCCGGCAAGCCGGTGATTGTGGCCACCCACATGCTGGAGTCGATGATTGTCAACCCCACCCCGACCCGCGCCGAAGTAACCGATATCACCCACGCCGTCCAGCAGGGGGCCGATGCCATCATGCTCTCCGGGGAGACCGCCACCGGCCGTTACCCCCGCAAGGCCCTGGAAGTGATGGGGACGGTGGCGGGGCGGATCGAACGCCACCTGGCCGCCGGCTCCGCCCCCTTTTTGTCGGCCCGGGAGGATCGGCTGCGGCCCAAAAGGGAAATTGCCCACAGCGCCGCCATGCTGAGCAACAATCTCCAGGCGGTGGGCACCCTGGTCATTACCCGCCGCGGCCTGATGGCCGCCCTGTTGTCCCAGTGCCGGCCGCGGGGGCCGATTTTCGCCTTCACCAACACCACCCATGTGCGGCGGCGGCTGGGCATTTACTGGGGGGTGCAGGCTTTTGTGGTGGCCCTGTCCAGTGATCCGGAGGTTACCATCCAGCGGGCCATCGAGCAGTTGCTGCGCAAAGGGGTGGTGCGGTCGGGGGAAAAGATCATCGTGCTCTCCGATATTCTGGCCGGCGGCAAATTCGTGGAAACGGTTCAGGTAAGGGTAATCTGAGCACCACTTGATCTTGGCTTTGCATTTTGTTTGACTAAGATTTGGGGAAAAGTCTAAAATAAGACAAGAGCGGGAAATCGGGCGGTAAAGCTTGCCGGTCAAGCGCGGAGAAGAGCCATGAGCCTGAAGATTAATACCGATATCAACAGCATGTTTGCCCTGGGCTCTTTGCAGAAGATCCAGCAGGGGCAGGCGGCGTCGTTGGCCAAGATCGGCTCGGGCCGGCGTATTGTCGGGGCCGCCGATGATGCCGCCGGTTTGCAGATTGCCAACCTGCTGAAAAGTCAGGCCCTGGGCGCCGGCCAGAGCTTGCGCAACGCGGCCGATTCCATTGCCATGACCCAGATCGCCGATGGCGCGTTGGGGCAGGGCAGTGAGATTCTGATGAGCATCCTGGAAAAGGCCTTGCAGGCGGCCAGTGCCGCGCAGTCGCCCGAGTCCCGCCAGGCCATCCAGGCGGACATCAACCGCCTGCTCGGGGTTTACAATGAGATCGCCGGCACCACCACCTTCGCCGGCCAGCGGGTGCTGGGGGAAGAGGTGCGGATTACGATGCCGCCCGCCGAGCCGCCGGATGGGGCTCCGCCAGAAGGGGTTCCGGCGGAAGGGGCTGAAGACCGCCCCGAAGGGCTGATCCCCGGCGGGATTGACGTCACCACCCGGGAAGGGGCCGAGGCGGCGGTGGGGGCCATTGACAGCGCCCTTGTCAGGCTCAGTACCATGCGGGGCGAGTTCGGCGCCCGGCAGAATCAACTGGTTTCGGAGATGGCCGGACTCTCCAGCGCCGCCGTTAATATCTGGTCGGCCCACTCCCAGGTGGCCGACGTCGACCTGGCCGAGGAAACCATGAATCTGGCCCGGATCAACATGCTGCGCCAAAGCGGTTTATTTGCCTTAACTCAAGGCATGAACCTGAACCAGACCCAGATCACGGAGCTGCTTCAAGGTAAGCCTTAACCGCTGTCTGATTTTCCCCTTTCAAAAAACGGCGATTCATTGTAGACTGCCCGGATTCGTGATGAGTGCTTCGGAGAGGTGACCGAGCGGTTGAAGGTGCACGCCTGGAACGCGTGTGTACGGCAACGTACCGTGGGTTCGAATCCCACCCTCTCCGCCAGTGGCGCATCCCATGAATAAATGATCAGAGTGCTGGTCAAAGTGAGTATTTTGGTCAGTATTTTAGCCAGTATTTCAGTTTGATAGCCGGGTCCCGCGCAACAGAGGCTTGCAAACTCCGTCAGGTCCGGGAGGAAGCAGCGGTAGCGAGTTTATCTGTGTGCCGCGGGGGTGCCTGGCTATCATTTTTTTTGCGTCAGCGTGCAGCAGCACCGCATCTTGCGGCGATCGGCCCGGCTTGCGTACCGGGGTACGCGGCGCCGAACCGCTTGCCGCAACCTGCGGCACTGCTGCACGCTGGCGCGTGTTTGCCTTCTCGGGTGTTTATCTTCTAATTGATACAGGGGTGGCATGTCTTATCTTGTGCTGGCCAGAAAGTGGCGCCCCCGGACTTTTGCCGAGGTGGTGGGGCAGCGCCCGGTGGTGCGGACCCTGCAAAATGCCTTGCGGCGGGAGCGGGTGGCTCATGCCATGCTCTTTTCCGGGGTTCGTGGGGTGGGCAAGACCACCCTGGCCCGGATCATGGCCAAAGCCCTCAATTGCCTGGCCGCCGAGGCCGAGCAGCGGCCCTGTAACCAGTGTGCTTCCTGCCTGGCCTTTAATGCCGGTCAGGCCGTTGATCTTCACGAAATCGACGGGGCCAGCAACCGCGGCATCCAGGAGATTCGCGAGCTCAAGGAAAACATCCGCTTCATGCCGGTTGCCGGCAAGTACAAGATCGTCATCATCGATGAAGTGCACATGCTCACCACCGAGGCCTTCAACGCCCTGCTGAAGACCCTGGAGGAGCCGCCGGCCCATGTCTATTTCATGTTCGCCACCACCGAGCTGCACAAGATCCCCGTTACCATCCTTTCCCGCTGCCAGCGCCATGAATTGACCCGGGTGCCCTTTGCCGAACTGCAGGATTTTTTCCGGCGGGTGGCGGCGGCCGAGGAGGTGGAAATCCCCGATTCCGCCCTGGAGATGATCGTCCGCGAGGCCGATGGCAGTGTGCGGGACGGCCTGAGCCTGCTGGATCAGGTTTTTTCTTTCGGCGGCCGGCAGGTGGCCGATGAGGATGTGCGCCAGATGCTGGGCCTGGTTGACCGCCGGACCTTCGAGCAACTGGCCCGGGCCCTGCTGGCCCCCGATCTGGCCCGCTGCTTGGAACTCTTTGACCAGTGTTACCGGGCCGGCCTGGATCTCAAGCGTTTTGCCGGCGATCTGCTCAACTACTTCCGCAATCTGGTGGTCTGCCGTAATACCGGCCGGGCCGCCGGCCTGCTGGACCTGGCCGATCAGGAACTGGCCGCCCTGGAAGAAATCGCCGCCGCCCACAGCCCGGAAACCCTGCTCTACTGTTTCAATCTGCTGCTCAAGGGGGTCGAGGAGATGCAGTATGCCTCCCGGCCCAAGCTGGTGCTGGAGATGACCTTTGTTCGCGCCGCCCAGGCTGGCGGCATTGTGCCCACCAGCGAAGTGCTGGGACGGTTGGAGCAGTTGCTGGCGGGTCTGCCCGGCGACCCGGCTCCGGCCGCTGGCGCCGCTGTTGCCGCAGCGGCCGCCGGCCAGCCGAGGAGAGGGGAAGCTTCGGCGGCGGGGGGGGAGCGGGAACGGCATTTTGCTGCGGAACCGGGGGTGACCCCTGGTCTGGCCGAGCCGGAACCGGAGTTGTCCCGCCCAGCCCCAGCCCCGTCCGCAGCGCCTGGGCAACAAGAGAGCAAGCCGTTGGTCGGCGGCCGTGAGCGAGTGGAGAAAAACGATGAACATCCTGCAAATCATCTTGCGCCTGATGCTGCGCCTGGCGCTGCGCACGTTGCTGCGGACTCTGCTGCGGGGAACGTCCCGGAGCCGGTTCCGTCTTTAAATCGGGACACCCCGAAAGCCGCCCCGCCACCGGCCAAGGAAAAGCCGGAGCCGCCCGTTATGGCGGCTGATGCGACGAAGGCGGATACGGCAGCTGGTTCGGCGGCGGCAAAGGTGGGCGCCGACCGGGCAGAGCCGGTCGCCGAACGGTCGTCCGGCTCCGGTCGGGATCTGCGGCCGGACTGGGACGGCTTTATCGCCTACGTGCGCCGGCGCAAGGTCTGGATGGCCCCGGTGCTGGACATGGCTTCCGGGGCCCGGGAGGAAAACGGCCAACTGCTGATCCGCTACGATGACCTGGCCGATTGCAAGCTCCTGGAGGAACCGGAGAACAACCGTTTGCTCACTGAATTCGCCCAGGATTATTTTCAGCGTGAGTTAACGGTACGTTTGCGAATCCGGGGGGGCAGCACGGTGGAGCTTGGCGGTGGCGAGATGCCCCGGGAAGAACGCCGGGCGCTGGCCAACGATCCCCTGGTGCGGACGGTGGTGGAGATTTTTAACGGAGATGTGGCTGGGGTGAGAACCGGCCGTAATTAAGGTTTAGGAGGTCTTTTTATGGACATGCAGCAGCTTATGCAGCAGGCCCAGCAGTTTCAGCAAAAAATGGCCGGTCTCCAGGCTGAGTTGGCCGAACGCACGGTGACTTCCAGTGTCGGCGGCGGCATGGTGCAGGCCACGGTCAATGGCCGCCACCAACTGGTTGAGTTGAAGATTGAGCCGGAGGTGATCAACCCGGAAGATCCCGACATGCTCAGGGATCTGGTGATGGCGGCGGTCAACGATGCAATGGCCCGGGCCCAGGAGATGATCCAGAAGGAAATGGGTAAGTTGACCGGCGGCATGAATATCCCCGGCCTTTTTTAACCAGGTCGCCGCGCTTGCCATGAATGTTATCCCTCCCGCCCTGGCCAGGTTGATCGCCGATTTTGGCCGCCTGCCCGGAGTCGGCCGCAAGACCGCCAGCCGTCTGGCCATGCATTTGTTGCGCCGACCGGCGGTGGAGGCCCAAGCCCTGGCCAAGAGTCTTACCGAACTCCACCAGTTGATCACCATGTGCTCAACCTGCTGCGCCTTTTCTGAAGCTGATCCCTGCGAGATCTGCTGCAATCCCGACCGTGAGCAGGGCCTGGTCTGCGTGGTGGAGGAACCCGCCGATCTGGTGGCCATTGAAAAAACCGCTTCCTTCAAGGGCAAGTATCACATCCTCCATGGGGTGCTCTCGCCGGCGGATGGTATCGGACCGGGTGAGTTGAAAATCGACCGGTTGCTGGAAAGAATTCGGCGGGACCAGGTCAACGAGGTTTTGATCGCCACCAGCTCCACGGTGCCGGGAGAGGCCACCGCCGCCTATCTGATTCGCCATTTGCAGGAAAACAGCAAGGTAAGGATTACCCGCCTGGCCTGCGGCATCCCCATGGGGATGGACATCAAGTATGCCGATGAGCTAACCCTGTCCCGGGCCATCGCCTCCCGCCAGCAGCAGTAACCGGCTAAACCGTTGATGTCCACCAAGTTTAATCTTGACAGTTGCCCGGCGAGTTGGTAATTCCTTTCCGCTTCAGACTTGGCGCAGGCGCGTAGCTCAGTGGGAGAGCGCTACCTTGACACGGTAGAAGTCGGCGGTTCAATCCCGCCCGCGCCTACCAGCGTAACAACCGAAACACGACCAGGCTCCGTAAGGATTGCCGGCACTGCCGGCCCCATCCCGGCGGAGCTTTGCTTTGCCAACGGCTCACCGGCTACCCTTAAAAGTGACGATTTTTTTCATCGAGTAAGCGGTCACCGGGCACCCTGTGGCCGCTTACTTTTTTTATTATGCCCCAGTTGGACTAGCCATGACCGAAATTACCCTGACCAACGCCGAACAGAGCCGGAATTTTCCCGCCGGCACCACTGCCGCCCAGGCACTCAAGGAGATGTTTTCCAACAAGGTGCGCAAGCGGGCTCTGGCCTTGCAGGTTGGCGACCGGCTGGTAGACCTTGCCGCTCCCCTGAACAGCGGCGGTGAGGTGGCGGTCATTACCCCGGAGAGCCCCGAGGCCCTGGAGATTCTTCGCCACAGCGCGGCCCACGTGATGGCCGAGGCGGTGCTGGAGTTGTACGGCGATGAGGTTCAGGTCACCATCGGGCCGGCCACCGCCGATGGTTTTTACTACGATTTCGATCGCCAGCAGCCCTTTACCCCGGCGGATTTGGAAAAAATCGAAGCGTTGATGGCCGAGATCGCCACGGCCGACCGCCCCTTTGAGCGCCGGGAGGTGAGCCGGGCCGAGGCCCTGGAGTTTTTCCGGCAGCAGGGGCAGAACTATAAGCTGGAGCTGCTTGACGAGATTGAAGATGATCAGGTAAGTCTTTACAGTCAGGGCAATTTTGTCGATCTGTGCCGGGGCCCGCACCTGCCGTCCACCGGCTGGCTCAAGGCTTTCAAGCTGACCCGCCTGGCCGGCGCTTACTGGCGTGGAGACGAAAACAACCGAATGCTGCAGCGCATTTATGGTACGGCCTTTTTCGACAAAAAGGAGCTGCGCGCCTACCTGGAGCGCCTGGAAGAAGCCAAGAAGCGGGACCATCGCAAGCTGGGCAAGGAGCTTGAGTTATTCACCATTCAGGACCAGATCGGCCCGGGCCTGATTTTGTGGCAGCCCAAAGGGGCCCTGCTGCGGCGGCTGATTGAGGATTACTGGCGCGACGAGCATTACCGGCACGGTTACGAGCTGCTGTCCACCCCTCACATTGCCCGGCGTGAGCTGTGGCAGACCAGTGGCCACCTGGACTTTTACGGCGAGAACATGTACTCCCCCATGGAAGTCGAGGAGGTGCAGTACCAGCTCAAGCCCATGAACTGTCCTTTTCATATCGCCATCTATAAAACCCGCAAGCGCAGCTACCGGGAGTTTCCCCTGCGCTGGTGCGAACTGGGGACCGTTTATCGCTTTGAAAAGACCGGCGCTTTGCACGGTCTGATGCGGGTGCGGGGCTTTACCCAGGATGACGCCCATATCTTCTGCCGCCCCGATCACCTGGAGGAAGAGATTTTCCGCATTCTTGATCTCAACCTCCATATTTTGCAGGCGTTTGGTTTTGCCGATTACGATATCTATCTCTCCACCCGGCCGGAAAAGTATGTCGGCAGCGATGAAAACTGGGACCGCTCCACTGCCGCCCTGCAGGCCGCGCTGGAGAAAAAAGGGCTGAGCTACAGCCTGGATCCCGGCGAAGGGGTTTTTTACGGGCCCAAGATCGACATCAAGATCAAAGATGTGCTGGGTCGGGCCTGGCAGTGTTCCACCATTCAGGTGGATTTCAACCTGCCGGAGCGTTTTGAGTTGGGTTATACCGGTGAAGATGGCCGTGAGCACCGGCCCATCATGATTCATCGGGCCCTGATGGGATCGCTGGAGCGCTTTTTCGGGGTCCTGATCGAGCACTACGCCGGCGCCTTCCCGCTCTGGCTGGCGCCGGTGCAGGCCCGTATCTGCAACATCACCGACGCCCAGCTTGACTACGGGGAAGAGGTCTACGCCGCCTTGCGCCGGGCCGGGGTGCGGGTGGAAAAGGATCTGCGCAACGAAAAACTCAATTACAAGATCCGCGAGGCCCAGCTGCAGAAAATCCCCTACATGCTGATCGTCGGCGACAAGGAAGCCGCCGAGGGCACGGTGACGGTGCGGCAGCGGGACGGTAAAAATCTGCCGCCCATGCCGGTGAGCGAGTTTGCCGCCCTGGTGGCGGCGGAAGTAACCGTTAACCAGGAGAGTGATCC
The DNA here is from genome assembly GCF_000092205.1 of Desulfurivibrio alkaliphilus AHT 2. Lineage (GTDB taxonomy): Bacteria > Desulfobacterota > Desulfobulbia > Desulfobulbales > Desulfurivibrionaceae > Desulfurivibrio > Desulfurivibrio alkaliphilus. Next base: position 1,468,303 of record NC_014216.1, on the reverse strand, counting down.
TGTGGGTCAATGACGAATTTGTTGGCGCAATCCTGGGTGAATATGTTATATATCCCCGTTTACGTAGCTTCCGGTTGTGCCGGAGGCAGTTTGCGGGGCAAGGCGGGTTCAAGGTTGCATCTGCACTCGCCGGAGTGAACCGGGCCCGGGCCCATGCAGTTCAGTTCATGGTGTTGCCAAGGCCAACTGGTTTTGGCAAGCAACCGTTTGAACGACCGGGCTGTGGTTGCGGGTTTCATTTGAAACGGGAGGACGGGTACCATTAAGGGAAGACGCAAAGAGCCGGAAAAAAAGGAAGTAAGGGCCAGGACCAACCAGCAGATCCGCTGTGATGAAGTGCGGCTGATCGATGAAGATGGTAGTCAGCTGGGGATCATGACTCCGCGGGAGGCCCTGATGAAGGCGGAAGAGAGCGGGCTGGATCTGGTGGAGGTTTCACCCACCGCCAAGCCCCCGGTTTGCCGAATCATGGATTACGGCAAATACCGCTACGAGCTGAGCAAAAAACAGCAGGACGCCAAGAAGAAACAGGCGGTGGTCGAGGTCAAGGAAATCAAGCTGCGCCCCAAGACCGAAAAACACGACCTGGACTTTAAAATTAAAAATATTAAAAAATTTCTCGACCAGAACAACAAGGTCAAGGTGACTCTGCGTTTTCGGGGGCGGGAGATCGTTTATGCCGACACCCTGGGGGTCGAGGTTCTTAATCGGATCGCCCAGGAGTTGACGGAAGTGGCCACCGTGCTGCAGGCGCCTAAAATGGAAGGGCGGCAGATGACCATGCTGGTCGGCCCCAATAAATAACTGTTAAGGAGTAAGCAATGCCTAAGATGAAAACCAACCGGGGAGCGGCCAAGCGCTTCAAATGCACCGGCACCGGTAAGGTGGCTCGGCGCAAGGCCTTTGCCAACCATATTCTCACCAAGAAAACCACCAAGAGGAAGCGCGGTCTGCGCCAGGGTGCCATCGTCGATGCCACCAACGCGGCCGGTATTAAGCGTATACTTCCGTATCTTTAAGGAGAGCAGTCATGCCCAGAGCAGCCCGTGGATTCAAGGCGCGCCGCCGCCGGAAAAAAGTACTCAAGCAGGCCAGCGGTTATGTCGGTGGCCGGCATCGTCTTTATCGCAGCGCCACCGAAGCGGTGGATCGCGCCCTTAACTACGCCTATCGTGATCGGCGGCAGAAAAAACGTGACTTCCGCAGCCTTTGGATCGTCCGCATCGGCGCGGCGGCCCATGAGCACGGCACCACCTACAGCCGGTTGATGGGCGGCCTGAAAAAGGCCGGCGTCGACCTGGATCGCAAAGTACTGGCCAACCTGGCCATCATGGACCCGGCCGGTTTCGCGGCCGTGGTGCAAACCTCGCAGAGCAATTAAGTCGCGGACCTCCATGAGCGCTTACGCTGTAACGTTGACCGGAATGCTGATGTGATAGCGATGGAAGAAGAACTCCAGCGGCTGCGAAACGAGGCCGAAGCGCGCTTGGCGCAGATTACCGACCCGGAAGAGCTTGAGCCCTTCCGGGTCGAATATCTTGGCCGCAAGGGCCGTTTTACCGGCCTGATGCGCAGTTTGGGGCAGGCGCCCGCCGAAGACCGCCCCCGGCTGGGCAAGCTGGCCAACGAGAGCCGGGCGGCGCTCGAGGATGCCTTCAGCGCCCGCCGGGAGGCACTGGCTGCCGCCGCGCCCGCGGCCGGGCAGCGGCCCGACCTGACCCTGCCGGGGCGTCGCTTCCCCGCCGGGCGGATGCATCCGGTCAGCCAGGTGATGGCCGAGATTTGTGCCATCTTCGCCGGCATGGGTTTTGCCGTGGCCGAAGGTCCGGATGTGGAGACCGATTTCTACAACTTCGAGGCCCTCAATATTCCCCCTCACCATCCGGCCCGGGCCATGCACGACACCTTTTATGTCGATGCCGGTCGGCTGTTGCGCACCCACACCTCGCCGATGCAGATCCGGGCCATGGAACAGGCCCGGCCCCCGCTGCGGATGATCGCCCCGGGCAAGGTTTACCGCTGCGATTCCGATATCACCCATACCCCCATGTTTCATCAGGTGGAGGGCTTCCTGGTGGACGACAAGGTCTCTTTTGCCGACCTTAAAGGGGTACTCTCGGAGTTCATCGCCCGGGTATTTGATCCGCAAACCGCCATCCGTTTTCGCCCCAGCTTTTTCCCCTTTACCGAACCCAGCGCCGAGGTGGATATCGGTTGTGTAATCTGCGGCGGCAAGGGATGCCGGGTCTGCAAGCAGACCGGTTGGCTGGAGATTTTGGGCGCCGGCATGATTGATCCGGCGGTTTTTGCCAAGGTGGGGTACGATCCGGAAGAGTACAGCGGCTTTGCCTTCGGGCTGGGGGTGGAGCGGATTGCCATGCTCCGTTACGGCATCAACGATATTCGCCTGTTCTACGAAAACGACCTGCGCTTCTTGCGCCAGTTCTGATCATCATTTAAAGACCGGTGCCGCCGGCAGCCGATGGCTGCCTTCGCCGCTGATCTTTTTTTTACCAGGGTTTTTGGGCATGAAATTCACTTACAACTGGTTGCGGGAATATGTGGCCGTCGACCTCGGTCCCGAGGAGATCGCCGCCCGTCTTACCCTGCTCGGCCTGGAGGTTGATGCGGTGGAGCCGCTGCATGCCGAGTTGGCGCCGGTTAAGGTGGCTCGAGTGGCGGCGGTGCATCCCCATCCCAATGCCGACCGGCTGACCCTTTGCGATGTCGAAGAGGGAGAGACCGAGCTGCGGCGGGTGGTTTGCGGTGCCCCCAACGTTCGGGCCGGGATGTTTTCGGCCCTGGTCACCCCGGGGATGGTACTGCCCGGCGGGCTGAAGATAAAGGCCAGCAAGATCCGCGGCGAACGCTCGGAAGGGATGCTCTGCTCCGAAGAGGAACTGGGGCTGGCGGCCGAAGGAGATGGCAGCCGCGGCATTATGGACCTTGACCCGGAACTTTTTCCCGGCCTTAAGCCGGGCATACCGTTTCGTGAGGCCCTGGGGCTGGCCGATACTCTGATCGAAGTGGACCTTACCCCCAACCGCCCCGATTGCACCGGGGTGATCGGGATTGCCCGCGAGGTGGCCGGTTTTACCGGCCTGCCGCTGAAGCGGCCGGTTGACCAGGCCCCCGGGCTGCCCACCCCGGAGCAGGCCGGCGACGATGTGCCCTTTACGGTGTCGGTGGAGGCGGCAGATTGCCACCGTTACGCCGCCCGACTGCTGCGCAACGTGCGGATTGCGCCTTCGCCCCCCTGGATGCGGCAGCGCCTGCAGGCGGTGGGGCTGCGCCCCATCAACAACGTGGTGGATGTTACCAACCTGGTGATGCTGGAGTACGGCCAGCCCATGCACGCCTTTGACTTCGACCGCTTAAGCGGCGGCCAAATTCGGGTGCGCCGGGCGGCCGAGCAGGAAAAGATCACCACCCTCGACGGTGTTGAGCGTGAGTTAACCCCCGCCATGCTGGTGATTGCCGATGCCGACCGGGCGGTGGCGGTGGCCGGGGTGATGGGGGGCGCCAGTTCCGAGGTGGGGCCGGAGTCGGTTAACATCCTGCTGGAAAGCGCCTGTTTTGAAGCCAAAAGTGTTCGCGCCACCGCCGCCGCCCTGAAGCTTAACACCGATTCCTCCTATCGCTTTGAGCGCGGGGTTGATCCTCAACTGGCCCCCCTGGCCATGGAGCGGGCGGTGCGCTTGATTCAGGAACTGGCCGGGGCGCAGGTAATGCCCGGGGGCATCGATTATCGGGCCGGGGTGCAGCCGCCGCCGGAATTAACCCTGCGCTTGCCGCGGGTTAACGATCTGCTGGGCACCACCCTGGACCTGGATAGTGTGGAAAAGGTCCTGGCGGGGATTGAAATCCGCGGTGAGCGGGTCGATGCAAGCACCCTGCGGATCATTCCCCCCTCCTTCCGGGTGGACCTGGAACGGGAGGTGGATCTGATCGAAGAGGTGGCCCGCCTGATTGGTTACGATCAGATCCCCGCCGCCATGCCGAAAGTGGCCATGGAGCTGCCGCCGGCGGACCCGGCCGCCGAGCGCCGCCGGCGTTTGCGGGCGCTGATGCTGGCCGCCGGCTGCTGCGAGGCGATCAACTACAGCTTTGTCAACCCGGCCCATGCCGACACCTTGCGGCTGGACCCGGAAGATCAGCGGCGCCGGGCGCTACCCTTGCTCAACCCCTTGAGTGAAGAACTGGGGGTGATGCGCACTTCGCTGCTGCCCGGGTTGCTGGAAAACGCCCGCCATAATATCAACCACCAGAGTCCGGACTTGCGCCTCTTTGAGTTGGGTAAGGTCTTTTATGTTGACGCAGGGCAGGAGTTGCCCCGGGAAGAAGAACAGCTGGCGGCGGTGTTCAGCGGTCGTCGTTATCCGCAGGCACCGCTGCTGTGGAACGGCGAAGAGCCGGTGGATATCCATGATGTGAAAGGGGTGCTGGAGGAGTTGCTGGCCGGCCTTAGCCTGTCTGGCCTGCAACTGGTGCCGGCTGCTGCCGTGCCGCCTTACGCGGTTGCCGGCTTTCAGTTGAGCCTGAACCGGGAAGCGACGGGAGAGCCGCTGGGCGAGGCGGGAAAAATTCAGCCGGCGGTCTTAAAAGCATTTGGCATCAAGCAGGAAGTCTTTTATCTTGACCTGAACCTGACCGGCCTGAGCCATTGCCGCCCGGCGGCGGTGGGTTTTAAACCCCTGCCCAGGTTTCCCGCCGTCAAGTGGGATCTGGCCCTGCTGGTGCCGGAAGAGGTGGAGGCCGGCGAGATGCTGGCGGCCATCCGGCAGACCGGCGGCAAGTTGCTGGAACAGGTGGAGATTTTTGACGTTTATCGTGGTAAGCACATCGAACCGGGGCGTAAAAGCGTGGCATTTGCCATTCAATATCGCGACGCTGAGCAGACCCTGAATGATAAAAAAGTGGGAGTGGTTCACGGCAAGATCATCAAGATGCTGGAACAGCGTTTCCACGGTCAACTAAGAGAGGCCTGAAAAATGAATCGCGCAAATCTGACCCGCAAGGACCTGGCCAAGGCCATCAACGAAAAGATGGGCTTTTCCCAGCGCAGCGCCGCCGACCTGGTGGATATAGTATTTGATCGTTTGAAGGCGACCCTGCTGGCCGAAGAACCCATTAAGCTGGTACAGTTCGGGACCTTCAACGTCCGCCGCAAGTCTCCCCGGCAGGGGCGCAATCCCCGGACCGGCGACCCCATGGAAATCAGTAAGCGCAGCATGATTTCCTTCCGGCCCAGCAAGAGCGTGCGGGAGCGGATCAATCGCCGGTAGTCAGCGGCGGGTCGATGGTGAGGCCTGGTTTTGAGTGCCGCTGAGCAGCAGGGACCCGGGATTCCCGACAAGCTTTATTTTAAAATAGGTGAGGTTTGCGAGATCACCGGGGTCAAGCAGCACGTGCTGCGCTACTGGGAGTCTGAATTCCGAATACTGGCGCCCCAGCGGGCCAATTCCCGCCAGCGCCTGTACCGGCGCAGTGATGTGGAAAATATCCTGCGGATCAAGCGGCTGCTCAAGGAAGAGGGGTTCACCATTAGCGGCGCCAAGAAGCTGCTGGCCCGGGAACGAAAAAAAGGGGTTCCCCGGGAGCCCGATAAAGTTGGGGCACCAGCGCCGGCCGGGCCGCCGGCCGAGGCTTCAGCAAAGGCCCCAGCGGCAGATGCCCAGCCAAACCCCGCCGAGTTCTTTAGCGGCATCAAGGAAGAACTGCAGAACTTGAAAAAGATTCTGGAGCGATAAAGCGTTTAAAATGCGTTTCCTGTCGGCGCATTCTCCTTGACAGCGGCCTTTTGGGCCGGTATCTTACTTTCTTTGCATTTTGCCGGAGTTGTCCGGTTTTCGGGATGTAGCGCAGCCTGGTAGCGCACTTGAATGGGGTTCAAGGGGCCGGAGGTTCAAATCCTCTCATCCCGACCAGTTAAAAAACAAAAGGGGTTTACGGAAGCTTCCGTAAACCCCTTTTTGCGTGTTTGGTGCGTTGTCTTTTACATGGCCTCGATAATCGCGTTGAGGGTGGGGCTGGGGCGCATGGCCTGGGTGGTTTTGTCCTTGTCCGGGTGGAAGTAGCCGCCGATATCCTGGGGCTGACCCTGGGCGCCGTTCAGCTCATCGATGATCTTTTGTTCGTTGGCACTCAGTTCCCCGGCAACCTTGGCGAAGATCGCCGCCAGGGCGCCATCTTCCTGCTGGGCCGCCAGGCTTTCGGCCCAGTAGAGGGCCAGGTAGAAATGGCTGCCCCGGGTGTCCAGCTCGCCCACCTTGCGGGAGGGTGACTTGCCCTGTTCCAGGAAGTTGCCGATGGCCGCGTCCAGGGTCCGGGCCAGCAGGGCCGCTTTGTCGTTGTTGAAGGTTTTGTGGATATGCTCAAAGGAGGGGACCAGGGCGCAGAATTCTCCTAAAGAGTCCCAGCGCAAGTGACCTTCCCTTAAAAACTGCTGCACATGCTTGGGGGCCGAGCCGCCGGCGCCGGTTTCAAACAGGCCGCCACCGTTCATCAGCGGCACGATGGAGAGCATCTTGGCGCTGGTGCCGATTTCCAAAATGGGGAACAGATCGGTGAGATAATCGCGCAGCACGTTACCGGTCACCGAAATGGTGTCCTCACCCTTCCTGATCCGCTCCAGCGACCGCCGCATAGCCGCCACCGGGGGCATGATCCGGATCTCCAGGCCGCTGGTGTCGTGCTCCGGCAGGTATTTCTCCACCTTGGCGATCAACTGGGCATCGTGGGCCCGCTGCTCATCCAGCCAGAAGATGGCCGGCGAGCCGGACTCCCGGGCCCGGGAAACCGCCAGTTTGACCCAGTCGCGGATGGGGGCGTCTTTGGTCTGGCAACTGCGGAAGATATCGCCCGGGGCCACCTGCTGTTCCAGCAGCACCGTGCCGGCCTCGGTAACCAGCCGGATGACGCCTGCTCCCGGGGCGACGAAAGTCTTGTCGTGGGAGCCGTACTCTTCCGCTTTCTGGGCCATCAGGCCGACGTTGGCCACACTGCCCATGGTGGCCGGGTCAAAGGCCCCGTGGCGCTGGCAGTCGGTGACCACCTCCTGGTAGATGGTGGCGTAGCTGCGGTCGGGGATCATGGTGATGGTGTCGTGCAGGGCGTCGTCCGGTCCCCACATGCGGCCGCCGTCGCGGATGAACACCGGCATGGAGGCGTCGATGATGATGTTGTTGGGTACATGCAGGTTGGTGATCCCCTTGCTCGAATCCACCATGGCCAGTTCGCAGTTCTGCTGATAGCAGGCCTGGATGTCGGTCTTGATCGCCTCCCGTTGGGTTTCCGGCAGCTGTTCCAGCTTGGCCTCCAGTTCGGCGATCCCGTTGTTGGGGTTAACCCCCAGCTTTTTGATCACCTCTCCGTGCTTGGCAAAAACATCCTGGTAAAATACCGAGACGCAGTGGCCGAACATGATGGGATCGGAAATCTTCATCATGGTGGCTTTCAGGTGCAATGACAGCAGCACGCCATCCTTTTTTGCCGCCTCAATCTGCTGCTTAAAGAAATTGCGCAGTTCACTTACCTTCATGACCGCCGCATCCACCACCTCATCTGCCTGCAGCGGCAATTCCGGCTTCAGCACCGTGGTTTGGCCGTCGGCGCCGACAAATTCGATCCTGGCCTGGCAGGCCTCGTTAACGGTGATGGACTTTTCGCTGCCGTAAAAATCCCCCCCGCTCATGTGTGCCACCCGCGACTTGGAATCCTGGGGCCAGGGTTTCATCAGTCGGTGGGGGTTCTGCTGGCCAAAGCGTTTCACCGCCGCCGGCGCCCGGCGGTCGGAGTTGCCCTCCCGCAGCACCGGGTTGACCGCACTGCCCAGCACCTTGGCGTAACGTTGCTGAATCTCATGGTCTGCCTCGGATTGCGGCTCATCGGGATAGTCCGGCACCCGGTACCCTTGGCCCTGCAGCTCCTTGATGGCATCTTTAAGCTGGGGAATCGAAGCGCTGATATTGGGCAGTTTGATAATATTGGTCTGCGGCAACTGGCAGAGCCGGCCCAGCTCAGTCAGGTCATCGGGGATCTGCTGCTCTTTGGTAAGGTTTTCCGGGAAATTGGCGATAATCCGACCGGCCAGCGAGATATCCCTGGTCTCGATGGCCACGCCTGATTCACGGGTGTAGGCCCGGAGAATGGGGAGCAGGGAATAAGTGGCCAGGGCCGGGGCTTCGTCAACTTCGGTGTAAATGATTTTCGGATCGCTCATTTTCTCCTCGCTTAATGAATATGGGTACTCCGTAGAGTTTAATTGCCTGTGGAAAACAGAAAACGCTAGCATATGCCGGCGGGAATTGCAATTGTCAAGTAAGCGATCACAGGGCACCGCCGAAAGCGGCAATCGAGCCGGCTCACGTACTGAGGTACGCATCACCGTCTCGCTTGCCGCAATCTGCGGCACCCTGTGATCAGTTACGCAGAAACGACTTGAGATCATGCCGCCAACAACTATATTCTATAAAGAGCGACTCCGTATTAATGTCGGCCGTAATTAATTGAAGGGCGAGACTGCTCCCTGCTCTGTCGGCGGGCCAAATCAACCAAGTGAGGCGACAATGACCCAAGAAGTGCAAGCGGATATCGGCCTGATCGGCCTGGCCGTCATGGGCCAGAATCTGGTGCTCAATATGCATGACCATGGCTACAAAGTGGCGGTTTACAATCGCACCACCGCCCGGGTGGATGAATTTCTGGCCGGTCCGGCTGCCGGCACCGGCATCATTGGGACCCACTCCCTGGAAGAGCTGAGCGTGGTGCTGCAAAGACCCCGCAAGGTGATGCTGATGGTCAAGGCCGGGGCGGTGGTGGATTCCTTCATCGAGCAACTGCTGCCCCATCTGGAGCCGGGCGATGTCATCATCGACGGCGGCAACTCGCTTTATACCGACAGCAACCGGCGCACTCGCGACCTGGCGGCAAAGGGAATCTTGTTTGTCGGCACCGGCATTTCCGGCGGTGAGGAAGGGGCCCGCCGGGGGCCTTCCATCATGCCGGGGGGCAACCCCGCCGCCTGGCCGCTGGTCAAGGATATTTTTCAGAATATTGCCGCCCGGGTGGGAGGTGAGCCCTGTTGTGACTGGGTGGGGGAGGAGGGAGCCGGTCATTTTGTGAAAATGGCCCACAACGGCATTGAGTACGGCGATATGCAGTTGATCTGCGAGGCCTACGATTTCTTGCGCCGGGGGCTGGGTTTGCCGGCAGGCGAAATCGCCGACGTGTTCAGTGCCTGGAACCGGGGCGTGCTGGAGTCGTACCTGATGGAAATCTCCAGTGAAATACTGGGCTACCAGGACAGTGACGGTGCTCCCCTGGTAGACAGGATTCTCGATGCCGCCGGGCAGAAAGGCACCGGCAAATGGACCGGGATCAACGCCCTGGAAATGGGCGTGCCGCTTAGTTTGATTACCGAAGCGGTGTTTGCCCGTTTTCTCTCGGCCATGAAGGAGGAGCGGGAGCGGGCGGCGGCGGTGCTGCGCGGGCCGGAGGCGGTTTTTGCCGGTGAGATCCAGCAATACGTGCAGGCCCTGCAAGACGCCCTGTATGCCGCGAAAATCGTTTCCTATGCCCAGGGCTACCTGCTGATGCGGGCGGCGGCCCGGGAACATGGCTGGCACCTCAACTACGGCGGCATTGCCCGGATGTGGCGCGGCGGCTGCATTATCCGCAGCGTTTTCCTGGACAACATTGCCCAGGCCTTCGATGCCGATCCCGATCTTGACAATCTTCTGCTGGCGGACTTTTTTGCCGATGCCCTCGCCCAGGCCCAGGCCGGCTGGCGTCGGGTGGTGGCCCGGGCTGCCGAACTGGGGCTGCCGGTACCGGCGCTCTCCTCGGCCCTGAGCTTTTACGACGGCTATCGCAGTGCCGTGCTGTCGGCCAATCTGCTCCAGGCCCAGCGGGACTACTTTGGCGCCCATACCTACGAGCGGGTGGACCGGCCCAGGGGAGAATTTTTCCACACCGACTGGACCGGCCGGGGCGGCAAGGTCGCTTCTTCAACCTATAACGCTTGAATTTTGCGGGGAAATTATATGTCAGTCGGCCAGCAAAAAATTGAGGAACACCGGATTACCTCCGAGCCCTACTACTTGCCCCGAGGCGATGAGTTGGCAATTGCCCGGATGGCCTATGCCCATGGCTTGCCGCTGTTGCTCAAAGGCCCCACCGGTTGCGGCAAGACCCGTTTTATGGAGTACCTGGCCTGGGAGTTGCAGCGTCCCCTGATCACCGTTTCCTGCCACGATGACCTCACCACCGGCGACCTGGTGGGCCGTTACCTGATCCGGGGCGGGGAGGCGGTCTGGATGGACGGTCCCCTGGCCCTGGCGGTGCGCAATGGGGCCATCTGTTATCTCGATGAAATCGTCGAGGCCCGCAAGGACACCACGGTGGTGATCCATCCCTTGGCCGACGACCGCCGGGAATTGCCGGTGGAAAAGCGCGGTGAATTGCTCACCGCGCCGCCGGAGTTCATGCTGGCGGTTTCCTACAACCCGGGCTATCAGAGCGTCCTTAAGGACCTCAAGCAGTCCACTCGCCAGCGCTTTGTGGCCCTGGAGTTTGATTACCCGGAAGCCGAATTTGAAAGCGAGATCGTGGCCCGGGAGGCCGGCCTGGAGGCAGCTACCGCCCGCAATCTGGTCAAGGTGGCCGCCATGACCAGGGGGCTTAAAGATTCCGGCCTCCAGGAAGGGGCCAGCACCCGGCTGCTGATCCACGCCGGCAAGCTGATCAAAGGGGGAATCGACCGGCGCACCGCCTGCCGGGTGGCCGTTTGCGCCCCACTCAGTGATGAGCCGGAGATGCTGGCGGCCCTGGAAGAAATCGTCAGTTCCGTTTTTTAATTTTTACCGGGAAGTGCATGTGAGCAGCGAGCTTACCGCCACCACCGGCGCCGGTCAGGCCTTGTTGGACGAGCTGGCCTACTGGGGCAAGGATGAGTATCTTGAGCGCCTGGCCGGTTATCCCCAGGAGGTGCGGGAGGAGGTGTTGCGCCTGGCGGCGGCCATCTGGCCGGTCAGTTATGCCTTGGGCTACAATTTCCTGGATCAGGTGGACCAGGGGCTTGGTTGCCTGACTCTTGAACAGTTGGCCGAGTGGGTTAAGGCGACCCTGGATGTCTACGAGCAGGAAGGGCTGCAGGCGGCCACCCGCTACCTGGCCGAGGTGGAAAATAACTTCCTGTGCCGCCTGCGGGGGGAGCACGGTTTGAGCCTGGCCGCCGCCACCCCACGGTTGCTGCCATACCTGCGGGGGCTGGCCGGTTACGAACTGGCTCTGGCACCGGGGCCGGAAAGCTGGACCGATGGCGAAACCATCTTCCTGCCGCCGGAGATTAGCCTGTTTAAACAAAGCGGCGCCAACTTCACCGCCTATAAGTTGCTGGCCTCCTTCCAGTGGGGGCTGCTCAGGTTTGGCACCCTGGAGGGCGCGCTCGCTTTGCGCCCCGAGTTGGCGGCCGAACTGGCCCGTCGTTATGGCCGTCAAAGCGCCGACCAGGAGCCTTTTCCTGGTGATTTTTATGCGCTTTTTCCAGCCCCCGGCCTGGCGGCCGATCTTTTCATGCTGCTGGAAACCCACCGGGTGCTTAGCTGCCTGCAGGCCGAATTGCCGGGCCTGATGCGCGACAGCCAGCCGGTCTGCCGACGACTGCAAAATCGCCGCCCGCCGCCTGTGGCCTTACGCGGCCGGGCACGCTTGCTGGAGTCCTGGAGTCGATGGGTGCTGACCGGTGATGCCGGGCCAGGGCTGCGCCCCGGGGAAAAGGAGCTTTACCACCGGGGGTTGGGGCTGCTGGCCAGGGTCGGGCAGGCGGGGCAAACCGACGTTGCCGGGCCACCGGCCAAGGACAGCGGGGCGGGCCGACAGAATGGCGGGGTGGGGTTGAGCATGGAGCTGACCGCCGAGCTTTACCGCTTGCTGGAGCCGTTGCCCGGTGATCATGGCGGGGATGCTGTGGCTGATGGGGCAGGGGTTGTCCCGTTGCTGGGCGTTTTGCGTCCCGCCGCCTTCCAGGCGGTTCGTTTGCGGCGCCGTGAAGAGCGCCGGCAGCGATTTGTCGAGGCCCTGGGCGCTTTTTTGCCGCCGGAAGTTGCCGCCGGTTCCCCAGAGACGTCCGAGGAGACAAGCAAGTGGTTTGACCAGTCCCTGTCCGCGCCGGACAGCCAGGGATTGGCCATGCTGATCGCCGGGGCCGAAGAGGATGAAGTGGGGCGGGAATCGCCAATGGAGGCCGGTCCTCCGGAATATCTGGTGATCGGCGGCCGGGAATTTAAGCTCCCGGAGGAGATTCAGGCCCTGGCGCGGCAGATCCGGGACGACCTGGGGCAAATACCCCAGCGATACCTCAGTGCCGCCGTGGGCCTGGCCGGTGGTGCGCCGATACGGGGGCCCGGGCCGGCGGCCGGCCAGGATGGACAGGAGGCCCTGGTGGGGGCGCTGGTCTACGATGAATGGGATTACCGCCGCCAGGGTTTTCGTAAAAACTGGTGCAAGCTGCTGCTCAAAGAGCTGGCCCCGGTGCAGAGCACCTTTGTCGACACTACCTTGCAGCGCCATCGCGGACTTTTGCTGCAACTCAAAAGGCAGTTTGAAATGATGCGCCTGCAGCAGCGCTATCTCAAGCGCCAGCGGGACGGAGACGAGATCGATTTTGACGCCGTGGTGGATGCCCTGGCCGATGCCAAAGCCGGGGTTTCGCCCGGGGAAAAACTTTTTATCCGCCTGAGCCGGGATGAACGCAATATCGCCGCTGTTTTCCTGGTGGACATGTCGTCGTCCACCGAGGGCTGGGTCAGCCTGGCCCTCAAGGAGTCCCTGACCCTGATGTGCGAGGCCCTGGAGGTGTTGGGCGATCGCTATGCCATTTACGGTTTTTCCGGCATGCGGCGCCAGCGCTCCGAATTTTATCACGTCAAGGATCTGGACGAGCAATACAACGAGCAGGTACGGGGCCGGATAGCCGCCATCAATCCCCGGGAGTACACCAGAATGGGGCCGCCCATTCGCCATGTAACCAAACTGCTGGCCGCCACCGAGGCCCGGGTGCGGCTGCTGATCACCCTGTCCGATGGCAAGCCCGAGGATTATGATGATTACAAGGGCGATTACGCCATCGAGGACACCCGCCATGCCTTGATCGAGGCCCGGGCGGCCGGGGTGCATCCTTTTTGTATCACCATCGATCGCCAGGCCCAGGATTATATCTCCCACCTCTACGGGGCGGTGAGTTACTGCTTCATCGATGATGTTAAAAAGCTGCCCCTGCGCCTGCCCGGTATCTACCGGACGCTGACCACTTAACCTGCGGTGGGGGAAACCTGCGAGGAAAACGGATGCTTTTCAGTAAGACCGGTTCCATCGGCAAAAATCTTGCTTTTCTGGTGCTGGTGGCCGTGCTGCCGGCGCTGCTGATCCTGCTGTACACCGGGTTGGAACAGCGGCGCCTTTCAATTGAAAACGCCCGGCAGGAGGTGCTGCTGCTGGCCGGCAACATGGCCGAAGGGCAAAGAGATCTTACCCGTGCCGCTTGGCAAATCCTTTCCACCTTGTCGCTGCTGCCGGAAATTCGCAAGGGCAACCTGGCGGAAAGCCGGGAGATCCTTGCCGCCGTGCTGGATAACAACCGGATTTTCGAAATATCACCCTCACGGCCCTGGATGGTGAAGTGCTGGTCTCCGGGGGGGCTTTTTCCCCGGCCAACCTGGCCGACCGCAAGCACTTTCAAGAAGCCCGAAAGCGGCAGGATTTTGCCGTGGGGGAGTTTATCATTGCCCGGGTTGGCTATACCGACCCGGCCTTTGCCTTTGCCCATCCGGTCTTCGGCCCCGATGATAAGCTGGCGGCGATTCTCACCGCCTCGGTCTCTCTGGCCCGTTTTGCCCGTGTCCATGATGTCGTCGAGCTGCCCCCCGGCTCTTTTGTCGCCATTACCGATCACCAAGGGATTCGTCTCTTTTATCATCCGCCCAGAGAAGACACCAACCCCCTGGGGCAGCCCATCGCCGTCAGATCCTGGGAGATCGCCCGCGAGGCCGCTGGGCCGGGGATTTTTGTGGGTAAGGGCTCCGACGGCCTGCGCCGGATTTTTGCCTTTAAGCCGGTACAATTAACCGATCTGGAGCCGCCCTATGCCTACGTATGGGCCGGGGTGCCGGAAGCAATTATTTTGCAGCCGGCCAACCGGGTGCTGCTGCGCAACTTGTTGCTGCTGGGCCTGGCCACCGTGGTCTCCCTGGCGGTCGCCTGGCTGTTGAGCAGAAAAAAACTGGTCAGGCCGATCACCAGCCTGGTTGATCTTAGCCGCCAGTTCGCCGACGGCCGTCTCGATGCCCGCCTGCGCTCGGACCACTGGCCCGATGAAATCGCCACCCTGGCCCGGGCCTTTCACGATATGGCTGCCGAACTGAAGGCCAGCCAGCAGATAATGCGGGAAAATGAAGCCCGTTTTCGCCTGCTGATGAACAGTCTGGATGCGGTGGTTTATGTCGCCGATATGAAAACCTACGAGATTCTCTTTATCAATGAAACGGGGCGGCAGCTATTTGGCGAGGTAACCGGCAAACTTTGCTGGCAGAGCCTGCACCAGGATCAGGCCGGCCCCTGTTCGTTTTGCACCAACCCCTTGTTGCTGGATGAAGCCGGCCGGCCGGCGGGAGTTTATACCTGGGAGCGGCAACACGCTGATACCGGCCAGTGGTTTTACCTTAGGGACCAGGCCATTAAATGGCTGGATGGACGGATTGTGCGACTGGAAGTGGCCACCGACATCAGCCAGCGCAAACAGGCAGAGCTCGCGCTGGCTGAAGAGCGTGAGCGGTTGGCGGTGACCCTGAAATGTATCGGTGATGGCGTGATCACCACCGATACCCAAAGCCGGGTGACCATGGTCAATCAGGTGGCGGAATCGCTTACCGGCTGGCAGGCGGAAGAGGCCGTGGGGCGTTTGCTGGCGGAAGTGTTTAGCCTGGTGGATGAAACTTCCGGTGAACCCGTTGTTGATCCGGTGGCTGAGGTGCTGGCCCAGGGGCGGATCACCACCCTGGAGCAGCGGGCGGTTCTGCGCACCAGGGATGGGCGGGAACTCAAGGTTGCCGACAGTGCCGCCCCGATCAAAAATCAGGCCGGCGAGGTGATCGGGGTGGTGCTGGTGTTCCGGGATATCACTCAGCAACTCCGCACCGAGCAGGAGTTGATGAAGATTAAAAAACTGGAATCAATCGGTGTGCTGGCCGGAGGGCTGGCCCATGATTTCAATAACATTCTTACCGCTATTCTGGGCAATATCCAGCTTGCACTGCACGATGCCGAAATGCCCTCCCAACCCCGCGAACTGCTGGATCAGGCGGCCAAAGCCTCCCTGCGGGCCAGGCAGCTGACCCAGCAATTGCTAACCTTTGCCAAGGGCGGCCAGCCGATCCGCGAGGCGGCTTCGCTGCCGGAGGTGATCCGCGATTCCGCCGATTTTGTGCTGCGCGGCAGTAAAACGGCCTGCCGTTATACCATTCCCGCCGATCTCTGGTTGGTGGATATCGACAAAGGCCAGATCAGCCAGGTGATTCAGAACCTGATTTTAAACGCCAGCCAGGCCATGCCCGATGGTGGCGTCATCGAGGTGGTCTGTGAGAATCTGCCCGCCGCCCGGGCGGCGGCGCTGGCCCTGCCCGCCAAGGGTGATTACGTGAAGATGATGGTCAAGGACCGTGGGGTGGGGATACCCGCCAAGGTGATCGACCGGATTTTTGACCCCTATTTTACCACCAAGCAACTGGGCAACGGCTTGGGGCTGGCCATCTGCCATTCCATTATCAGCAAGCACGAGGGCCGGATCACGGTCTCTTCCCTTTCCGGTCAGGGAACGACTTTTGAAGTGTTTTTGCCGGTGGCGGTGCATGATGCTGTGGTTGCCGGTAAAAGCGAGGTTTTTCGGGTCGGCACCAGGCAAGCACGGGTATTGTTGATGGATGACGAAGAGATGATCCGCCAGGTCGGCCATGCCGTGTTGAGCAAAATGGGGCACGAGGTGGAGCTGGCGGTGGACGGAGCCGAGTCGGTGGCCAAGTACCGCGCGGCCAAAGAGCAGGGGGTGCCGTTTGATCTGGTGATCATGGACCTGACCGTCCCCGGCGGCATGGGCGGCCAGGAAGCAGTTAAGGAGATTCTGGCCCTGGATCCGGAGGCCAAGGCAGTGGTGGCCAGCGGCTACTCCCACGACCCGGTTATGGCCAATTACACCGATTACGGCTTCCAGGCCGCCCTGGCCAAACCTTTCGACCTGCAGGAACTGGTCCGGCTGCTCAACAAACTGTTGTCGCGTAGCCGTTCACCGGAGCCAACAAGCAGCCAAGTTAACAGGTAGTAATCGTTTAGTGGCACCCTGGTGGAAGGTCATGACCATACGCCGGAGATCTTTTCCCCGCAGGCGGGGCAGGTGCCGGCGGCCAGGTGATTGGCGCGGATGCTGAAGCCGTGCCGTTCGATGAGCAGTTTTTGGCAGGCCGGGCAATAGGTGTTTTCGCCGCCGCTACCGGGGATGTTGCCTTCATAGACAAAGCGCAGGCCGTTTTTCAGGCCGATTTCCCGGGCCCGGCGCAGGGTGGCCGCCGGTGTGGGCGGCCGGTCCAGCATCTCGTGGGTGGGGTAGAAGGCGGTGACGTGCCAGGGGATGCCGGGGTCGGTTTCCTTGATAAAGTTGGCGATATCCCGCAGTTCTTCATCACTGTCGTTGAGGCCTGGAATAAGCAGGGTGGTCACCTCCACCCACACCCCCAGTTCATGCAGCCGGCGGATGTTGTCCAGCACCGGCTGCAGCCGGGCCTGGCAGACCTGGCGGTAAAACCGGTCGTCGAAGGACTTGAGGTCGATGTTGATCCCATCCAGCACCCCGGCCAGGTGGCGGCCAACCTCTTGCCCCATGTAACCGTTGCTGACAAAGACGTTTTTTATTCCCCGTTGATTGGCCAACACGGCGCAATCGTAGGCAAATTCATAAAAGATGGTGGGCTCCACGTAGGTGTAGCTGACGCTTTGGCAGCCGCTGGCCGCCGCCGCCTCCACCACCTCGGCCGCTGTTCGCTCTTGTCCGGCGATCTCCCCATGGTGCCGGTGGGGGTACTGCGAGATCTCGTAATTCTGACAATGCCGGCAGCGAAAATTGCAGCCCACGGTGGAGATGGAGTAGGAGCGGCTGCCCGGCAAAAAATGAAAGAGCGGCTTTTTTTCAATGGGGTCGAAATTCTCCGCCACCAGCCGCCCGTAAACCAGGCTGTAGAGCTTGCCGCCCCGGTTTTCCCGCACCCCGCACAACCCCCGCCGCCCATCCTTGATCCGGCAGTTATGGTTGCACAAGTGGCAGTTCAGGATGCCTTCCTTTTCCAGTTGGTAAAACATCGCTTCCCGCATGGCCCCATCTCCCCTTATGACAGTTTTTTGGGATCAACCCATTACAGCACAAGGGCAGGATGGTTGTCAAACATCACCGGCAGAGTGTTGCGGGCAGGCTGGACGTCGCCGGAAAAATAGCGCATACTGGATTCAACGCATCGGTATTGGATTAAAACGGGCAGCAATCAAGGTGGCGGAAATATGCGTTATCTGAGAAGCACTTTCTGGATCGGACTCTATTTCATCGTGGCCGTGGCCCCTCTGCTGGCCATGCTGGTGGACCCGCCGCCGGGGCGGGGGTTCTGGCGGGAATTTTCGGTGGCCATCGGTTTTGCCGGGCTGTCGATGATGGGCTTGCAGTTTTTTATCACCGGCCGCTTCAAGATCCTGACCGCCCCCTACGGGATTGACGTGGTCTACCATTTTCACCGCAATATCTCCCTGGTCGCCTTTGCCTTCATCCTGCTCCATGCCGTGGTGCTGCTGGCGGCCAGCCCCGAACTGCTGCACCTGCTGCAGCCGGCCACCGCGCCGTGGTGGATGGTGGTGGGGGTGATCGGCCTGCTGGCCTTCGTGGTGGTCATCCTCAGCTCACTTTTTCGCCAGGGGCTGGGGTTGCACTATGAACTCTGGCGTTTGCTCCACGGCTATCTTTCCCTGGCCGCGGTGGTGCTGAGTGTCGCCCATGTGGTGGGGGTGGGCTACTACACCGAAAGCCCCGTCAAGCAGGGGGTGTGGCTGGTGATGGTGGCCGCCTGGGGCCTGGCCCTGGTCTATGTGCGACTCTGTAAATCCTTTGTCTCTTGGTACCGGCCCTATGTGGTCGAAGAGGTGCGGCCGGAGCATGGCCAATCCTGGACCCTGCGCCTTCGGCCCGAGGGCCACGCCGGGATGGCCTTCAAGGCCGGCCAGTTTGCCTGGCTGACCCTGGAAAAATTGCCCTTTGCCATCCGGGAGCACCCCTTTTCCTTTTCCTCCAGCGCCATGCAATCGGGCGCGGTGGAGATGACCATCAAGGAACTGGGCGACTTTACCGCCGGCATCGGCCGGGTGGCGCCCGGCACCCGGGCTTACCTGGACGGCCCTTACGGTTCCTTTGTGCTCGATGAGCGAGAGGCGCCGGGTTTTTGCTTTGTCGCCGGCGGGGTGGGGATCTCCCCGATCATGAGCATGCTGCGCACCATGGCGGATCGGCACGACCGGCGGCCGGTGGTGCTGTTTTACGGCAGCAAAAACCCGGCGAGCATCACCTTCCGGGAAGAGCTGGAAGAGTTAGAAAAGCGGCTCAACCTCAAGGTGGTGCACACCTTGGGCGATCCGCCGCCGGATTGGACCGGCGAGCGGGGGCGGCTCAGCGCTGAACTGATGGCCCGTTACCTGCCGGAAAACCGCATGCAGCTGGAGTATTTTATCTGCGGGCCGGTGCCGATGCAAAAAGCCATGCAGCAGGTGGTGGCCAGGCTGGGGCTGCTGCCGGAGAAGATTCATTCCGAGAGTTTCAACTTTGTTTAGTGCCCCAAGGAGGTTAGCTCGTGCGTGAGTATTATTCCACCCAGTTGGCGGTCGTGGTCGGCGTGCTGCTCCTGGTGGTCAGTGCCGCCTTCGCCCTCAAGCAATCCCCCGAGCTGCTGGAACACCGCAAGGCGGCGCAGCGGGTGGCCGTGGAGCTGCCGCACCCGCTGGCCGGCATGGAAAACTGTTTTGACTGTCACGGGCCGCAAAGTGACTGGCCCTATCCCCCCAGGCACACCGGCTGGAGTGATCACAGTTGTATCAGGTGTCACCAGGGGCCGGAGT
Organism: Desulfurivibrio alkaliphilus AHT 2; assembly: GCF_000092205.1. Lineage (GTDB taxonomy): Bacteria > Desulfobacterota > Desulfobulbia > Desulfobulbales > Desulfurivibrionaceae > Desulfurivibrio > Desulfurivibrio alkaliphilus. The sequence continues at coordinate 1,449,112 of NC_014216.1, read as the reverse complement.
AAACCCCATTAACCGGGAGGTGTACGATGAAATTACCGCTGGAAATCACGTTTCGCCGGATGGACTCCTCGCCTGCCCTGGAGGCCAAAATACGTGAGAAAGCCCAAAAGCTGGAGCGCTACCACGATCACATCATGAGTTGCCGGGTGGTGGTGGAGGCGGCCCATGGCCAGCACCGCCAGGGCAATCTTTTTCAGGTGCGGCTCGATATCAAGGTGCCCGGCAAGGAGTTGGCGATCACCCGGCATCACCCCAAAGACCACGCCCACGAGGATGTCTATGTTGCGCTGCGGGACGCCTTTGACGCCGCCGCCCGCCGCCTGGAAGAATGCGGCCGCATCGAACGCGGCGAGGTCAAGGCCGGCGAAGGTCCACCCCGGGGTCGGGTGGTCAGCCTCGATCCAGATCTGGATTGCGGCCGCATCGAAACCCCGGACGGCGAGCTGATCTACTTTCACCGCAACAGCGTGCTGGGCGGCGGTTTCGACTCCTTGGAAGTGGGCAGCGAGGTTCGCTTCAGCGAGGAGATGGGAGATAAGGGGTTACAGGCCAGCAGTGTGCACCCGGCGGGAAAAGGGTAGACCGCCGATGTTTGGGGCTGACGGCACACGGGCGGTGATGTTTGAGGTCGCCGACTATTACCGCCGGCCGGCGGTACGGCGGCGGATGCTGGAGTTTCTTGGCGGTGACCAACCGGCAAACGTTACCGCCATGTATCTGAGTCGTTGCGACCTGGGCAACCCTTACGATTTTTCTCCCCGCCGGCCTCGCGAATTGGACTTATTTCTCGAGCAGGGCCTGGATGTGGGGCGCTCCTTGTGGGACCGGCGGTTTTTGCTGGTGCACCTGGACCTGGAATACGTCAACTTCGATTTTCCCGCCGAGCCCTATCTTGATCCCCAGCGGACCTTTGCCCTGCAGCAGCCGCTGGTGGTGGCGCTGAGTGAGCTGCTGGCGGGCTTCGGGCTTGAGCCTCTGCACCTGCTCAGCGGCCGGGGGCATCATTATGTCTGGCAGGTGCCGGCAGACAGCGAGGTTTTCCGTGAGTTAACGGAACTGGTGGCCCTACCGGCGCACCTGGCCGAACTCTACCGCCGTCCCCAGCCCCCGCACGGGGAGCCGGTGGCCTTGGGCCATGGCCGCGCCTTTGCCGGCCTGGCCCTGGTCGTTGAGTATCTGGCTCATTGCATCAAGGAGCGGGCGGCGGCCGCCTGTGTCTTGCCGGTGGAACTTACCGCCGTGAAGGTCGGTCCCCAGCAGCGTGGGCGGGAGATGGTTTCCGTGGATATCAGCGAATACGCCGATCCCCTGAACCTGCGGATGATTCGCCTGCCCTTCAGCGCTTACCTCAAACCCTGGCGCCAGTATGGCATCATGCACCCGGGCGGGGAAGGGCGAATTCCCCTGATGTTTGCGATCCCGGTGGCGGCGTCGGACTCGGAACAGATGGTGGCGGTGATGCGCGACGCCGGCCGGGCCGCCGCCCTGGCCGAGGAGGTCGAGGTCGGCATTCCGGTCCAGGCGGCAGCCACCGCCCGACTGCTGGCGGCTTATCGCCGCTCCCGCTTGGCCGCCTTTCATCGTTTTTTTTACGCCGCCGGCCACGATCTGCCGGAACAATGGCCCGGGGGGTACGACCTGTTGCCCATGTCCCGTTTGCCGCCCTGTGTGGTCCGGATTCTGCGCCGGCCCAACGATCTGCTCCTGCAGCCGGCTGCCATCCGCCAGGTGGTGACCGCGCTGCTGGCCCTGGATTGGCACCCGCGGCATATCGCCGGCCTGATTCGTTCCAAGTATGAGCGGGATTATGGCTGGGGCGGTAAGTGGTACCTTTACGACGCCGCCAGCCGGGCCGACTTCTACACCCGCGTCTTCGCCGGGCTGATCGCCACCGGCCTTGATCGCCTGCAGGACTTCAACTGTGTTTCGGCCCGGGAGAAGGGGCTGTGCCTCAACGACGGCGGGGCGTGCGCCCTCGAGGAACTGCGCAACACTTTACTGGCAAGGATTGAGCAATGAGTGACTGGAGCGTGGGACTGTCCACCGGGTGCTTTTACCGCACCAGTATCTTCGAATGTCTGCCCCTGATCCGGGAGCATGGCTTTAGCATGCTGGAAATCTGTTCGCATCCGGACCATCTCGATTACCACGATCTGGCCCTGGTCCGGCGGGCGGCCCGGCAACTGGAGGCCTGGAGCCTGGAGGCCTACTCCTTCCACGCCCCGTTCGCCGCCGGTTTGGATATTACCAGCCCGGCCGCCGCCCAGCGGCGGCGCAGCATCGACGAAATGCTGGCCGCCGTCGAGGCGGCAGCCCTGCTCGGGGCCCGTTACCTGGTGCTGCATCCCGGCCCGGAAAAAGAGCTGCAGCCGGAGCCCGGGGAATACCTGCAACGCCGGCAAAACGGGGTGCTGGCCTTAAACGAGATCGCCGCTCGCTGCCGCCTGCGCCAGGTGCAATTGGTGCTGGAAAACATGCTCCCCCATCTTTTCTGCGGTGATATCAGCGAGCTGCTGCGTTGCCTGGGGGCGGTGCGGGAGGGCGGGGTGGGGACCTGCCTGGATACCGGCCACGCCGTATTAAGCGGCGAGCTGTTCCATATTGCCACCACCCTGGCCGGATCGCTTAAGATGATCCATGCCAGCGACAACCATGGCCACTACGATGACCACCTGCCGCCGGGGCAGGGCGGTATCGACTGGCTGCCTCTGTTGGGGCACCTGCAGAGGATGGGGTTTGCCGGCGGGATTATCCTGGAGCTCAACGGTGATGCCAAAATCGACCCGGAAACCATGCTCCGGGAGGCCGCCCGGGCCCGGCTCTATCTGCGCCGCCTGTCCCGCCAACTGCTGTAAACGTTCAGCAGCACCGCATCTTCGGGCGATCGGACCGGCTTGCGTACTGGTGTACGCGGCGCCGATCCGCTTGCCCGAACCTGCGGCACTGCTGAACGTTTACGGTGCTTGCTTGGTGAAATTGGTTCCCCCTGCATTTTCGGGCAGTATTATTGGCCGATCAGCGCTCGCAGTACCTTGAGGTTTTCGATGTCCTCGGCCAGGTCCGGGCCTTTGTCGGTTTCCAGAACCATGGGGTGGTTTTTAAACCGGGGGTCGTTCATCAGCAGGCGGAAGCCTTCCCGGCCGATCTCGCCCTGGCCGATGTGGGTGTGGCGGTCCACCCGGCTGCCCAAAGGCTTGGTGGCGTCGTTGAGGTGAAAAAAATGCAGGTGCTTTATGCCGATGAGCCGGTCCAGCTCGGTGAAGGTTTGCTCGTAGGCCTCGGCGGTGCGCAGGTCGTAGCCGGCGGCGAAGGCGTGGCAGGTGTCGAAGCAGATGCCGAAGCGTTCCGGGTGCTTGGAGGCCGCGATGATGGCTGCCAGTTCCTCAAAGCGGTGGCCCAGGTTGGTACCCTGGCCGGCGGTGTTTTCAAGCAGGATCATGACCCGGTTGTCGCCCCCGGCCTGCTCCAGAACGGTGTCCAGGTTGCGGCTGCAGCGTTTTATTCCCGCCTCGACTCCTTGGCCCAGGTGGGAGCCGGGGTGCATGATCAGCCAGGGGATTTGCAGGGCCTGGCAGCGAATCAGTTCTTCGGAGAGGGCTTGAACGGAGCGCTGTTCGGTCTCCGGTTTGTTGCCCGCCAGGTTGATGAGGTAAGAATTGTGAGCCGCCACCGGCATCTTTTCCCCGGTGGCGGTTTTAGCCGCCTGCCAGGCTTCCCGGAAGGCCGCCGCTTCCTCCGGGCCGACGGGAGCAGCGCGCCACTGGCGCTGGTTGCGGGTGAAAATCTGCAAAGATTCACCCGCAACCTTGTGGATATGCTCAAAGGCGTGGTGCAGGCCGCCAGCCACCGACATGTGCGCTCCCAGCAGGGGCATTGGGGTTCTCCTTTTTAAGGTTGATGGGTGATCCCTGGGCCGCTTAAACTGCTGCGGCCGCCGGTTTGCGGCACTACCCGGATGCGGGTGGCGATCCGTTCTTTTAAGGCCGGCACATGCGAGATGATGCCGATCAGCTTGCCGTCCTGCTGCAGGCCGGCCAAAGTTTCCAGCGCACTGTCCAGGGCCTCGTCATCCAAGGTACCGAATCCCTCGTCTAAAAACAAGGAGTCCACCTGCACGTTGCGGCTGGCCATGCGGGAAAGCCCCAGGGCCAGGGCCAGGCTGACCAGGAAGGACTCGCCGCCCGAGAGATTCCTGGTGGGGCGGATCTCACCGGCCTGGTAGTTGTCCACCACGTTGAGTTCCAGAGGGCGGGCGGGGTCGCGCAGCAGCAGGTAGCGGTCGGTCATTTTTTTTAGCTGGTGGTTGGCCTGGCCAACCATCACTTCAAAGGTCAGCCCCTGAGCGAAGTTGCGGAATTTTTTGCCGTCGGCGGAGCCGATCAGCTCATGGAGCAGTTCCCAGCGGGCGCATTCCTGCCGCTGGGCCTCCAGCAATTGGACCTGTTGCTCCTGTTGCCGTCTCAGTTGCCGGTTGTCCTCCAGCTTTTGTTTAAGCGCCCCGATCTGCTCCTGCACTGTCCGGCGCTGCTCTTCCAGGGTGGCCAGTTGCGCCTGCAGTTCTTCCTTGTCGGCGGTGGTGATTTGCTGTGCCTGCAGTTCTTGTAATTGGCGGCTTTTCTCCTGGTGGCCGGCCGAGAGCGCGGCTTCCTCGTCGGCCAACTGCTGGGCCTGGCGTTGCAATCGGCGGCGTTGATCTTCCGGCAGGTTGGCGGCGAGATATTCGGCTTCATCGGCAAAGTCGGCGGCGGCCAGGCGTTTTTTGAACTCCGCCTCCGACTGGGCCAATAATTTAGCCCGCTGGTCGATGGCTTGTGCCAGCTCCCGGCTTCTGGTTTGCACTTTTTCCTGCTCCTGCCGGGCGGTTGCCAGTGCCTGGCGGGCCAGCTCAACCTGTTTTTCGGCGGCTTCCAGGGCGTGTTGCAGGCGCTGTTCTTCCCGCTCCGGGTCCTGTTCCCCCAGCAGTTGCTGCCGCTTTTGGCTCAACTGCCGACGTTGCTGCTGCAGTTGTTGCTCATGCTCCTGCTGTTTGTGCCGTTCGGCCAGTACCTGCCGGTGCTGTTCCGCCAGGTGTTCGCCGCGCAGCTTCAGACCGGCAAGCTGCTGGGTGAGATCATTTTTTTCCTGCTGCCGGGTCTGCCAGCGGTCGCGGCGCTCGGTCAGTCGTCGCCGGGCCTGCTCCCAGGTGGTGGGGGTCAACTCCTTGATTCCGTACGGGGCGATGCGGGCCAGCAACCGATCGCGTTGCTGCTGCAAACTGGTTTCCAGGTCTCGCAACTCCTCCAGCAGCCGCGTTACCGTCTGTTGGGCGTTATCCAGCTGGTACCGGGCGCTCTGGCTTTCCCGTTCCCGCCGGTTCAGTGCATCCTTGCAGCCGGCCATGGCCTCGCGCTGCCGTTGCAGCGCTTTTTCCAGTTCTTCGGCGGTGTCTACCAGTTTGGTAACCCGCTCGCAGGCGGCGGTGGCTTGCGGGTCCGGGTCCGGGATTTCGCCGTTGGCAAAGGGATGGCTGCGGGAGCCGCAAAGGGGGCAGGGTTCCTGGGGCCGTAACTGCCCTCGGGCCTGCTCCATCGAATGGGTAGACTCCAGGAACCTTTCCCGCCGCACGGCGGCCTCTTTAAGGGTCAGCAGCTCCCGGCGCCAGGCGGTCAACTCCTTGCCGGCCAGCAGTTGTTGCAGTTTTTCGCCCTTGCTTGCCAGCTCTTGTTCCGCTTGCTGCAAGTCCCGGCGGTTTTTCTGTACCTGCTGCTGCTGGCGCTGCCAGGTCTGCTCCGCCGCCTGCTGCCGCTTTTGGGCTTCGTCCAGTCGCTGTCGGTGTTCCTGCCGCCGGCGGCTGAGTTCGGCAAAATCGCTGAATCGTTCCTCGATGGCGGCCAGGTGTTCCACCAGCTGCTGGTCCGCCGCCGTGTCCGTCAGTTCCCGGTCAACTTCTTGCAGCTTGGTATTGGCTGTTTGTTGCTTAAGCTCGGTGCTTTTTTGGTCCTCTGCCAACTCGCACAGTCGACGCTGCAACTCTTCGATGGCTTCAGTGGTGGTTTTTAGCGGTTTGGCCAGCTCCCGCAGTTGCAGGTCAAGTTCCCGCGCCTGGCGCAGCAGGGGCTGGGCGGCTTGCAGGTTGTTTTTTCGCTCCTGTCGTTGTTGTTCCGCCTGCTCCAGTTCATTTTGCGCCTGGTGGCAGCCGGCTTCCAGGGCGGGCAGGGCCCGGCGGCAACTTTCCCGGTTGTCCCGGTCGGCTTGCTGAGCCTGGCGCAGGGCGGCAAGCGCGGCATGAGCGCCGGCCAGTTCCAGGGCCTGGTTGGCACGTTGCAGTTTGGTGAATTGGGGGGCAAAGGCCTGCCGGCGCTGTTGTAGCTCCTCCTGCCGGCGGGAGTTTTGGGCCAGCTCCTGCGCCAGGCGGGCCAGGTTGTCCAGCCAGCCGATGGCCCGGTTGCCGACCCCGATTTGTTCGGCCAGCTCCTTCTCCCGCTCCTGCCCGGCGGTTAACTCTTTTTGCAACTGCTCTTCTTCTTCCTGGGGCAGCAGTCGGATGCCGGTCAGTTGGCGCTCCAGATTTTCCAGTTGCCGCTGTTCGGCCCCCCGTCGCTGGTGGACCTTGATCGAGATCAGGCTGTAGATGCCGGTGCCGGTGATCTGCTCTAAAATCGGCGCCCGCTGGTCGGGGTCCGCTTGCAGAAAGGCGGCAAAACCGCCCTGGGCCAGCAGCATGGAGCGGGTGAAGCGGTCGAAATCCATACCGGTGACGGTTTCGATCTGTTCAGCCACCCCCCGCTGCTTGCTTTCCATAATCCGGCCGCTGTCGGCCTCGGCGAGTTCATGTTTGGGGGCCTGCAATTTGCCGTCGGGCTTGCGCCGGGCCCGGTGCTGGCTCCAGTGGCAACGGTATCGGCCGGCGGCGGTGACAAAGGTCGCCTCGGCAAAACACTCGCCGGTCTGCCGGCTCATGATCTCGTTGTCGGCCTGGGTGATTTTGCCCAGCCGTGGGGTGGTTCCGTACAACGCCAGGCACAGGGCGTCTAAAATGGTGCTCTTGCCGGCCCCGGTGGGTCCGGTGATGGCGAAGATGCCACTGCTGGCATAGTCGGGGTGGGTCAGGTCGATCTCCCATTCCCCCACCAGGGAGTTGAGGTTTTTTAAGCGCAGTTGCCGGATTTGCATGTTTTCCCTTTGCTCATTCCGCCCGGCGGTCTTCTTCCTGCAGTGCGGTGACCGTTTCCCGGTAGGCCTGAAGCAGGGTGGCTTGCTGCTCCGGGGGAACTTTGTGGGTTTCCAGGCAGCGCTGGAACACCTGGTAGATGTCCAGGTCGTCCAGGGTTTCGCTGGGGTTGGTCTGTTCCAGGATGTGGCGGCTGAGCCGCTGGTTGGTGATCCGCAGAATCTCCAGCCGACTGCCGGCGATTTTTTCTTCCAGGCGCTTCCGCAACTCGGGAATTACCTCTTCGCCCTGGTATACGATCTCCAGCCAGCAATCCTGGTCGGCGGCGGCCAGTTCCCCCAGCTTTGCAGCAATGCTTTCCCAGTTGCCCTGTACTCGCTCTAAAGGTTGGAACACCGGCACCGGCAGGGTGGTTACGGCCGCCGCTTGCCCGGCCTGCAACTCCACCAGGCAAACACTTTTCTCCCGGCCTGCTTCGCCAAATCCCATGGGCAGCGGTGAGCCGCTGTAGCGGCGGTTGTCCGCCCCGTCGACCCGCTGGGGAACATGGAGATGGCCCAGGGCCAGGTAATCAAAATTGCCGGGCAGGTCACCGGCGGGCAGATGGGCCAAAGAGCCGACATAGAGCTCCCGCACCCCGTCGCCTTCCACCGTTTGCCCACCGGCGGTGAAGAGGTGGCCCATGGCCACGGCGGGTATCGGTCGAACCAGTTCCTGCAGCTTTTGCTCGGCGGCGGCCGCCACTTGCGCGTAATGTTGCCGGACACCGGCAAGCAGTTTGCGTTCTTTATCCGCCAGGCTTTCGCCGGCTTCGGCCAGGCGCACATCGCGGTCCCGCAGGTAGGGCACCGCAGCCACCAGCAGTTCCGGCTGCCCTTGCCGGTCGTGCAGCAGCAGCACCTCGTTGGCCGGATCGGTGGCAGCGCCCACCACGTGGACATCCAGGGCCCGCAATAACTCCCTGGGGGCGTTTAAAAAGGTGGGGGAATCGTGGTTGCCGGCGATCACCACCACATGGCGGCAAGACGAAGCGGCCACCCGGCAGAGAAAGCGGTAATAAAGCTCCTGGGCCCGGTTGCCGGGGGCGGTGGTGTCGAAGATGTCGCCGGCCACCAGCACGGTCTCCACCCCTTGCTGTTCAATGACCTCCGCCAGCCAGTCCAGCATGGCACTGAACTCCGGGTAGCGCCGGCGACCGTACAGGGTGCGGCCAAGGTGCCAGTCTGAGGTATGCAGAATTTTCATGGTCTGGTCAAAATAGCACAGCTTGCCGCCGGCCGGGAGAGGAAAAGTTGACCCGGCGGGCCTTGGGCGATTATGTTGAAGCCGGCAAGATAATCCCCGGCAGCCCGGAAAGGTGTTCCCTTGCCGACAGCCCAAGGAGATTTACGATTATGAAGATGGCGGAAGAGGTTTTTTGTTTGCCGCGCCGCGAGCTGGAGCAGCTTTTTGGCGGTGAGTTGCCCCAGGGCGGTTTTGCCGGCCCGGAGCCGGAGCGGCTGCTGGAGTTGCCCCAGCGTTTCATTGCCCGTGGCATCTGCGAGGAAGACCCGTCTTTCAAGCAACTGATTCCCTACCAGCTTTTCTCCTTCCAGCAGCGCTTCTTTGTGTACCGGCGCGGCGGTGGGGTGGGCGAGGGGCGCTTGGCCGGTCGGCTTTCGGTGGGGGTCGGTGGCCATATCAACCGGGAAGATGCCGATGCCGGCGGGTTGCTGACGGCGGCGGCGTACCGGCAGGCCCTGTTGCGGGAACGCCGGGAAGAGCTGGTCAACAGCGACGGGGTAAGCTGCCGTTTCGTGGGCTGGATCAACGACGACGACTCGCCGGTGGGCCGGGTTCATCTGGGGGCCGTACACCTGGGGCAAATGACCGATGAGCAGACCCGGACCGCGTTGGGCATCAGGGCCCAGGGGGAGGATATTCACCCCGAGGGCTGGTGGTCGGCGGCGGAGATTTACGAGCAGGAAGAGCGTTTTGAAAAATGGGCCCTGCACGCCGTCTCCCTGGTTGTCCGCCAGCGCCGGCAGGGCGCTGGATGACCGCAACAGGTGTTAAACCGACGCATCTGGTGCCCGGTGACCGCTTACGGGGTGATGCTCCCTTGGATGAAGCCACTGCGGTGGTGGGCCTGGGCAGTACACTGCGGGGAGATGATGGAGTGGGGCCGCAGGTGGTCGCCTCCCTGGCTCGGCGCTTGGATGTCGCCAGGCGGGGTGGCGCGTTGCCGGTGCCGCCGCCGGATCTGCTGACCGGCGGCTTGCCGCTGCTGGAGATCTTTGCCGCTTACCGGCGGGTGCTGCTGGTGGACGCCATGCACAGCGGCCGCTGGCCGCCGGGGACCATCAAGGTTTTCAGCCCGCGACAACTGGTCGAGTCCTTTCCACCCGGCCCCCTGGTCATTGGCTCGGGTCATGGCGGCTCTCCTGCGGCCGCCATGGTGCAGGCCGAGCGGTTGGGATTGCCGGTGCCGCAATACTTGCGGGTGTGGGGGGTGGAAGCAGCCGAGACGGCGGGGTTCAGCGAGGCCTTAAGCCCGCCGGTGGCGGCGGCGGTCCCCCAGGTGGTGACGGCGTTGCTGGCGGAGTTGGGGGTGTAAAGGGGTGGTTTACGAGCGTAACCGTTCACCAGAGGTACTAACCTGTCGGTTTAACGGGCTGTAATCGTTCAGCAGTGCCGCAGGTTCGGGCAAGCAGCCAGGCGCAGCGTACCCCCTGTACGTAAGCCTGGCTGATCGCCCGAAGATGCGGTGCTGCTGAACGATTACTTACGAGCGCCGTGGGCGGCCGCTGTTGCTGCTGCGGCGGGGAGGGCCGCTTTTGCGCCCGGGTTTGCCGGAGCGGCCGCCTTGGTTGCCGCTTAAATTTTTGTCCACCGGCGGTGCTTTTTGTACCGGCGGGGGCAGGGGGATAAGCAACTCGTCTTCGGGGTAGACGCAATCGAGTTTGCGCCCCATGTACTCCTCGATGGCCGGCAGGTAGAAGGATTCCTCTTCGTCGGCGAAACTCACCGAAATCCCGCTGGCCCCGGCCCGGCCGGTGCGGCCGATACGGTGCACGTAATCCTCGGCGTCCTCGGGCAGGTTGTAGTTGATCACGTGGCTGATGCCCTCGATGTGCAGCCCTCGTCCGGCCACGTCGGTGGCCACCAGCACCCGGATTTTGCCTTCCTTGAAGTTGTCCAAGGTTTTCATCCGCTGCTGCTGGCTTACCTCGCCGGAGAGCATGGCGCAGGAGATGCCGTGGCGGTAGAGCCGTTCCCGCACCCGTCGGGTAACGTCCCGGCGGTTGCAGAAGACAATCACCCGCTCCAGTTGCTTGCCGGTGATCAGGTTGTAAAGCACGGTCATCTTTTCCTTGGCGGTAACCATATAAACCCGCTGTTCAACCCGGTCCGAGGCCACCTGTTCCGGTTCGATCTCCACCGTGACCGGGTCTTTGGTCCACTGGGCCGAGAGGTTGGCGATTTGGGAGTTAAGGGTGGCGGAGAAGAACAGGGTCTGGCGCTGGCTCTTCTCGGGAGTCTGCTGGATAATCCGGCGTACATCGGGGATAAAACCCATGTCCAGCAGCCGGTCGGCCTCGTCGATGACCAGTACCCGTACCTCTTTCAGCGAGACCACCTTCTGGCGCGCGAAATCCAGCAGCCGGCCGGGGGTGGCAATCAGCAGGTCCACCGGGGCCTGCTCGAACATTTTGCGCTGTTTTTCGTAATCGGTGCCGCCGAACACCGCCACGCAGTTGAGCTCGGAGTATTGGGTAAGCTCTTCGGCGTCCCGGTGAATCTGGATGGCCAACTCCCGGGTGGGGGCCAGGATCAGGGCCTTGGGGAGTGCCAGTTGGCGCGGCACGGTGTCCGGCTCCCGCAGCAGGCGGGTGATGATACTGATCAAAAAGGCCGCGCTTTTGCCGGTGCCGGTCTGGGCTTTGCCGAAAGCATCGTGGCCCGCCAGGGTGGGGGGCAAAATCTCCGCCTGTATGGGGGTGCAATACTGAAAACCTGAAGCGTGAATGGCCCGCATCAACTCCTGAGGCAGATCAAGATCGTGGAAGCGGGTCTTGCCTTCCGCCGGCGGTACTTGAAAATCCTCCAGGCTCCAGTTGGCGGCCTCCGGGGTGGTTGCCGCCTGGTCGGCGGTGGCCGGCTGGTCTGCTTTGGGTTTGCGCTTGCGCCGCCGCCGGCGTTTTTGGGGCCGGCTTTCGTCGGTTTCGCCGGAAGTGGCGGCACCTGTTGCTATTGCGCCGAAATCTGCTGTTTGCAGGGTGTCGTCCGCTGGCTTGTGGTCGGTTTGGGCGGTGGCGTCGCTGCCGGTGCGCAGGCGGCGCCGGATGCGCTGAATGAGTTTGCTGATCAAAATAACCTCTTGTATAACTTCCTTAAAGTTGGCAGCCTTGTTGGGCGTAAAAATTTCGTAACCGGCGACGATTGCATTGTTGGGGCAGGCGGGGCATGTCGCTGCCTCCGGGCCGCCACTTTAGACGATTTTCGGTAAAAAAAGAAGAGGTGATTATTGAAATATTGAATTTTCGGGACAATACGTTATGGTGATGGTTTTGCAATTTTTCCGGGAGTGTAGGAGATGAGCACCGAGAAACCGTCGGAAGAGCAGTGGGATATTGCCCAGGCCCGGGAGCTGTACGGGGTTAATCGCTGGGGTTTGCGCTATTTTGATATCAACGAACAGGGGGTGGTGACTGTTGCCCCGCTGAAGGAAGAGGGAATCAGTATTCCTATACTCGAGGTGGCCAAGGAGGCCCGCGAGCAGGGGCTGCACTTCCCCATGCTGATCCGCTTCCACGACCTGCTGCGCAACCGGGTGGCCCGTATCAACCGGGCCTTTTCCGAGGCCATCGCCGAAGCCGAGTACCGTAACCAGTACCGGGGGGTTTATCCGGTCAAGGTCAACCAGCTGCGGGAGGTGGTGGAAGAGATCCTGGATGCCGGCCACGATTATCACCATGGCCTGGAGGTGGGCTCCAAGCCCGAGCTGCACGCCGCCCTGGCCCTGCATGAAGACCCCGACAGTTTGATCGTCTGCAACGGCTACAAGGATGAGGATTATGTCCGGGTGGCCCTGATCGGCCGCAAACTGGGCAAGAAGGTGATCCTGGTGGTGGAAAAGGTGGAAGAGATCCGCCAGATCATCGCCATGGTCAACAAGATGAAGGTGGAGCCGCTGATCGGTTTCCGGGTGCGGCTGATGAGCGGCGGCAAGGGGAAGTGGGCCGAGAGCGGCGGCGAGAACGCCAAGTTCGGGCTCTCCACCATCGACATCATGCGGGCCTCGCGACTGCTCCAGGAGGCCAATATGGCCCATTGCCTCAAGCTGGTCCACTTCCATATCGGCTCCCAGGTGCCCGATATCCTGACCATCAAAAAGGCGGTGAGGGAAGGGGCGATGTTTTATGCCAAGCTCAGCAAGCTGGCTCACCCGGGGCTGGAGTACCTCGATGTGGGTGGCGGCCTGGGGGTGGATTACGACGGCAGCCGCACCACCTTTCACTCTTCCATCAACTATTCCCTCAACGAGTACGCCCGGGATGTGATCTACAACATCATGGATGTCTGCGACGCCGAGGAGGTAGCCCATCCGGTGGTGATCAGCGAATCGGGGCGGGCCCTGGTGGCCCATCATTCCCTGCTGGTGGTGGAAACCTTCGGCAATATCAAGAAGGCCCAGGTGGAAGAGGAGGCGGTGGCTCCCACCATCGAGCATAAACTGATTGACGACGCCTGGTACGCCTACCAGAATATCAGTGAAAACAATCCGCTGGAGGCTTACCACGATGCCCAGCATTACAAGAGCGAGGCCCAGACCCGCTTCGAACTGGGGATGCTGGATTTGGAGGTTAAGGCCGAAGTGGAGCGGATCTTCTGGCTGGTGGGGGTGGAGGTACTGAAATTTTTCCGCGGCGCGGAGTTCGTGCCCGATGAGATCGTCGAGTTGGAGAGCAAATACAGCGATCAGTACCTGTGCAACTTCAGCGTGTTCCAGTCATTGCTGGACCACTGGGGGTTTGGCCAGTTGTTCCCGATCATGCCCCTCCACCGCCTTGATGAAGAGCCCCAGCGGCGCGGGACGCTGGCCGATATCACCTGCGACTCCGATGGGGTGGTTTCCCGCTTCATCAACCTCTATGAAGACGGCGTGGCCACCCTGCCGCTCCACGAACTCAACGGCAAGCCCTATTACCTGGGAATTTTCCTCACCGGGGCCTACCAGGATATCATGGGGGATCTGCACAACCTTTTCGGCCGGGTCAACGAGGCGCATGTTTACCTGGATGAGGACGAGGAAAACGGCTACTATATCGAGGAAACCATTCCCGGCACCACCATGGAAAAGGTGCTGGCCCTGGTGCAGTACAGTGAAGAGGACCTGGGGCGCAAGCTCAAGCGCCAGTTCGACCGGGCCATCCGCGAAGACCGGCTGCGCCCCAACGAGGCCATGCGGTTGCTCAACGAATACAACCGCAACCTGAAAGGTTACACCTATTTAAGGCTGGAGTGAACAAAATGCTGATATGCTGAACGGTTACAGCAGTCGGGCGCCGTGTACACCAGTACGCAAGCCTGGCTGCTTGCCCGAAGGTGTGGCGCTGCTGGTTGTTTGCGGTTTATGAGGGGGGGCGCAGGGCGCCCAGAACCGAGTCAACCGCCTGGTAGATATCCCGGTCCTCGCCGTAGACATCCTGGATTTTGTCGTGCTCCAGCAGATCCTCGGCGATATATTGGGTAACGTAAAGGCTGATGAAGTTGGGGTTGCTGATCAGGCCTCGCAGGGGGGCGGTTTTGTACTGGATGTCGAAGTCCTCCATGTCCGGCAGCCGCTGAAAGAGGTTGGTGAAGACCTCGCGAATGGCCTCGGCGGAGTTGGTTTCGATGATGTGTTTGTCCAACAGGCGCTGCACCAACTTGGTGGCCAACTCCGGGGCGTGGCGATAGAGGTTCTGCAACATTTGCTGCCGTTCCCGCTCCCGCTTGCGATCGATGGCGCCGGCGGTTTTATCGTTGAATGGTCTGGTCTGGCTACCCATTGTTTTTCCTGTCTTGTCTCTTTTGAGGTTCGTGCCGCAGAAAGTTCTACGACCTTGTCTACTCTTGAAATAGATACTGGAAATGCGTTGAAAGAGAAAGCAAAAATAATGGTTTTCTTGATTTTTCCCTCGCTCTTAGGCATATAACGCCGGCGGCGGATGTGCCAGCTTGCTTAGCTTCGGTTTAAGGTTGTTTAGTTTTGAAATTATCCATATTTAAAGCTGATGAGGTGCCCCAATGAACAATGATGCCAGTAAACAAAACCGACTTACCATTCTGCTGCCGGCCGGTCGCCTGCCGCTGCCGGTGATGGCCAAGGCCTATGAGCTGGCCCAGCGCTACGGGCTGGAGGTTTATCTCTCCACCTTGCAGAATTTGCGGCTGATGGGTTTGAGTGAAGAACAGCTGGCCGAAGCCAAAGCCGAGCTGGCACCGCTGGGGGTAGAGTTCAAGGGTCCGGGCAAATTTCCTGTTCCCAGGGTTTGTATCGGCAAGCGGGATTGCACTGCCGGGGTTCAGGAGCCCGAGGAACTTTCCCGCCGGTTGCTGGCTCATTTTCAGGATCGCGGGCCGTTTAAGCCGAAAATCAAAATCGCCATTTCCGGGTGTCCTTTCTGCTGTTCCGGGGTTAAGACCACCGATATCGGGATCATGGGCACCAAGCAAGGGTACGATATTTATGCCGGCGGCAAGGGCGGCCCCAATCCCTTGGTCGGTCGCCGGATTGCCAGGGCGGCCGATGCCGATCAGGTAATTAAGACGGTGGAAACCCTGCTGGCTTACCACGACGCCAAGACCCCCAAAAAGCAGCGGCTGGCCCGTCTGCTGGACGAACCCGACTTCCCTTTCCCGGAAGTATAAAATTTGTTGTCCGTTTTCAGTTGACCTGGACGTTTGTCTTATAGTAAAAGCGGGCAACTGTTAGTGTTTGGTTAAATTCCAACAAGCGATACAGCTCAACAAAAACCCGCCGCGGCTCCTGGCGGGCGTAGTTTCCCGCGAGGGTCCATGTCGTATACTTTTTTCGATTTTCTCCAGTTGGCCGGCTCGCTGGGGGTTTTCATCTTCGGGATGAAGGTCTTCAGCGACGGCTTGCAGAAGGTGGCCGGCAACCGTTTGCGGGCCATTTTAAAAGGCATGACCCGCAACCGGTTGATGGGTATCTTCACCGGTTTCGGCACCACCGCCATCACCCAGTCATCCACCACCACCACCGTCATGGTGGTGGGTTTTGTCAATGCCGGCCTGATCACCTTCGTTGAATCCACCGGGGTGATTATGGGGGCCAATATCGGGACCACGGTCACTGCCTGGATGGTTTCGGTTTTCGGCTTCAAGTTCCAGATCACCCCCGTGGCCATCAGCATGATCGGGCTCTTTTTCCCCTTTCTCTTTGTAAAAAACGAAAAACTGCGCAATATGGCCGAGGCGATGATCGGCTTCGGTATCCTCTTTATCGGCTTGGATTTTATTAAAAATTCAGTGCCGGATATCGACACCAATCCGGAGATGTTTGCCTTTCTCCAAAGCTTTGCCGATTTTGGTTTTGCCTCCACCCTGCTGTTCATTGTGGTGGGCACCGTGCTGACCCTGCTGACCCAGTCTTCCTCGGCCGCCACCGCCATTACCCTGGTCATGCTGGCCCAGGGCTGGATTACTTTCCCTATCGCCGCGGCGATGATTCTGGGGGAGAATATCGGCACCACGGTAACCGCCAATATCGCCGCTCTGGTGGGCAATGTGCAGGCCAAACGGGCGGCGCGCTTCCACTTTTTTTTCAACGTCATCGGGGTTTGCTGGATGCTGCTGGTGATCACCCCCTTTCTGCATGGCATCGACTGGGTAATGCAGAGCGTTTCCGCCAGTGGGGTCTCGGTGCTCAGTGACGATCCGGCGGCGCGGACCAATGCCACCCTGGCGTTGGCACTGTTTCACACCACATTCAACATCTTAAACGTGCTGCTGCTCTTTGCCCTGGTGCCCATGCTGGTGCGGCTGGTGGAGTATATTCAGCCGGAAAAGGCAGGCGAGCGGGAAGGATTTCGGTTGCGCTATATCCACACCGGCCTGATGTCGTCGGCCGAGCTGTCGCTGGAGCAGGCCCAGCGCGAGATTCAGCAGTTTGCCGCCCTCATCGTCAAGATGCATTTTTCCTTTACCGGCCTGCTGCTCAAAGACAGGCAGAAGCAAAAGGGGTTTCTGGAAAAGATCGAAAAACGGGAACAGATTACCGATCAGCTGGAGCTGGAGATTGCCGAGTATCTGGTGCAGATCCAGGAGAACGCCTCGCTTTCCCTGGCCTCGTTAAACCAGATCCGGCACATGCAGAACATGCTCCATGATCTGGAGCGGATGGGTGATATCTATTACGAGATGTCCAGAACCTATGAGCGTATCCTGGAAGACGGCCTGGATGTGCCCGAGGACGTGATGGACGAGCTTCACGAGATGCTGCGGGCGGTGCACGAGGCCCTGGTTTTCATGACCCAGAACCTGCGGGACACCACGGTGCGGGTGAACATGCAAAAAGCCGTCGAGCTGGAAAAGGGGATCAACAACCTGCGTGATTGTCTGCGCAACCGCCATTACGGCCGCCTGGAGCAGGGGGTCTATTCGCCCCGCATCGGGGTGATGTACCTTGACCTGCTCAATCGCCTGGAAAAGGTGGGCGATCATATCATCAACGTCAACGAGTCGCTGGCCGGCGGCAAAATGCAAACCGTAAGCAGTATTTAAGGTAGTTTTTTTAGATTTTGGCGATGAAAATGACCCGGTCGGGGGCGGGGTAGCCCTCGATGGTTCGGGCCGGATTTTCCGGGTCGAGGAAGTCGCTGTACGATTCGAAGGTCATCCATTCGGTGCGGCGCTGTTCTTCGGGGCTGGTGGGCACCTGGCTGAGCAGGTGTACTGTTTTGAAGCCGGCGCGGCTGAGCCAGTTGTGCAGGCAGGCGGCGGTGGGAACAAAGTATACCCCCGGGGCTTTGGCGTAGGTGCGCTCGGGGAACAGGGCCAGGCTGTCGGTTCCCGGAATGGCCTGGGACTCCAGGACCAGCGTGCCGCCGGGGCGCAGGGCCGCATGCAGTTGTTGCAGCATGGTCAGCGGGTCACGCCGGTGATAGATCACCCCCATTAGAAAAATCACGTCGAAAGAGGCGGGGTACAGCCCGATCTGTTCCACCCCCATGGGCTCGATAAACAGTGGTTTGGCAGCCTGGCCGGCCAGGTGCTGCAGGCTTTTGAAGCAGTAATAATGCTGCAGCACGGGCTCAAAGCCGACCACCGCGGCTGGTCGGCGGGGCAGCAGGCGGAACATGTAATAGCCGTTGTTGCAGCCGATATCGGCCACCATCCGGTTTTCCAGCTCCGGCAGGCCGGGCAGTAACCGGTCCCATTTGCGAAAGCTTTGCCACTCGGCGTCAATCTCCAGTCCGAAGAGGGAAAAAGGCCCCTTGCGCCAGGGCATGAAGCGCCGTAATGACTCGTGCAGCAAGTCGTATTGCGTGTGGTTAAGTTCCCCGCATCGGCCGATGCGCACCGCATCGCCGCTGAAATCGCAACTCTCCGCCGGCGGCAGGGTGCAAATTTGCCGCCAGGGCTCCTGGAAGCGCAGAAATCCTTTTTTGGGGCGGGCCAGGCGTTTTTCGTGGTCGGCCCGCCACCGTCGCACCGCCCCGTCATCCGCCTTGGGCATCAGATCCAGATAATCCGCCGCTTTTATATCCATTTGCAACCTGTAAACTTGTCGATACTGCGTGGCTGAACGCTTACGAGCGCTTGCTACTTAACCGCCACCAGGGAAGCGAAGTTGAACCATTGAAAAACGCTCTCCACCCGCTTAAAGCCGGCCTGTTCCAGCAACTGGCGGTTTTCTGCCAGAGAGAAGGGAATGAGCACGTTTTCCAGGGCCTCCCTTTTTTTGCTGATCTCGATTTCCGAGTAGCCCCGGGAACGCTTGAAGTCGAAATAAAAATCGATGAAATGGCGGTTTAGTTCCGGGTCGTGGGAGATGATCTTCTCACTCATAATCAGGATGCCGCCCGGGCGCAGGGCCCGGTACAGGGTGGCGGCAAAGTCCGGCCGCTGCAAGGGGCGGATGAATTGCATGGTGTAGTTGAGAATGATCGCCCCGGCGTTTTGGCCGTTAAAGTCGCCGATGTCGCCCTCGACAAACTCGATGGCCTCGCCGGGGGCGTAACCGGCCGCCTTGCGCCGGGCCTTGTCCAGCATTGCCGCTGAGTTGTCCACCCCGATCAGGCGCAGCTCCGGGATCTGCAGGCGCCGGGCCAGGTGCAGCAAGGTGTTGCCGGTGGAGCAGCCCAGGTCGTATAGCCGGTCGCCGGGCCGCAAAAAACACTCCAGCAGCAGGGCGTTCATTTCAATGACCTGCTCGTAATTGGGGATCGAACGGCGCAGCATGTCGTCGAAGACCTCGGCCACCTCGGCGGTGAACCGGAAGTCGCTGGCGACCTTGCCGTGGTTGAACAGTTGATCTTTAGGCATGGGACCTGTTCAGCTCGGTTGGTTCAGCGGGTTTTACCTCGCCCGGAAGCTTTGCGCCGCCGGGACAGCGAGCGGATTGTCCCGCTCTTGGGGCTGCCGCTGCCGGCGGGGCCAGCCGTTTTGCCCCCGCGCCGGTGGCCCCGGCGGCTGCCTTTGGGGCATTCGCCCTGGCCGGGGTCGCAGCGGGGGCCGTCCGAGTGACGCTTGGCCGGCGGTAGCCGGCGGTAAAGCAGAATGGTGCCGCCGATAATCTGGACGATCCGGCTGTTGCTGTCGGCGGCCAGCTGTTGGGCCACGGTGGTTTTGTCCTCCGGGCAGCCTTCCTGAATTTTGATTTTCACCAGTTCGTGCGCGGTCAACACCGCCTCCAGGGCGGCCAGCACCGCCGCCGTAAGACCTTCCCGGCCAACCATCACCGTGGGGTTGAGGTGATGGCCCTGGGCCCGCAGTTCGCGGGCCAGGGAGCCGCGCAGGTAAAGATTTTCATGTTCTGGCATCTGACTGGTTCCCGTAGTCGTTGGTTAAAAAAATAAGCTTTCACCAAGGGTACTAACCTGGCGGTTTAACGAGCCGTAAACGTTCAGCCGTGCCGCAGGTTCGGGCAAGCAGCCAGGCGCCGCGTACCCCTGTACGTAAGCCTGGCTGATCGCCCGAAGATGCGGTGCGGCTGAACGTTTACTAAAAAACGTTGGAAAGGATCTCGTAGCCGCCGACCCATGTGCCGATCATGCTGCCGATGGCCGGCAGGATGAAGGCCAGAAAAATACGCAGCAGGCGATTGCGCCACCAGCCCCCCAGGCTGTTCATGTCATCCAGGACGCGCTCAAATTCCACCACCAGGGGGGGGCGAAAATTGGCCTGGAGAAAGGCGGTGACGTAACCGGCCCCGATCACCGGGGTCAGGCTGGTTACCGGCGCGGCGACAAAGGCCCCGGCAATGGTCAGGGGATGGGCCAGAGCCAAAGCCGCGCCGATGGCGGCGGGAATGCCGTTGGCTAAAATCCAGTAAATCAGATTCTGGCCGGCCACGGCCATACCCTTGCTGATGGCAATATAGGCCAGTGCACTCAAGATTATTGCCGGTACCGCCCAGGCCAGGGCTTTCCAGGTTTTGGCGGCCGGCGGAATCCGGCTGATGGTCGCCATTTGCTCCTGCCGGTCCTGGGCGAGGGCTTTTTTCAAGCCGGCCACATGGCCGGCCCCGACCACCGCCACCAGCTTGTCTCCGCTGGTGGCCTTGATTTTTTCCGCCAGATAGGTGTCGCGCTCGTCGATGAGCACCTCTTTGAGCTCCGGCAGCTCCCGGCCCAGCTGGGCCATCAGCTCGGAGAGCAGGTCGGTGTTGCGCAACTCCCGCAGATCGGCCTCGCTGATTTCGCTGCGGTCGAACATGCCGGCCAGCAGGGTGGCCAGCAGCATCATCTTGCGATACCAGGGAGTGGCCCGCCAGGCCCGGCGCATGGTGATCCGGACGTCCCGGTCGCAAAGCGCTACGGGGATATTAAGCTCTTCCGCCTGGCGGGCGGCGTTTAGCAACTCGCTGCCCGGCTGCACCCCCAGCTTGTCGCCCAGCTTCTTCTGGTAAGAGGCCAGCAGCAGGTTGATCAACAGGGTGGCCAACTGGCGGCGCCGCATAATTTCCTTGAGGTCCAGCAGTTCCCATTTTTTGCGGTGGGCCAAAGATTGATAGCGCTTTTCGTCCAGTTCCAGGCAGACCGCATCAGGGCGCAACTCGTCTATGACCTGGTGAACCAGGTCGGCGGATTCTTGAGAGACATGGGCGGTGCCGATCAGAAAAATCTGCCGGCCGGCCAGGCTGACCAGGTGCACGTCCTGGTGCAGGTGGCTCTCGGGGGTGGTGTTCGGGGGGGTCGACACGTGCTTTTCCTGCCTTGGTGGATGGATTAAGGACCATGCCCTTTTACCGAAAATCGCTGCCGGGGGCAATCTATTTTCAGCCAATCACTGCGGCTTCTTGTCAAGTAACCGTTCACCAGGGTTATTAGCTTACCTTGTCAAGTTTACGCTTTCCCGCTATGCTGGCAGTACGGACGTGCCGGTTTGCCGGTGCGGCCTGTCCCTTTGTCCGGGCCCCGCGCTGGCAGCCCTTTGAAAAGGACGGCTGGTGGCCCCTGGACAATCCCCGTTGACACCCCCCATGGGCGGCCATTGAGGAAAATGATGGGCCGTCGAAACCATTGGCAAGGAGGTCCTCTTTTTATGGTTGCGCAAGTTGAGAATTCAACCGCCGACGAGTTGCTTCGTTGCTGGGAGAAGGCCTATCTGGCCAGGTCTTATGATGCCGCCGTGGGGCGTTTGTTCCGGGGGATTACTCACAACCTTAACGGGGTGATGCAGGTGGCCTCATTTTATGGTGATGTGTCCCGTCTCGCCCTGGAAAGGGCGGCCGACTTACTGGCCCAGGTAAAAGCAGCCGAAACCCCGGCTCAGGCGGCCGGACCCCTGGGTGAGTTGGCGGTGGTGCTGGAGGAACAGCAAAAGGGCCTGACCCAGTTCAAAGAGAGGATCGGGCAGGGAGCGGAGATTTTGCGCCGGGCCTTGACCATGCCCGCTTTGCCCGCCGAAGGGCCGCAGCCTCGAGGCTGGAATCTCAATGACGTGGTGCGCTGCGAAGACGAATTTCTTTGCGCCGACACTTTTTATAAGCACAAGCTGGAGCGCAAGCTTGAACTGGCCCCCGAGCTGCCCGCCCTGGTCGGTGACCTGGTGGTGGTGCATGAAGTGGTGCATATCCTGCTGAAAAATGCCCTGGAGGCGGTGCGTGAGGGTGAGCGGGCATCGCTGGTGATCCTTACCTTGACTGATGGAGAAATGGTGGAGCTGGTGGTTCGGGACAGCGGCCCGGGAGTCCCTGGGGAGCAGCGCGACCAAATTTTTGCCCCTTTCTTTACCACCCGCAGCAATCACCAGGGGCTTGGCTTGTACCTGGCGCGCAAGTTGGTGCGGGGCTGTGGCGGTGAGTTGCTTTGCCTGGACGGCCCCGGCGGCGCTTTCAAGCTTCGCCTGCCCTTTGCCGCAACGGATGCCGGTCGTTTAACGGCCGCTGGTGACGGCGGTAGAGATGCCTGAGACCACCGGCGGCACCCTATATGTAGTGGCAACCCCCATCGGTAACCTCGAAGATATCACCCTGCGGGCCCTGCGTGTTCTGGGCGAGGTTGACCTGATTGCCGCCGAAGATACCCGGCGCACCAGAAAGCTGCTTAATCACTTCGCCCTTAAAACCCCCTGTCTTAGCTATTACCGGGAAAACGAGGCCCGGCGGGGCGAGGAGATCATGGCCAAGTTGCTGAGCGGCCAGATGGTGGCCTTGGTTTCCGACGCCGGCACCCCGGGGATTGCCGACCCCGGCGCGCGCCTGGTCAACCGGGTACGGGAGGCCGGCCTGCCGGTGGTGCCGTTGCCCGGCGCCTCGGCCCTGGCGGCCTTTTTGAGTGTGGCGGGCCAGACTGGGGCAAGTCACCTTTTTCTGGGGTTTCTGCCGGGGCGCAGTGGAGAGAGGCGCAAACTGCTGCAAAGCCTGGCAACGGAACCGCACCCGCTTGTTTTTTACGAATCCCCCCACCGCCTGCTTAAAAGCCTGGCCGATGTCCTGGCGGTCCTGGGTGAGCGCCGGGTGGTGCTGGCTCGGGAGTTGACCAAGATCCATGAAGAGGTGTTGGTGGGTGAGTTGGGGGCATTGCTGGCCCGGCTGCAAAAACGCCCGGCTATCAAGGGTGAATTTGTGGTGCTGCTGGCCGGGGCCGAGCCGGCGGCGTTGGCGGCGGAGCGGCCCTCCGGGGAAGATTTTGCCCAACTGGCGGCCTGGTACCGGGACCAGGCCGGTCTATCTTTGAAAGACGCGGCCCGGCAAATGGCCATCGACCTGGACCTGCCCCGCAGCCAAGTATACCGCCGCCTGCTTGAACTCTGGACAACCGTTCACCAGGGGTCCTAAGCTGCCGGTCTCACGGGCCGTAAGCGAACAGCCGTGCCGCAGGTTCGGGCAAGCAGCCAGGCGCAGCGTACCCTCTGTACGTAAGCCTGGCTGATCGCCCGAAGATGCGGTGCGGCTGTTCGCTTACCATTGTTCGGCTTGGGCTTTATGCTTGTCAAGCAGCGGTTTTCCGACTAAATTAAAGCCTTTTTATAACAGGTAACGGTCGTCGGGGCAGGGCATTTTTGGCCATGAAACAGGTTCAGGATTTTTATTTTCGCAAGGCCCGTAAAGAGGGGTACCCCGCTCGTTCGGTGTATAAGCTGGAAGAGGCCCAGCAAAAATTCAAGCTGCTGCGGCCCGGCGACAAGGTGTTGGATCTGGGGTGCCAACCGGGCAGTTGGTCCATCTACGCCGCCCGGGTGGTAGGACGCCAGGGGCTGGTGGTGGGGGTGGATATCACCGCCGGTCCCATCAAGACCCGGGGCGGGGCCCCCTTCCATTTTGTGCTGGGTGATATTACCAGGGAGTCGGTGCAGGAAAAGGTGCGGGGGATCTGCTCCCGTTACCGGGTGCTGATCAGCGACATGGCTCCTCGCACCACCGGCAATCGCTGGGCCGATCAGCAGCAATCTCTGCGCCTGGCCCGCACGGTGCTGGAACTGGCGGCAAATTGGCTGCAGCCTGGCGGCCATCTCTACTGCAAGGTCTTTGAGGGCGAAGATTTCCAGGAACTGGTAGCCGACGTCCGCCGATCATTTGGCAAGGTCAAGGTGTTCAAGCCCAAAAGTTCACGTACTGAAAGCCGGGAAGTTTTCTTGCTGGCCATGGACTATAAAGGGTGAAACCAGGTCTCACTATACATATATACAAAATAACATGAGCTAAGAGGAGCATATGGCAGGACATTCCAAATGGGCCAACATCAAGCACCGCAAGGGGGCGATGGACGCCAAGCGGGGCAAGATCTTCACCCGGCTGATCAAGGAAATCATGGTGGCCGCCCGGCTGGGCGGCGGCGACATCGACGGCAACCCCCGCCTGCGGACCGCCGTGGCCGCCGCCAAGGCGGAAAACATGCCCAAGGATAATATCGAGCGGGCCATCAAGAAGGGTACCGGTGAGCTGGAAGGGGTCGCCTACGAGGAGATCACCTATGAAGGCTACGGTCCCGGCGGCGTGGCGGTGATGGTGGAGTGCATGACCGATAACCGGGTGCGCACCGTGGCCGACGTTCGTTTTATGTTCAGCAAGGCCGGCGGCAACCTGGGAGAGAGCAACTGTGTTTCCTGGATGTTCGACCGCAAGGGCCAGATCCTGGTGGAGCGGGAGGCGACTTCGGAAGATGAACTGATGGAGGCCGCCCTTGAGGCCGGGGCCGAAGATGTGGTGGTGGAAGAAAGCACCTTCCAGGTGCTCACCGAACCCGACGACTTTGCCGCGGTGAGCGAGGCCCTGCAGGCCAAAGGGATTGCTTTTCTCGAGGCCTCCATTGCCATGATTCCCAAAAATACCGTGGAGGTCGGCGATGAACAAACCGCCCGGCAACTTATGAAGTTGCTGGACAGCCTGGAAGATAACGATGATGTTCAGCATGTGCATGCCAACTTCGACATTCCCGATGCAGTGATGGAGGCCATCTCCTGAGCGGAGGCGAACGAATTTTAGGGGTGGACCCCGGTTCGCGAATCACCGGCTACGGAATTATCGAGCAGGATGGTCCCAGGTTGCGTTTCATCACTTGCGGGGTGCTGCGGGTGGCGCGCTACGGTTCCCTGGCGGCCAGGATCCTCCGGATACACCAGGGTCTGGGTGAGGTGATCAGCCTGCATCGGCCCCACAGAATGGCGGTGGAGGAGGTGTTTGTAGCCGGCAACCCCAAAGCGGCTTTGAAACTTGGCCATGCCCGGGGAGTGATTCTGCTGGCCGCCATGCAGCATAACCTGCCGCTGGCGGAGTTTACCCCCCTGGTGGTCAAACAGGCGGTGGCCGGTTACGGGCGGGCCAGCAAGGAACAGGTGCAGCGGATGGTGCGATCCCTGCTGAACCTGTCGGCCAGCCCATCGGAAGATGCCGCCGATGCCCTGGCCGTGGCGATCTGCGGTGCCAACCATCGCAGCGACTGGTTAACCTTTACGGCCGGTTAAGCTGCAAGTGGTAAATGGGGTTAATTTAAGCGAGATGAATAAGTGATTGCTTCTTTGCAGGGAAAACTGGCCCATAAAGGGCCGGACAGTCTGGTGCTCCAGGTGGGCGGCGTAGGGTATGAGGTTTTTCTGCCCGCCTCCCGCCATGATCGCCTGCCGGCCGTCGGCGAAGAGCTTTTTTTGTATATTCAGACCGTGGTCCGGGAGGACTCCTTCAATCTTTACGGCTTTCCCGATAGTCGCGAGAAGAGAATGTTTCAGCTGCTGTTGGGGGTTTCCGGGGTGGGGCCGCGGTTGGCCATGAATATTCTCGCCGCCGCCGAGCCCGCTGCCCTGAGCCGGGCGATCATCGCCGGCGATATTGTTTTTCTGAAAAAATTGCCCGGGGTGGGGAAAAAAACCGCCGAACGACTGTGCCTGGAATTGGGCGACAAAATGGAATTCTTTCCCACGGCCACCACCGATGCTGGTACCGTCGTCGGGCCGGGTGCCGCGCTTTCTCCCTCCTCGGCGGCCGCCGCCGACTTCAATGAACCTTCCTTTCAGGACGCCTATTCCGCCCTTCTTAACCTCGGCTACCCGGCTTCCCAGGCCCGGGCGGCGCTGGAGGGTCTGCGGTCGGCTGCCGATGTCTCCCTTGAACTGCCGGTGGAAGAGTTGTTGCGGCAAGCCTTGAGGTCCTTGGCATGAATCGTAAACGTCCAGCAGCACCGCATCTTGCGGCGATCGACCCGGCTTGCGTACCTGAGGTACGCGGCGCCGGTTCGCTTGCCGCAACCTGCGGCACCGCTGAACGTTTACAGCCCGTTGTCTGGTTAAGTCATTTGCTCTTGGTGAGCGGTTAATATGAATCAGGAAGAGCGAGTTGTCAGCCCCGATGCGGTTACCGGGGATCTTTGCGAGGTGGCCCTGCGGCCCAAGCTGCTGAACCAGTATATTGGCCAGGAGCAGGTCAAGGAGAACCTGGAGATCGCCATTGCCGCCGCCAAAGGCCGGGGGGAGGCCCTGGATCATACCCTTTTTCACGGTTTTCCCGGCCTGGGCAAGACCACCTTGGCCTACGTGATCGCCAATGAGATGGGAGCCGGCATCCGGGTTACTTCCGGGCCGGTCATTGAGCGGGCCGGTGATCTGGCCGCCATTCTCACCAGTCTCCAGGAAGGGGATGTGCTGTTCATCGATGAAATTCACCGCCTTAACCATGTGGTGGAAGAGATCCTGTACCCGGCCATGGAGGATTTTGAACTGGACCTGGTGATCGGCCAGGGGCCGGGGGCGCGCAGCGTGAAGATGTCTTTGCCCCGCTTCACCCTGGTGGGGGCCACCACCCGTACCGGCCTGCTGACCCCGCCGCTGCGGGATCGCTTCGGTCTTTCCCTGCGCCTGGACTTTTATGCCCCGGAAGAACTGGTGGCCATCGTCAAGCGGTCGGCGGAGTTGCTGGGAGTACCCATTGACCAGGCCGGCGCCTTGGAGATCGGTCGCCGCTCCCGGGGCACCCCCCGGATCGCCAACCGGCTGCTGCGCCGCCTGCGGGATTTTGCCGAGGTCAAGGGTCGGGGCAAGATCACCGCCGAGATCGCCGATGCCGCCCTCAGCATGCTGGGGGTGGACCTGCTGGGTTTTGATGAAATGGACCGCCGGATTCTGCTGGCCCTGATCGACCGCTTCCAGGGGGGGCCCATTGGGCTGGAAACCCTGGCCACCATGGTCTGCGAAGAAAAAAACACCCTGGAAGATGTCTATGAACCCTTTCTGATCCAGGCCGGCTTTCTGGTCCGCACTCCCCGGGGCCGGATGGCTACCCGGGCCGCCTATGAACATTTCGGTCGCAATTTTCGCCCGGCTGCCGCGGTACCGGCCGCAAACCCCGAACTGTTTACCGATGCGCCGTCGCTGGCGGTCCGCAAGGCGGCCCAAAAACACAAGGAAGAATAGGTGGCAGCATGAGCCGAGCCGTGAAGACCGTTTGTGACCTGGCGGCGAAAAAGGCCGCCGGCGAGAAAATTACCATGCTTACCGCCCATGACGCCGCCTTTGGGGCTCTGGTGGACCGGGCCGGCGTTGATCTGGTGCTGGTGGGAGACTCCCTGGCCATGGTGGCCCTGGGGCATGATTCCACCGTGCCGGTGACCATGGATGAGATGATTCATCATGCCAAAGCGGTGCGCCGGGGGGTCAGGGAGGCTCTGCTGGTGGGTGATATGCCGTTTCTTTCTTATCAGGCCGGAGAGCGGGACGCCATCGTCAACGCCGGCCGCTTTCTCAAGGAAGCCGGTTGCGCGGCAGTGAAGCTGGAAGGCGGGGCCGAAGTGGCGGCGATTGCCGCCGCCGTGGTCCGGGCCGGCATCCCGGTGGTGGGGCACATTGGTTTGACGCCTCAAACCGCCGGCCAACTTGGGGGCTTTAAGGTACAGGGCAGGGATGCCGCCTCGGCGGCCAAGCTGGAGCATGATGCCCGGACCCTGGCGGCCGCCGGAGTCTCGGCCCTGGTGCTGGAGTGTGTGCCGGCTCTGCTGGCCGGGCGGATCACCGCCGAGCTGGCAATTCCCACCATCGGTATCGGCGCCGGACCCCATTGTGATGGCCAGGTGCTGGTTACCCATGATCTGCTGGGTCTTTTCCGGGACTTTACCCCCAAGTTTGCCAAGCAATACGCCCGGCTGGCCGACCAGGCGGATCAGGCCCTGGCCGCTTTTAAGCGGGAGGTGACGGCCGGCGAATTTCCCGCCGCCGAGCATTCTTTCGGGCCCCTGGTTGAAGAAAAAGGCGGCCTGGCCGATAAGTAGTCGTAAGATCGCATGCACCGCCTTGGCCGGAGGCGCTTAAGAAAGAGGTGAAAAAGGTCTAATCTATGGATTTAGCAACCTTAATAGGGGTGATCCTGGGCTCCGTGCTGCTGATGGGAGCCATTTTGTTGGGTGATGCCCCCGGGATTTTTTTCAACCCCCCGTCGGTACTCATCGTTTTCGGTGGCACCTTGGCGACGGCCATGATCCGCTTCAGCATGGCCGATGTGATCAACTCCGCCAGGATCGCCATGAATGCTTTCACCATGCGGGTCAACAACCCCCAAGAGGTGATTGCCGAGATCGTCAACCTGGCCCATGTGGCCCGCAAAAACGGCCTGATCGTGCTGGAGCAGCAGCCGATTACCGATCCGTTTTTGAAAAAGGCGATCATGTACTGCGTGGATGGGCATGAGGCGGAGTTCATCGAAGAGGTGCTGCAAAAGGAGGTGGAACTCACCCAGGCTCGTCACCTGGTGGGCAACCAGGTTTTCAACGGCATGGGAACTTCGGCCCCGGCCTTTGGGATGATCGGCACCCTGGTGGGGCTGGTGCAGATGCTGTCGGTCATGGATGATCCGGCGGCCATCGGGCCCGGTATGGCGGTGGCCCTGTTGACCACCCTTTATGGGGCGGTGCTGGCCAACTTCCTCTTTATTCCCATCGCCGACAAGCTGGCCCTGCGCAGCCAGGAAGAGGAGCAAAACCGGCAGTTGATCATTGAAGGGGTGCTGGGGATCCTCAAAGGGCTTAATCCCCGGGTGATGGAAGAATTTCTGGAAACCTTTCTGCCGCCCAAGGATCGTAAAAACAGCATGGCCAACCGGTAAGCAGCAATGGCTAGGAAGCGAACCAAAAAAGGACCGCCGCCGACGCCGGGGGCGCCCCTGTGGATGGCGACCTTTGCCGATATCGCCATTCTGCTGCTCTGCTTTCTGGTGTTGATTCTCTCTTTTTCCACCCTGGATGAGCCGAGTTTCCTCAAGGTAACCGGTTCCATCAAGCGGGCCTTCGGGGTGCAGGCGATTACCCCGGCCCACGAGATTCCAAAGGCAGAAAGAATTATTGCCACGGTGTTTGAAACCGTCCCTTTTGAAGTGCGGGAGCCGATCCAGCAGCTTTTTCGGGAACTGGAAGATGCCGGCCTGGTCACCGTTGAAGAAGATGAGGCCGGAGAGGTGACGGTGCGGATCAGAGATTCGGTGGCTTTTGCCTTCGGCCGGGCGGATTTGAAGGAAGATTTCAAGGCTCTGCTGGACCAACTGGGCGAGATCCTGGTGACCAGCCAGGCCACCATGGTGGTGGAGGGCCATACTGATAACGTGCCCATGCGGCCGGGGGCGCCTTTTTCCTCCAACTGGGCCCTGTCGGCGGCGCGTTCGGTGGCGGTGGTGGAATACCTGCTGGAACACTATGAAATCCCCCGGGATCGCTTGGCCGCCGAAGCCTACGCCGACAGCCGGCCGGTGGCACCCAACGATACCGCCGAAGGGCGGGCGGCTAACCGGCGGGTGGAATTTCGGATCAGGCCGGGGGAGGATTTGCGGGTGTTTGAGGGCTTCGAGGACTTTATCGACCTGGACCGGCAGTGAGTTGCCGGCCCGTTGGGGTGTCGACCATTATGCACAGGAGCGGGCTATGAGTGACGGACGAAACCGGAGAGGGGCGGTGCGGGCCACGGATCGGGTCCTGCTGGCCTACAAAAAGGTCTCGGCGGAAAAATTTGAAGACATCGCCGAAGATTATCGGCAGGGAATCTCCATTTATACCCAGGAAGGGTTGTCGGATATCCAAATGTATGTTGGGGCCCATGCCGCCCTGGACCGCTTGCGGGCCAAGGACCCGGATATGGCCGATTTTCTCCGGCACCTGGACAACAAAATCAACCTGCTGCTTAAAAGGGTCAAAGGTGAGCGCAGTGTTTTCGACGCCCTCAAAATGCAGAAGGTCAACCTCAGCGGAAAAGGGCTCTCTTTTTACTCCTTTGAGGCCTTTCAGCCCGGTGATCTGATCGAGGTGCATCTGGCCCTGCTGCCGGCCTACACCTTCCTTTACTTCTTTGTTCGGGTGGTCAAATGTGAAAGCGAGGGCGAGCACCAGGGTAAAACCATTTACCGGGTGGGGTCTGAGTTTGCCCTGCTGATGGAGGAAGATCGTGACAAGCTGGTGCAGCACAGCTTCAGGCAGCAGAGTATGGCCTTGCGCAGCCGCCGTTCGGAGAACGACCAGTAATGCGGATAATTAAGGCCGAGGAAATTGTGACGGCGGTACGCGGGCTGGTGGTGGCGGCGGCCTGCGACCTGGAACCGGACATCCTGGAGGCCCTGCTGCAGGCCAGGGACCGGGAGTCGGCGGAACTGGCCCGTAATGTGCTGGAGTTGCTGCTGGAAAATGCGGACATTGCCAGCCGGGAACGGTTGCCGGTTTGCCAGGACACCGGGATCGCGGTGGTGTTTGTGGAACTGGGGCAGGAGGTAAAGGTCGATGGCGACCTGATGGCTGCCGTCGAGGAAGGGGTGCGCCGCGGCTACCGGGATGGTTATCTGCGCAATTCGGTATGTGATCCGTTGACCCGGGTCAACACCAACGACAACACTCCGGCGGTTGTTCATCTGGAGCCGGTGGCCGGTGATTCCCTTACCCTGCGGCTGCTGCCCAAGGGGTGCGGCAGTGAAAACATGAGCGCGTTGGCCATGCTGCCGCCGTCTGCCGGTAAGCGGGGGATCATCGATTACGTGGTGGAGCAGGTGGTGGCCGCCGGTTCCAATCCTTGCCCGCCGGTGATTGTCGGGGTGGGGGTGGGGGGCAGTTTTGAAAAAGCGGCTTACCTGGCTAAGAAATCCCTTTGCCGCCCCCTGGGGCAGCCCCATGCCCGGCAGGATGCCGCTGAACTGGAGGCTGCCATCCTGGCCGAAATCAATAAGCAGGGGGCAGGGGTGCACGGGATGGGTGGCAACAATACGGCGTTGGCGGTGCACCTGGAACTGTTTCCTTCCCATATCGCCAGCTTGCCGGTGGCGGTTAATATTCAATGCCACGCCCACCGCCACAAAGAGCTCACCCTGTAATTGTAATCGAACAGCCGCACCGCATTTTCGGGCGATCAGCCAGGCTTACGTACAGGGGGTACGCCGCGCCTGGTTGCTTACCCGAACCTGCGGCACGGCTGTTCGGTTACAGCCCGTTAAACCGGTAGGTTAGTGCCCTTGGTGAACGCTTACCTGTAATTTGGTTGCTGCGAGGTTTGATGATGCCGAAGATATCCCCTGTTTCCCAGTTTTTGCAACAGTTGCGCCGGGTGGAGGTGCCGTTTAATCCTGCCGTGGTGGCCGAACTTAAGGCCGGGGAACTGGTAAGTTTGAGTGGTGTGCTCTACACCGGGCGGGATCAAACCCACCGGCGCCTCTGCGCGCTGCTTGATGAAGGGCGCCCTTTGCCGGTGGACCTGCGGGGGCAACTGCTGTACTACGTGGGCCCGACGCCGGCTCTGCCGGGCCGGGTAATCGGAGCCGCCGGCCCCACCACCAGTTATCGGATGGACGCCTATACTCCCCGGTTACTGGAGTTGGGGCTGACGGCCACCATGGGGAAAGGCCCTCGCTCGGAGGAGGTGCGCCAAGCCATGCTGGCCCATGGGGCCATTTATCTGGCCACCATCGGCGGGGCCGGTGCCCTGCTCTCCCGCTGCATCCGCAAAAGCGAACTGGTGGCTTTTGCCGATGCCGGAGCCGAAGCCATGTTCCGTTTCGAGGTGGAAAACTTTCCGGCGGTGGTGATCAACGACCTGGCCGGCAACGATTTCTACCGCCGCGTAAGCGATCACGGGGCACCCCACCTTGCGGCGATCAGCCCGGCTTGAGGAGGGGACAGTTTTGAAAACTGTCCCCGATTACGCTGCGCCGGTCTGCTTGCCGCAATCTGGGGTGCCCCGTGGCCGCTTACTCTTTGGAAGATCGTCTCGCAGGGGGTATTCTCAGTTACACCGTCGCAACTGATTGACCACGGGGGTTGCGAAGTAGGGATTAGGGAGTGCCCCGCTGGTTGAAAACCTGGAGCCCTTTGAGCAAGGTCAGGGCGGTTTGCAACTGGCGGTCGCGGGCCAGTTTTTCCCGTAATTCCTTGTCTTTATCGTCTTTTTTCTCTTCAGCTTCAGGCGTTTTTGGTTGCCGCCGATCGCTGTCCAGGTGGTGGAGCAGGTCGCGTTCCCGGAAAGTCATATGGGGCGGGGGCTGATCTTTCTCCGCCGCGGCAGTCGTGGCGTTGTTGGGCGGCTCGTTGTGTACTTCGATATCGGGGGTGATGCCCTTAGCCTGAATTGAAATGCCGCTGGGGGTGTAGTAGCGGGCGGTGGTCAGTCGCAAGCCGGCCCCATCGTTGAGCGGGATAATGGTCTGGACCGAACCTTTGCCGAAGGTGGGAGTGCCCAGAATTACCGCCCGCTGATGATCCTGCAGGGCTCCGGCCACAATTTCCGAAGCGCTGGCGCTGCCCTCGTTGACCAGTACCACCAAGGGAAAGCGGTAACGGTCGCGGCCACTGGTTTTCCGGGCTTCAAAGACCATGTTCTGCTCCCGGATCCGGCCTTTGGTGGAAACAATCACCCCTTCATCCAGAAAGACGTCGGCCAGCTGTACAGCCTGGTCCAACAGTCCACCGGGGTTGTTGCGCAAATCCAGGATTACTCCCTTCAGTTCTTCCTGTTTTTGAAAGTTGTTTAACGCCTCGCGGAAGTCTTTGGTGGTCTTGGCCTGGAAGTTGCTGATCCGAATATGGGCGTAACCGGGCTCCAGCAGTTCGGACTTAACACTGTAGATGGGAATAACCCCCCGTACAATGGTGATATCCCGGAACTCCGACCAGCCATCGCGGTGAATGGTTACGGTGACCTCGGTGCCTTCTGGGCCGCGCAGTTTTCTAACCGCTTCCATCAGCGAAATACCCTTGGTGGTTTCCCCGTCGATGCCGACAATCCGGTCGGCGGCCCGCAGTCCTGCTTTGTCGGCCGGGGTGCCTTCGATGGGGGCTACCACGGTCAGCATCCCGTCACGCATGCTGATCTCAATACCGATGCCGGTGAAAGCCCCCTTGGTTTCCATCTGCAGGTCCTTGAAATCGTCGGCTCGCAGATATGAGGAATGTGGGTCAAGGGATTGGAGCATCCCCCGGATGGCCCCTTCAATGGCCTCCTCGGGGTCCACTTCGTCCACGTAACTTTGCTGAATGATATGCAGAACGTTGGTAAAGGTTTCCAGGTGCCGGTAAGTATCCTGGGATTTGGCCGCCTGGCCGTCCGGAAGATGATAGAAGGCCAGCAAAAGGAAAAAGACGGCCCCCAGGCCGGGCAGGGCGAGGCGGGTCAACAGCTTGCGGGTAATTTTCATGGTACGATCTCAGCCAGGGTAAAATAAAATATCGGGCAAGCCACCTTGCAAGATGACTTGTCTTTATCGGTAAATGCTATCATGTTCCAGGCTTATAGACAATATTAATTGTCCATTTTTGCCTCCCCTGCCGGCCCGGTCATGGGTGGTACCGGCTCGGTGCCGCGTACATCAGTACACAAGCCGGGTTTGATCGCCACAAGATGCGCACCCCGTGACCGCTTACCGGTTGTCTTGCAGCCATTCCATGGGATCCAGGGTCTGGACCCCCTGACGGATCTCCAGGTAAAGCCGGCCTTCAGCGCCACCGGCTGCGGCGGTGGTGCCCATGATCTGCCCCGGCCGTGCCGGGGCGCCCTCCCGGGAGTTGATTTCGGCCAGCCCGGCCAGCAGGCTGAAATAGCGCTGCCCATGATTAACGATGATCATTTTGCCGTAACCGGGCATTTCCCCCACATGGGCCACGGTGCCGGCGGCCAGGGCTCTTACGGGCGCGCCGATGTCGGTTTTAATGATAATGCCGCGGCTTTCGCCAACCTCCCCAAGCGGACCCCGGATGGTCTGCCCGAATCCGGTGATCACCTTGCCCTCAACCGGCCAGCGGACGAGGCCTCGCAGGTTGGCAAAATCATCCTCCCCGGTGCCTGGTGTTGGGGTCGGGGAAGGGGCCGTGGCCCCCTCGCTTCCCGGTACCCGTTTGGACTGGTCGGTCAGGGTAGCGGTGAGGGCAATGGCCAGCAGATCCACGGCTTTGCTGATTTCCTGCTGGGCTTGCTGGTGCAACCGTTGCTGGTTTTGCACCCGGCGCAGCACCTCGGCCTGTTCCCGGCGGGTAGCTTGGAGCTGCTCTTCCCGGTTCTTGACCATGGCCTTGTCGGCCAGCAGCGCCTCTTCCAGTTGGGCCAGGTGTTGCCGGGCCTCTTGCAGGGTGGCGATCTGGTCGCGATAGCCGTTGATCAGAGTCTGGTCGTGCTCCCGGAGAAAGTGGAAATAATCCTGCAGTTCCAGCAGGTCAGGCAGGCTTTCGGCACTGAAAAGGATGTTGAGAATGGCCACTTCCCCGGTCTGGTAGGCGGCCGTGAGGCGACGCTGTACTTTTTTCCCGGCTCGCTCGTGGGCAGCTTTAAGCTGGGCCAGTTGATCCTGTTTCTGCGCTCTGGTCTGTTGGTGTTCTTCAAGGTGCCGGCTGAGGGTGGCCAGTTCCGTCTGTTGCTGTTCCACCTGCCGGTCCAAGTCGGCCAGTTCCGCCAGCAGCTCCTCGGCTCTGGCCCGGGCGGCGGCCAGACGATCTTCCTGCTCTGCCAGGTTGCGGCGCAACGACTCGAGTTTTTGCTGCTCTTCATCGGCCGTTTCATCGGCCGCGGCAAAGCCGTTCAGCGGGCAGCTTAAAAGCAGCAGCAAACAAAGGGGCAGCAGGGTGCGCAGGGGGAAGCGGCGCAGTGCTGCAACCATCCCGCAATCGTTGCTCAGGCCGATCCTGTGCTTGCTTGCCGGCATGCCGATTACACCCGCAGTGATTTATTGATTGCCGCCAGGCTGCTGAAAAGGCAGAGCAGGGCACTGGCACCGATGATCAGCACCAGCAGCCAGGATGGCACAAAGACCGGAGTGAAGAGGGCCAGGACGCCGGCACCTTCGAGTTGGGCGGCGGCCCATTGAAACAGCAGGTACAATAAACCCAGGCCCAGCATGGAACCCAGGCCGCCCTGCAGCAACCCTTCCGCCAGGAATGGTGTGCCGACAAAGGCCCGGTCGGCTCCCAGCAGGCGCAGGATCTCCAGTTCCTCCCGGCGGGCTGCCACGGTGAGCTGGATGGTGCGGGAAACGGTGAAAATCATGTTCAGGGTCAGCAGGGTGGCGCTGATCAGCACCACCACCCGCAGCAGGCGATTGAAGCTGTTAAAGCGCAGCAACCACTCTTGGCCGTACTGCACCCGGCTGACATGGGGCAGGGTGGTGAGGAAGTCGGCCAGTTGCTCCAGTTCGCCCAGCCCCAGCAAACCGGGGCGGGGGATGACTTCGATGGAGGGAGGCAGGAAGTCCGGCTCAAGATCGACCAAAATTTCCCGCTCCTCGCCCAAATGCTCGGCAAAGCGGGTCATGGCCTGTTGGCGGGAAACAAACCGGACCTCGGCGATATCGCCGAACTGGTGAATCTGCTCCCGGACCCGGGGCTGCATGGAGGGGTGGATCTCTTCAGCCAAGTATACCGTAAGCCTGAGGTCATCACCCAATTTGGCGCCGGCGGCCATCATGTTGAGATGGATCAGCAGGAAAAAGGAAAAAATCAGCACCGACAGGGCAACGGTCAGCAGGCTCATCAACTGGGTGGGCCAGGATCTTGCCAGGTTGCGGCCGGCTTGCTGCAGAATGGCGGCCAGAAAGGTAGAGAGGTGAGGTTTGCTCTTCATTGCCCCACTCCGTCCGATTGCAGTACGCCCTGTTCCAGGTGCAGCACCCGGTGTCCATGGTCGCGGTACAGTTTGCTGTCGTGGGTGGCGGTGATCACCGTGGTACCGGCGGCGGACAGCTCACGAAAAAGCTCGAGGATCAGCAGGCCGGTCTTTTCATCCAGGTTGCCGGTGGGTTCATCGGCCAGCAGCAGCGACGGCAAGTTGGCGGCCGCCCGGGCGATGGCCACCCGTTGCTGTTCACCCCGGGAAAGGGTTTCCACCGGGCGGCGCTCTTTGCCGGTCAGTTCCAGGTTTTCCAGCAGTTCACTGATCCGCCGATTGGTTTCTCGCCGGGAGCGGTAATCCACCTCCATGGCGATGGCGATATTACGGGCCACACTGAGCTGCGGCAGGAGGCGGAAATCCTGGTAAACCACCCCGATGTCCCGGCGCAGTCGCTGCTGCTGTGCCTGGTTGAGCCTGGCCCCTTCGCGCCCGTTGACCAGCACCATGCCGACATCGGGTTTTTCCTGCCGGCCAATCAGCCGGATCAGCGTACTTTTGCCAGCGCCACTGCTGCCGGTGATAAATACCAGTTCCCCCTTTTTGACACTCAGCGAGACATCCCGCAGTGCTACCACATCGGGGGGGTAGACCTTGCTCACCTTGAAGCATTCCACCATGGGGGTGGTTGTCGCTGTTTGCTTGACCATGCGGCAAATATAACCAAGATGAAAAAAAATTGACACCCTTTTCGTCGGTATTGTATAGACATACAGACAAAATCTTGCAAAGTCATGGGAAATTCATGGAGTAAGGAGCGGAGGGATGGCGATTTATGGCGTTAAAACAAGCTGACGGAAATCAGTGCCGGGAGCGGGAAGAAGCGCAGGGTTGCGCGGCCATCGTCGGCACCAGTGAACGGATCCGACAGGTTTTTGTGTTGATCCGCAAAGTTGCCGACGCCGACACCACCGTCCTGGTCAGGGGCGAGTCGGGTACCGGCAAAGAGCTGGTGGCCCAGGCTTTGCACCAGGAAGGGGGGCGCGGCCGGGGGCCCTTTATCGCCGTCAACTGCGGGGCCATCCCGGCGGAGTTGTTGGAAAGCGAACTCTTCGGCCACGAGCGGGGGGCCTTTACCCACGCGGTGCGTTCTCGCCCCGGCCGCTTTGAGTTGGCCCACGGCGGCACGGTCTTCCTGGATGAAATTGCCGAGATGAGCCCCATGTTGCAGGTGAAGCTGCTGCGGGTTTTGCAGGAGAAAAAGTTTGAACGGGTGGGGGGGACCCGCACCATCAGTTCGGATTTTCGGGTGGTGGCGGCCACCAACCGGGACCTGGAGCACGAGGTCAAAGAGGGGCGGTTCAGGGAGGACCTCTATTACCGCCTCAATGTCATTCCCGTCGATGCTCCGCCCCTGCGGGAGCGGATCTCGGACATCCCTTTACTGGTGGAGCATTTCATCGCCCGTTTCAATGTCAACCGCAGGAAGAAGATCCGGGGCATCAAGCCCGAGGCCCTGGATTGCCTGCAGCGTTACCCTTGGCCGGGTAATGTCCGGGAGCTGGAAAACACCGTGGAGCGGATGGTGATTCTGGCCGCCGGGCGTGAGTTGGGGCGGGAGGATATCCCCGAACGCCTGCTGGCCGGGATGGGTGCGGCGCCGGCGGGGCAGGAAAGCCCCGGCCCCGCGGCGCAAGCTGATTTGCCTACGGTCGCGGCGGGGCCGATCCCTCCGGCCGGCTTTGTCTTGAGCGAGGTGGTGGCCGAGTTTGAAAAAAGACTGATTGTCCAGGCCATGGAACAGACCGGCTGGGTCAAAAATCGGGCAGCCAAGCTGCTCAACGTTAACCGTACCACCCTGCTGGAGAAGATGAAACGCTATCGCCTCAACGGCCCGGAAGATGTTTAGGCCAGCACGCCGGGGCAGAGTGGCCAGGCGGTGGCTTCTGGCCGTGACTCCAGAGAGAGCCGGGCGCCCGCTGGCGTTGAAAGACCGGCTTAAATGGTTGCTGGTGCTGCTGCCGGTGGTGCTCTGCCTGGTGCTGACGGTTCCGCACCAGGCGGCGGCCGCTGCGGGCCAGGAGTTGTGGCAGAGCGCCGTCGGCGCGGCCGAGCGTGAAGATTGGCGGCGGGCGGCCATCGACTTTGAACGCCTGCATCGCGAGCACCCGACTTCCCCCTTTGCCGAGGAGGCCCTCTGGCGGGCGGCCACGCTGCGCAAGAAAATCGCCGCCACCGAACCCGATCCCGACTGGGAACGCATTAGAGATCTTTTTCGCCGTTTCACGGTGGAATACCCCGACTCCCCGCAGGCGGAAGAGGCCTACCTGGAGATGGGAATCGCTCACTTCAAGATGCGCTTTCTGCGTGAAGCCCTTACCTATTTCCGCCTCTTTGTCGAGCGCTACCCAGATTCGGAACTGGTGCCCCGGGCCCGCCACTGGCAGGCCCGTACCCTGATTGAAGTGGCCAGGGTGGATGAGGCCATCGAGATTTTCAAGGAACTCACCGAAGAGCCGGAGCTGGCTTTTCGGCTGGAGGTCATGACCAACCTGGGGCTGGCGTACGACCAGCAAGGGGCTTACTGGGAGGCTTTAGCCACCTTCCAGGAGTTGCAACGGGTGGCGCCGGAGGAGTATCACCTGCAAAACCCTGAATTCTTGCTGCTGCTGGGGCAGGCTTATTTTCGGGTCGGCCGCGAGCAGGAAGGGTATCAGCAGGTTTTTTCCTTTATCAACCTGGCCCCGGACTCGCCGCGTCGGCCCGAGGCGCTATTTGAACTGGGGGAAAGCCGGCGGCGCCAGGGCGAGCATGAAACAGCGCGGCGCCTGTACAACCGGATCCTGGAAGAAGGGAGTCCCGGGGAACGGGCCGTGCTGCTGGCGCGCTTTCGGCTGGCTGAATACCAGGATAAGGCCAGGCGCCGGCCCGATGATACTGCCACCCGGCGAGAGGTGCCGGGGCCGGAGACCGATGCTGTTTTCTACCAGGTGATCGAGCGGTTCGGCCATGAAGCCATTGCCAATGATGCCCGTTACGCACTGTATCGGCGTCACCTGGAGCGCGACGACCAGACCCTGGCGCGGGAGATGGCCCGCAGTTATGTGCGCCATGCCGAGCCGGGGCCGGATCCCCTCACCGGGGTCAACCGGGCCGGCGACCTGCTGGTTTTCCTGGTCGAGGCCCTGCTGGCGGAAGAGGAGTATCAGCGGGTCTACCAACTGTATCTCAATGAATTTCCCCATGTGGTCGCCTATGAACCCGGTCGCTTGCGTTATCTGATCGGCCAGGCCTTGGAAGAGCTGGCCCTTTACCCGCAGGCGGCGGTGGTCTATTACCGGGCGCTGGCCGGCGAAATGAGCCGGGAAGAACTGGTTGATCTTTATTATCGCCGGGTGGAGGTCTATTTCGCCATGGCCGATTATGATACCGCCGACCGGCTGCTGGCGCACCTGCGCCGGATTTACGACGGGGAGCCGGAGATGCCGGAGGTTTATTACCTCAGCGGCCGGTTGCGAGCCGCTGAATTTCGTTATGATGAAGCCCTGGAGTTTTATCGCCAGGCCTTTGCCCAGAAACCTCCCGAACGCCGGCGCGCCGCCCATGCCGGAAATTACCTGGCTACCCTGGAAGCCCTGGCCAGGTTTGCGGAAATGAACCGGGTTATGGCGCGGTTTCAGGAAGAGCAGTGGCTGGAGCCCGAGGGTTTGCAGCGCTGGTTCCGCCGCACCGGAGATGGTTTGCGCCGCCAGGGCCTGAGCGAGCAGGCTGAAGCCGCGTACCAAAACGCTCTGGCCGAGGGTCTGCCGACGGCGGGTCCGGATTACCAGGCCGCCAACTTGTATCTCGGTCGCCTGCTGGCCGAGCGCCGGGAGGCCGAGACGGCCCGGGAGCACTTGCAGGCCGCCATTGCCGGCCCCGACCAGATGTATGCCCGGATGGCCCAAAACTATCTTAACCAGTTGGAAATCAACCTGGCCACGGCCGAGATGCAGAGCCTGTTTGCTCAATGAGTCAGTTATCGTTTGATAAGGCCGACCAGTTGCGGGAATTTTTCTTTGCCATGCTGGAGAGTATCCCCGGCGGCCTGCTGCTGGCCGACCGCCAGGGTCAGCTTTTGGCCGCCAACCGGCAGGCCGGGGCCATGCTGGGTTTGGCCGGGGTCTCCATCATCGGGCGGAGTTGCTGGGAGTTGCTGGAGCGCGCCCTGGAACTGGAACAGTCGGCCCTGGAGCCGTTGCGGCGGCCGGGCGGCCGACTGCTCATCGAGCAGGAAGAGGGGCGGGATCGTGGTGGCCCCCGCTATCTGCTGATCGCCCGTAATGAATTGCAGAGCCCTTTTTTTGACGTGGGTGGTTTTTTTCTCTCGTTGGAAGATGTAACTTACCCGGCCATGGTGGAAGATCATTTGCACCGCCGCAAGCGGTTTGCCGCCATCAAGGAGCTGGCCGTTTCTCTGAGTCAGGAGTTGCGCAACCCCTTGGGCGGCTTGGAGTTGTACGCCTCCATGCTGGAGCGCGACCTGGGGGATGATCCCGATTACCGGCGGATCACCGGCCGGATGCTGGCCGCCATCAAGACCATGAATCACCTGCTGGACAACGTGCTGACCTTTGCGGTCCAGCCGCGGCCGGAAATGAAGCCGCTGGCCGTCAAGCCATGGCTGGATAAAGTACTGGCCGACCTGGCCCCGCTGGGTGAGGCGACGGGGGTGCGCTTTGCCGCCCGATACGGCCATCGGCAAAAGGAGATCTGCGGTGATGCGGCGATGCTGGAGCAGATGATGCTTAACCTGGGGCTCAACGCCCTGGAAAGCATGCCCGAGGGAGGCGAGGTCGAACTGGTTACCCGCAGTCTGCCGGCCAGCCGCCAGAGCCCGCCGTTGCTGGAAATCCGCTGGGTCGACCGGGGGCGGGGGATTGCCGCCGACCAGCGGGACAGGATCTTTGACCCCTTTTTTACCACTAAAGATGGCGGCAAAGGCTTGGGGCTGGCCATTGTCCACCATATCGTTGAAAGCCATCGGGGCTTTATCCGGGTGGACAGCAGCCCCGGTCACGGCTCGGTGTTCAAGGTGTTCTTGCCCGACAACGTAACTCAGGAATAAGATGATGGGCGCGATGGGCCGAAAAATACTGGTTGTTGACGACGAACAGAATATGCGTGTTGCCCTCTACGAGGCCTTGAGCCGTGGCGGTTACGAGGTCAAGGTGGCGGAAAACGGGCGCATGGCCCTGGAGATGGTGGAAAGCGAAGCCCCCGACCTGGTGGTCACCGATATCCGGATGCCGGAGATGGATGGTATTGCCATGCTGCAGCAAATCCAGGCCGTCCGGCCCGGCCTGCCGGTGGTGATCATCACCGGGTATGCCACCGTGGAGACGGCGGTGGAGGCCATGAAGCAGGGGGCGGTGGATTACATTCTCAAGCCTTTCCCGGTTGAGGTGATCGAAGAGACCATCAAAAAGGTTATGCGCCAGCAGCCGCGCCCGGCTGCCGTTGCTCCGGCCGCCGAAACCGGCTCGCCGCCGCCGGGTCGGACCGATGAAGGGTCCCGCACGGTGATCGGCCGCGACCGCCACTTTCTGCGGCTGCTGGAACGGGCCCGGACGGTGGCTTCCAGTAAGGCCACGGTCCTGGTGCTGGGGGAATCAGGCACCGGCAAAGAGGTCTTTGCCCGCTTTATCCATCATGTTTCCGATCGCAAGGCCGGTCCTTTCGTCGCCCTGAACTGTGCCGCCCTGCCGGAGGGCTTGCTGGAAAGCGAATTGTTCGGGCATGAAAAGGGGGCCTTTACCGGGGCGGTGATGGCCAAAAAAGGCAAGTTTGAACTGGCCCACGGCGGCACCCTGCTGCTGGATGAAATCGGGGAAGTGCCCCTGCATCTGCAGGCCAAGCTGTTGCGGGTGCTGCAGGAAGAGGAGGTGGATCGGCTGGGCGGCAAGGAGCCGGTCAAGGTGGACGTGCATGTGGTGGCCACCACCAACCGTGACTTGGCCGAAGCGGTGAAAGATGGCACCTTTCGCCAGGATCTCTATTACCGCCTCAATGTTATCCCCATTCGCCTGCCCTCCCTGCGGGAGCGCCCCGATGATATCTTTCTGCTGGCGGATTTCTTTATTGAAAAACACAGCCGGCGCTACAACAAGCCCTTGAAAAAGCTCTCCGCCGCCGCCCGGCAGCGTTTTCTTGACTACGACTGGCCGGGTAATGTGCGGGAGATGGAAAATCTGCTGGAGCGGGGGGTGCTGCTCAGCAATGGTGATGAGCTGGAACTCTGGGACTTCTGGGATGATGAACTGCCCCCGGAACCGGCAGCGTCAGCGGAGCTTCCGGAACCTTCGGGGCCGGCCGACGCCGAGCCCGTCGATGCTGCCGAGCCGGAGGCCTCACCGCCCACGGTTGCCACCGAGGCGGTTGCAGCAGAGGCCTCCGGCTCGCCCGATTCGGCCGCGACCCTTGATAGCGCCCTGGCCGGGCGCAGTCTGCGTGAGGTGGAGCGGCAGATGATTCTGCAGGCCCTGCGGCAGACCGATGACAATCGTACCCATGCCGCGAAAATGCTGGGAATCAGTGTGCGCACCCTGCGCAACAAACTCAATGAGTATCGCAACCAAGGCTCTCTTTAATCTGGCACACGGTTTGCATGTGAAAATGGGCAACAGTTAATCCCCGTAGTAGGCAGCAAGGAGGATGTTATGCCCATCAATAAACTGTTCGGCGGTACCATTGAAGTGATGCATCACTCCCTGAATCTGCGCAACGAGCGCCAGGGCATGATTCAGTCCAACATCGCCAACCTCGAAACCCCAGGTTACAAGGTCCAGGATTTTCCCTTTGAGCGGGTGATGGCGCAGGTGGTCAGCGGTCAGGGCCAAGTAGCCCGGACCAACCCCCGCCATCTCGCCATTGATCCGGTGGAAGCGGCCCGGGCCGGGCGTTTCCGCGAGGAAGAGCGGCCGGTGGATCTGGATGAAGAGATGCTGAAACTGTCGGAAAATCAGATGATGTATCAGGTGGCGGCGCAACTGATCGCCAAAAAATTTGAAGGGTTGCGTCATATAATTGACGAAGGAGCGAAATAGCCATGGATATTTTGACAGCGATGAAAATCAGCGGTTCGGCCCTTAAGGCCGAGCGCAGTCGGCTCAATGTCGCCTCGATGAACCTGGCCAACGCCAATACCACCCGGACCATGGAAGGCGGACCTTACCGGGCCAAATCGGTGGTGTTCGAGGCCAA
The DNA here is from genome assembly GCF_000092205.1 of Desulfurivibrio alkaliphilus AHT 2. GTDB lineage: Bacteria > Desulfobacterota > Desulfobulbia > Desulfobulbales > Desulfurivibrionaceae > Desulfurivibrio > Desulfurivibrio alkaliphilus. The sequence continues at coordinate 1,406,535 of NC_014216.1, read as the reverse complement.
GCCCCTGGACCGTGATTTCGGGGCGGCCCTGCAGGGCGCCGCTTCCCGCCTGCGCAAGGTGGAGGTGGTGGAAGTGGTGGAAGACCAGGCCCCGTTCCGGGAGGTTTATGATCCGGCCCATCCCGATGCCGATGAGAACGGGATCGTCCGTTACCCCAACGTCAATGTGGCCGAGCAGATGGTGGACATGATGAATGCCCGCCGCTCTTACGAGGCCAACGTGGCCGCCCTGGAGGCTGTCAAAGAAATGGCGGCCCGGGCCATGGATATCAGTCGGTAGTAGAAGACAGAAGATAGACGAGGGAATCGATTATGATTAAGGGTATGAACTTGCAGCCGGTGATGCCGGTGGGCGTGGGAGAGCTCGGGGTGTCGCCCCAGCCGCCGGTCAAAGATGCGGTCTCCGGTTTTGGTGAGATCCTCAACAAGGCGGTGGACGTGGTCAGCGCGCGCCAGGCTGAAGCCAATCATCTTTCCGAAGGGCTGGTCAGCGGCCAGCATGCCAATATCCATGAAACCATGATCGCGGTGGAGAAATCCAGTATCTCCATGCGCCTGATGACCAAGGTGCACCAGAAGGGGCTGGATGCATACCAGGAAATGATGCGGATGCAGCTGTAGTTTTCAGGCGATGCCGGACAACGGTTGATGTCCGGTTCGCCGTTTTGTCTGTTGCCACTCGATTATCTGCCAGAGGACCAAAAGGATGGCTGGGCCCAGGGAAATACTTGAACAGTTAGTCTCCATTTTCAGTGGATTGAGCACCATACAAAAGGTCACCGCCGGGGTGGTGGTGGCCGTGGTTTTCGGCGGGCTGGTGGCCTTGACCACGATGGGGACCAGGGTTGATGAGCGGGTGCTTTTCTCCGGCCTTACCCAGGAAGATGCCGCCGAAGTGGTGCAGCGCCTGCGGGAACTTAATGTGCCTTACCGTCTGTCCCAGACCGGCGAGGCCATTATGGTGCCCTCTGATCAGGTGTACGAGGTACGCTTGGGTCTGGCCGGCGATGGTCTGCCCCGGGGGGGCGGGGTGGGGTTTGAGGTTTTCGATGAAGTCGGCCTGGGAACCACCGATTTTGTCAACCGGCTGAATTTTCAGCGCGCCCTGCAGGGTGAGCTGGCGCGGACCATCCGGCAGTTTCAGCAGGTCCAGGAAGCCCGGGTGCATATTGCCACCCCCAAGGAATCGGTTTTCATCGAGGATGAAAAACCGGTCACCGCGTCGGTCAGCGTCCGGATGCGGGGGCGGGAGCAGTTGAGCCAGCATCAGATCCAGAGTATCGTCAACCTGGTGGCCTCGGCGGTGCCGGGGCTCAGCGATGAAAACATTACTTTGGTGGATACCGCCGGCCGCCTGCTGTACCGCAAGCGCGGCGATCTCGACTCGGTCCTTTCCGGCACCCAGCTGGAGTATCAGCACAGCGTGGAAAACACCGCCCGCCGCAAAATTGAATCCATGCTGGAAGAGGTGGTGGGAGTCAACCGGGTGCGGGCCAGCGTTACGGCCGATATCGACTTCAACCGGGTTAATCTCACCGAGGAGATCTTTGACCCGGAAGAACAGGTGGTCAGGAGCGAGCAGATTCTCTCCGAGACCGACGAGCGCGGTGAGCGAGCCCGGGGGATTCCCGGAGTCAAGGGGGAGTTGGCCACCTTTGCCGGCGAGGACGGCGCCGTTACCGGCAGTTCTTACGAGCGCAGCAATATTACTCGCAATTATGAAATCAGCCGGCAGACCCGGCAGGTCCAGGAGGCGGGGGGGGGGGGTCAGGCGCCTGTCGGTGGCCGTCATGGTGGACGGCACCTATGAAAGGGTGGTTGACGAAAACGGCCGCACGACTTTAGAATATCGGCCACGCGCTCCTGAAGAAATGGAATACTTTGAACGGCTGGTACGAAATGCCGTGGGTTACAATGAAGAACGGGGGGATCAGGTGGAGGTGGTCTCCATGGCCTTTGCCCTGTCTGCCTTGGAAGATCCGGAGGTCGACCCCATGGAGCAGTGGCGAGAACTGGCCGAGTGGCTGGCCATGCCCATGGTCTATCTGCTGATCGCTCTGGCGGTGATTCTCTTTGTCGTCCGGCCGTTTTTGCGCCTGCTGGCGGCCAAGGATCTCGAGGCCAAGCGGGCCGCGCAGATGGCGGCGGCCGGGGCCGTAGCCGGGGCCGGAGAGCAGGAGGAAGAAGATTTGACTTTGGGCCCCAAGGGCTTGACCGATCAGGAGCGGATCTATCGGCTGGCTCAGAGCGATCCCGATCGGGCCGCAGATTTGGTGCGGCGTTGGCTGCGTGAGGAGATTTAAATTATGGCGGTAACCAGCAAAGGCAAAAAAGATGCCGGTGGCAGCAACTTGACCGGGCCTGAAAAGGCGGCGATTTTTCTGCTCACCGTTGGCGAAGACTTCACCGCCCAAGTGTTCCAGCGCTTGTCGCCGGAGGAGATCAAACTGGTGGGCCGGCAGATGGCCAAGGTCGACAAGATCGACAAGGAGGAGTTGGAATCACTGCTGCAGGAGTTCAAAACCGATGTGGGCGGTTCCGATCTCTTCCTTTCCGGTAACGATATGCTGGAGCACGCCTTGAAAAAGGCCCTGACCGGAGATAAAGCCACGGAAATCCTGGAGGATATCCGCTCCGACTGGAAGCTGACCCTGTTTCAGAAGGCCCGCAAGCTGGAGCCGAAAATTCTGGTCAACTTCCTGCGCAACGAGCACCCCCAGACCGTGGCTCTGGTGCTGTCGGTGCTGGAGCCCAGCCAGGCGGCCCAGGTGGTGGCCGAATTGCCCGAAGCCACCCAGGTGGAGGTGGTGATGCGGATGGCCGAACTGGACAAGGTGGGCCCGGAGATCCTGGTGGACGTGGACCGGGTGCTGCAGGATGAACTCCTGGCGGTGGAAGGCATGGAGGGGCAGCGCCTGGGCGGGGTCGAGGCGGTGGCGGAATTGCTCAATAACGCCGAGCGGGCCATGGAAGCGGCCATTCTGGAAGGGGTTGAGGAGCAGCACGAGGCCATGGCTGAGGAAATCCGGCGCCTGATGTTCGTCTTCGAGGATCTGCTCAGCGTCGATGATCGCGGCATTCAGGCTATCCTTAAGGAGGTCAGCACCGATGACCTTAAGGTGGCCTTGAAGATCGCCTCCGATGAACTCAAGGAAAAAGTCTTCGGTTGCATGTCTTCCCGGGCGGTGGAACTGCTCAAGGACGACATGGAGATCATGGGGCCAACCAGAATCAAGGATGTGGAGGCGGCCCAGCAGGCCATTATCAAGATCGCCAAACGCCTGGAGCAGGAAGGCAAGGTGCAGTTGATGGTCGGTGCCGGGGAGGACGAGTTTGTCTAATAAGCGCAAAAAACCGGCCAACGACGAATTCGTGGAGTTGGCCGGCGACCAGGGGCAGGCGCCCCCCGACGCCTCGGAGTTTCTCAGCTTTGTTGAGTTGTGGCAGCGCACCCGCGAGAAGGCTTCCGCCGTCAAAACAGAAGAAGGCAGCCGGGAGCTGGCGATGGAGCCGGAGCCGGAAGAGCCGGACCCGGTGGAAGAAGCCCGCCGACAGGCGGCCGAGATTATGGCCGCAGCCCAAAAAGAGGCTGAACGCCTGCACCAGGAGGCGATGGAAAAAGGTCGGGCGGAAGGAGAGAAGAAGGGCCGGGCGGAGGCCAAAAAAGAGTACAGTGCCCGCCTGGCGGAGTTGAAAAAACTGCTGGCCGAGATCCAACTCCAGCGGGGGGCGATCATTCAACGTTACCGTGAAGACCTGCTGGCCCTGGTTCAGGTTATGACCGATTGCCTGGTGCACCATGAGACCGCCACCAATCCGCAGGTGATCAGGGCCTGTCTGCAGAAGGCCACCGACTTTGTGGTGGAAAACTCCTCGGTGCAGGCCTTTGTCAATCCCGACGATCTGCGTAATCTGCGCGAGGCCGGTCTGCGGGAGCCGGCGCTGCTGGGCGGCAAAAATCGCATCGAACTGGTGGCGGATCCCGCCCTGGCCAGAGGCGGTTGCCTGCTGAAAAGCGCCTTTGGCGAGGTGGATGCCACCCTGGACAACAGCCGAGAAAAACTCTACCAGGCGGTGAGCCGGTCTTTCCAGGCGGTGCTGGCGGCTCATGCCGATGAAGATGAAGAGCCGCCGCCGGCCTCCGAAATTGCCGCCGTCTGGCCGGAGGATGAGGCCGAAGAGTCGGCGCCGGCAGCAGAGGAAGCGACGGCAGTGGCGCTCGGCGAAGGTGACGAAGCCGTCCTGGCGGCTGACTCTGACCCGGCTGGACCGGCGGCGTCGGCTGACGCATCGGAGCAGGTGGAGCAGGACGAGCAGGCTGCACCCGAGGAGTTGCCGGCGGAAGTGGCGGCAACCTCGGAAGCGGGCGGGAGCAAGCTGGATGCCGCTGAGCCCGAGCCGGAAAAACCATCCCCCGCACCGGAAAAACCGCTAACTGCCCCGGAACTCCAATAGCCATGCCCATGGACCTCAGCCCTGTAATCACCGCCGCTCGTGAAACCTCCCTGTTTACCGTGGGGGGGCGGGTCAGTCAGGTGATCGGCATGGTCATCGAAAGTGAGGGGCCCGGGATTCCGGTGGGCAGTATCTGCGAAATCGATGTTTTTCGCGGGCAAGCCAAGGTGCCGGCGGAGGTGGTGGGGTTCCGCGAGGGCAAGGTGCTGCTGATGCCGCTGGGCGAAATGCGGGGGGTCGAGCCCGGCGGGGCCATCCGCCTGGTGGAGGGCGCCGCCCGGGTGCCGGTCTCCCAGGATCTGCTGGGCCGGATCATCGACGGGCTGGGGCAGCCCATGGATGGCAACGGCCCCTTGCCCGGCGAGTCGTTTTATCCCCTCTATGCCGAACCGTTAAATCCCATGACCCGCGAGCGGATCACCGATCCGGTGGACGTGGGGGTGCGGGCCATCAACGGCCTGCTTACCCTGGGCAAAGGGCAACGGATTGGGATTATGGCCGGCAGCGGGGTGGGCAAGAGTACCCTGATGGGGATGATCGCCCGCCACACCGCCGCCGATATCAGTGTGATCGCCCTGATCGGTGAGCGGGGTCGGGAACTCAAGGATTTCATCGAACGCGACCTGGGGCCCGAGGGCCTGGCCCGCTCGGTGGTGGTGGTGGCCACTTCGGACCAGCCGCCTCTGGTGCGGATGCGAGGTGCTTATCTGGCCATGGCGGTGGCCGAATATTTCCGCGACCTGGGCCGGGACGTGGTGCTGATGATGGATTCGGTGACCAGGTACGCCATGAGTGGCCGTGAAGTGGGCCTGGCCATCGGCGAGCCTCCCACCAGCCGGGGTTATACCCCTTCGGTATTCGGCCAGTTGCCCAAACTGCTGGAACGGGCCGGCACCTGCCAGGGCAAGGGCAGTATCACCGGTATTTTCACCGTCCTGGTGGAGGGTGATGATATGAACGAGCCCATTGCCGACGCGGTGCGCTCCATCGTCGACGGCCATATCGTGCTCAGCCGCGACCTGGCCAGCCAGGGCCACTACCCGGCCATCGAGGTAATGGGCAGTGTCAGCCGCTGCATGAGCGATGTGGTGCCCGAGGAGCAGGTCCGGGCCGCCCACCGCTTCCTGGAAGTTCTCGCCCTCTATCGTCGCTCTGAAGATCTGATCAATATCGGGGCTTATGCCAAGGGCAGCAATCCTAAAATCGACGGTGCCATCGCCATGATTGACAAGCTTAACGGCTATTTGCGACAAGCGGTCAACGACCGGGTAACCTTTTCAGACAGCGCCGCGCAACTCCAGGCCCTGTTCAAAAAATAGGCGGCTTGAGCAATGGCTTACCGGTTTCGTTTTGAGAGCGTACTTGGTTATCGCCGCAACCTGGAAGAACTGGCCCGCCAGAAGATGGTTCGGGCCCAAACCCAGTTGTTGCGCCAGCAGGAACGCTTGCAGGAGATGGAAAAGGAACTGGCGGCAGCCATCGACGCCTTTGAAGAGCGCAAACGAAAGCCCATGGCCGCCCCTTTTTACGGCATGTATGCTGAGGGGATCGAGCGCTTGGAGCGGGATCTGGTCAACCAGCAAAGGGCCGTGACCACCCAGGTTGAGGTGGTGGAGCAGGCCCGCCGGGAGTTGCAGGAGAAAGTGCAACAGCGCAAAGTGATGGAAAAGGCCCGGGAGCGGGATTATGAAAAATATCTCCAGGAAGAGCGTCTGCGGGAGCAGAACGAGCTTGACGAACAGATGATCCTGCGCTTTAAACGACGCTAGAGGTGAGCTTTTGAAGCTGAAATTACTTGTCATCATAGGGCTGCTGCCGGCCTTTTGCCTGCTGGAGATTGCCGCCTTGGAGGCCCAGACCCGGCCGGTGCGGGCCGGCCAGGAAGAACTTGCCCACTCCGCCCGTTTTCGGGATAAGGAAAGGGAGTTGGAGGCGCGGGAGGAAAAAATTACCCGCCGGGAGCAAGAGCTGGCCGAGATGGAGGCCGAGGTCAGGGCCGAACTGGAGCGTCTGCTGGAGTTGCAAAAGGAGGCCCGGGCCACCCTGGATGGGCTGACTGCCGCCAAAGATCAGGCATTTCGCGATTTAATCCGGGTCTACCGGGAAATGCGACCCGCCCGGGTGGCGGAACTGCTGGATGAAATGGACGATCGCGACGCCCTGGAGATTATGCGGGGGCTGCCCAATGATCTGGTGGCCGATATTCTTCCCCGGCTGGAGCGGGCCAAGGCGGTGAGGCTGAGCCGCCAACTCGGCCTCCTCTAGGAAAACGTTCAGCAGCACCGCATCTTGCGGCGATCGGCCCGGCTTGCGTACTGATGTACGCGGCGCCGGTCCGCTTGCCGCAAGCTGCGGCACTGCTGAACGTTTTCCTTTGTTTGCTTTGCTTTTCTTCTTTTTTTCTTTTTCTACCTACCTACCTACCTACCTATTTTCCCTTTTCTCTATCTTTTCTTTGTTTTCACCAGCTTTGTCCTTCTTTGGTCTCGGTTTTTGTGGTGCTGATGTTTCGCCTTAGGATCGCTTACCGGCAAAAATGTCCTGTTAGTGTTGCTTAAGGGCTGAAAGGCTTTGGGTAACGCCTGGCCGGGAGGTGGTCGCTTTTTTTGTTCATTTTTTTATCTGTGCAATTACAGCTAGTTGGGTGCCTGGTTTGGGTTTTATTTGGTGGTTGGCACGAAGGTTGCTTTTGGGGCTGGGCAAGAGTGGCAGGCCGGTTGGGGTGAGCCGGCAAACTTTTAACCAACGGAGTTTTGAATTGTGAAAACCTTGATGATTCCAATGGCTAAAGCCGACGGGCTGGAGATCGGAGGGCGTCCCCGGGGGGCGCGTTCCGCCGATGAGGCCAACTTTGCCGGCCACCTGGATCGTAAGCTGGCCGACCGCCAGCGTGAGGAGCGCAATGTTCTGGGGAGTGGCCAGGGCAAAGCCCGGGCGGTGGCCAACGAAGCCAGCGCGACCAGGGCCGGCGATGTCCAGGGTAAAGGCGGCAGTAAAGCAAGTCAAGAAGGCAAAGAGAGCGGTGGTAAGAACCTTGAAACCGCTCAGGTCGAACTGCTTGCCTTGCTGGGTGAGTATCTTGGGTTGATCGGTGATCAGGCCCGGGATGTGGCCACCGGCCCCGGCGAATGGACTTTTAAGATTGAAGATGCCGCCGAACTCAGTCTGCTGGCCGCCCTGGCCGGTATGGGCGAGAAAGATAGCGCGGCGCTGCTGGAAAAATTTGCCGCCGGTGGCGGTGAGTTTGAGATTGCGGAATTTTTGAACGTCTTTTCCCGCCATTTTTTGGCCATGGAACAAGATCAGCCCGTGCCGGTGCCGGAAACCGATCTGCCCTATTTGCAGATGCTGCTTGGCAAGTTGGGCCTTGATTCCGAGGCGGTGGAGAAGATCGGCGAGCAGGCGGTACAAGGCGACAACACCCTGGATTTGGCCGCTTTCCTCAGTGGCCTGGAAGAATTGGATTTGGAGGAAATCGCCAAATCACACCCCGAGGGCAAAATTGTGCTGCAAGGCTGGGATGCCGAGCAGTTGCTGGCGGTGCTGGAGCATGCCGGGGTTTCCCGGGCCCTGCAGCGGGAGTTGCTGCCGGAGTTGCATGCCCCCTGGGACCAGCCCCAGCGCCCCAATCAGCCGTTGGAACTTGACCTGGAGCGTTTTCGGCAGTTGTTGGCCCAAGGGATTGCCGAGATTGAAGAGTCCAGGCCCCGGGCCGAAATTCCCGCCTTTCTGGCCCAGCTGAAAAAGATCTTCCAGCAGGCCGGCTTCAACGAGCAGCGGCCGGGCTGGAACCCGGCGGTGCAGGCCGCCGCCGCCAAGGTTTACGAAAAGCTGCTGGAAAGCGTCGATCTGGCTGCTGTTAGGTTGGAGAAGGTGGGCGCTGAGCAAAAACTCACCCTCAAGGATGATTTGGCTCTCCTTGATAAAAAGGCAAAAATTGCCGCCCTGAATAAGGAAGGTGTTGCACGGGCGGAAGTGCGCCAGGCCTTGGCCGAAGCCGGCCTGGTCGGCAGCAAAGACGGCGATGAATTGGTTTCCGGCCGCCTCTTCTTAAACGAAATGAAACTTGAGGCCCGGGGTGATGAGCGTGGCGCTGAAATCCTGGCCGGTTCCGCCGACAGCCCCAGCGACAATAACCGCCTGGAAATCCTGCGCGCCTTGAATCAGGCCCCGCGCCAGCAGGCGCAACTGGAGCAGCAGGTCTTCAACCGCATCGCCTCCGGGGTGGTGGGCGGCTTGAATCGTAACGAGCACCACCTGGTGATGCACCTCTACCCCCGTGAGTTGGGCGAGGTGCGGGTGGAATTGCTGGTTCGCGACAACCAGGTATCGCTCAACTTCGCCATGGAAAACACCCGGGTCAAGGAGATCCTCGAGAAAAACATGGATATGTTCAAAGACAACCTGGAGCGCCGGGGCTTTGTGCTGGGCGAATGCATGGTGTCCGTCGATCAGCAGGACCGGGGGAGCTCCGGTGAGGCCTGGCAGCGTTTCACTGCCGCCTGGACCAACCAGAACGGCGGCATGGTCCGTCGCGAGTCCCTGGCCGAAGTGCCTCAAGAGGTGCTTTACCAGCGCCTCGCCACCACCGACCGGCCCGGCGGCATCGACCTTTTCGCCTGAAAATTAAGGAGACCAGACCATGACCATGATCAGCTCAGGATACGGCCCCGACATCCCCATGGCCAACCAGTCCAACCACCCCGAGCCGGTGGGCAGCAGTTCTCTTGATCGCCAGGATTTCATGACCCTGTTCATCACCCAACTGCAGCATCAGGATCCCATGAAACCCATGGAGAGCTACGAGATGGCCTCCCAGTTGGCCCAGTTTTCCAGCATGGAAGCTACCATGCAGATGAGCGACAACATGGAGAAGCTGCTCAGCTACCAGATGTCCCAGAACAACCTGCAATTGCTGAGCTTGATCGGTAAGACCATTGAAACCGACGGCAACGAGATCGGAGTGACCGACGGCCAGGTGGCCCGGACCTCTTATGTGCTGGAGCAGGACGCCCCCTTCTCGGTGGTCTATATCCATGACGCCGCCGGCCAACTGGTACGGACCATCGACAACGGCTACCAGAGCGCCGGACAGAACACCCTGGCCTGGGACGGCAAGGATAACAGCGGGAATCTGGTGCCCGACGGCATGTATACCTACAAGGTTGACGCCCTGGCCGGCGATGGCAGCAAGGTGGCGGTGGAGCAACGCGCTTCCGGCAAGGTCACCGGGCTGGAATTTGATTCCGGCCGGGCCGCCATCACCGTCAGCGGTTATATCCAGAAATTTGTCAGCGATATCATCAACGTCCATGAAAGCAGCAGCGGCTTGCCCGGCAAGGATGAAAGTCCGGACCAGGACGACGATGATGAATTCGATATGAACTTAATGGGCTAGCAGTACAACCAACAACTACCCCCCAGGGGACAGATAAACAGCAGGAGGAACGATCATGAGTCTTTCAGGTTCACTTTACGCCGGTATCAGCGGACTCTCAACCATGGGCAACGGCATGAGCGTACTGGGCGACAACATCGCCAACGTCAACACCGTGGCCTTCAACTCCAGCCGCTCCACCTTTCAGGATGTGCTTTCCCAGTCGGTATCCACCGCCGCCGGCACCGCCCAGGTGGGCCGCGGGGTCACCCTGACCACGGTGGACGGGCTTTTTGCCCAGGGATCCTTTGAGTCCACCTCCACCCCCACCGATATGGCCATCGGCGGCGAGGGCTTTTTCATGCTGCGGGGCGGCGACAGCGCCGAGGCGGACATGTTCACCCGGGCCGGCGAGTTCCGCTTCGATCAGCACGGCTTCTTAACCAGCCCCGGCGGGCATTTTGTCCAGGGCTGGAGTGTTGATAAGAACACCGGCCAGATTGAAGGCACCATCGGCGACATTAGAATGGATCGCTCCACCCCGCCGGTGCAAACCGAGCAGATCGACCTGATCGTCAACCTCGACGCCCGGGTCGATCAGGCCTCTGCCAGCACCCTGTACGATTCATGGAACGGGACGGCGGATGATCCCATTGCCGCCACCAACTACCAGTACACCACCTCGCTCAAGGTTTATGATTCCAAGGGGGTGGCCCGCGATGTAACCATTTATTTTGATCGTACCGCCAAGGAAAACGAGTGGGAATTTCTGGTAACCAGCGATCCGGCGGCTGATCGGCGGGAGTTGAGTGAGGCGGAGAAGCAGACCTATGCCCCGGATGAGCAATACAACTATCAGAATCCGGCCCATCGTGGGGCCGGGGCGCTGATGTATGGTAAGATCAATTTCGACAATAACGGTAATATCACCACCATCGATACCTGGGATGTACCGGCGGACGGCCGGGTCGATCCGGACCGCACCACCAACCGCTCCAATCGGCTTGATGACAGTGGTAACTACCCGGTTTTCGATGCCAACTTTACCGGCGACCCGCAGACCATCGCGCTCAACTTCGGTGCTCGTAGTGATGGCAGCAGCCTGCTGCCCCAGATTCTGGTCTCCCACGATGGGGCCATTGATATCACCACCGACAACCCCATAACCACCGAAACCCGCTGGCGTGACGTGCGGGACAGTGAAGGGCGGCGGATTATTCCCGATGATTATGACCCCAATCTGGCTGCTGACCCGTCTGAAGATCATGTTGCCATCAGCGTGACCGGTTTTGACCATGAAGGGCGGCCGGTGAGCTTGACTTATGAAATACCGGATCGGAACACCAGGCTGGGGGCTGATGGTGAATTTCTAAGTCAACTTGCAAACCAATTTGGCGCGGTTTCCGCCGGCATCGACGCCGATGGCAGGTTGACTCTGCGGGCCCCGGGGGGAGCCTCGCGGATGGCCATCACTGGCATTGATTTTGTGGATGCAATTGCTGACTTTACCACAGTTAATCCTTTTGGCAGTGGGGCGGTCAATGTCAGCAGCACCAAGAAGGAGGTTGTGGCCCCGGTGCAAACTTACAGCGCCCCTTACGATACCACCACCGACACCGATCCGCCTTCGCTGATTAGCGCCGCCACCCGCTGGGATGCGGTGTATGTTGATGGCAATCCTGATCCGGCCATCGATTTTGACGGTGATCCAGCCATAAGTTATGCAATCATGACCCGTGACGGGACATTGTTGGAGGGTGAGTACAGTAATTTTGAGGCCAGCCCGGACAGCACCGTGCAGGGTTTTCTCGATCACCTGTCCAATGAATATGACGTTGATGCCTACATCGACAATACCGGCCGGTTGGTGATCCGTGATCGGGTGGCTGATCCCGGGGGAGATGAGGCCAGTCAGTTGAACTTCAGGATCATGGCATATACCGATATGGAAGAGATTTTTGGCCCGGCGGATATGGATGACTTTGGTGATTTTCACGTCATCTCGGGTAGCCCCGAGCGTAATGGCAGCCAGACGGGCACGGCAGTGGACAACCGCTTTGGCGATACCGAGGCGATGTTCACCACCCAGTACGCCAACAGTTCCACCACCATTTACCAGGACCAAAACGGTTTTGCCGCCGGCTTCCTGCAGTCGGTGTCGGTGGATACCGCCGGCATCATCACCGGCAATTTCTCCAACGGTCAGGTCCTGATGCAGGCCAAGGTGGCCCTGGCCGACTTTGCCAACCTGCAGGGGCTGCACAAGGTGGGCGGCAATATCTTCCGGGCCACCACCCAGTCCGGGGCGCCGGTTACCGGTGAACCCGGCACCAACGGCTTGGGCGAGATCGCCCCCAACTCCTTGGAGATGTCCAACGTCGATCTGGGTACCGAGTTTGTCAAGATGATCACCACCCAGCGAGGCTTCCAGGCCAACTCCAAGATGATCACCACCACCGACGAGATGCTCAACGAGTTGATCAACATCAAGCGGTAATAAACCGTTTTCAGCATGGGGCGGGGTTTGCAACCCGCCTCCGCTTACCAAACAAGCGCGGCCCGGCCGGGAATCATCCCGCCCGGGCCGTGTTGTCTCTGCTCCTTTGCCATACCTCTAAGTGGTTGGCGGAAAAGCTTGAGGTTGTCTTTGTTAGGGCAAAATCCGGCCAAAAATCTCCCGGGCGGCGGGCAGCACCGGCTCGTCGGCGGGTAAATCCAGGTAGGAACGGCCGGCCAGCTCCCAGGCCGCCAGCGACTCGCTTTGGGGCAGCAGGCCGGCCAGTTCCAGGCCGCTGCTTTGGGTGGTTTCGTCGATTTTGGCGGTCAGGGCCGCTTCCGGGGCGGCCGGGGCGCGATTGACCAGCAGGCATTTTTTGCCCGGCGCGATCCCCAGTGGCTCGGTCAGCCCGGCGATCCGGCCGGCGGTCATGATTCCCCGGGCCGAGGGGTCGGAGACCACCAGCAGCAGATCGATGACCCGCAGGTTCATGCGGCTCAAGTGTTCCATCCCGGCCTCGTTGTCCACCAGGATATATTCATAGTTGCCGGCCAGGTGATCCATGGTCATGGCCAGGAACTGGTTGGCTGAGCAGTAGCAGCCGGGGCCGTCGGGCTGGCCCATGGTCAGCAGATCGAAACCGCCGGCCTCCACCAGGGCCTGGTGAACCTTCATCTCCATGTACTGATCGCGGGTGATATGCGGCGGTAAATCACCCTTCATCTCCTTGCGTACCTGGCCGATGGTCAGCCCCACCTCCAGGCCCAGCAGTTCGTTGAGGTTGGCGTTGGCGTCGGCGTCCACCGCCAGTACCGGGGTCTTTTTCTCGGCCAGCAGGTAATTGAGCAGCAGGGCGGTGACCGTGGTCTTGCCCACTCCGCCTTTGCCGGCCATGGCGATTATCTTCGGCATTGCTTCCTCCGCCGGGTGGCGTCTTAAATATTTTTTCCTTTTACCAGGTTGACCCTCGCCAACTTGGCCCTTGCAAACTTGCGGTAAGCTGGTATTTTACCTGATTCTTTTCCATGCTTCATGCTTAATTTCCGGGCCGCCGCCGCTGAAGTGGCAAAAAGGCCGGCACTATAACCTGTTATTGTCTGCCGCCGGGGCCCTTACCATCTTTATGCAAGGTTACCGTTATGGATTACCGTTCCACCCTCAACTTGCCGCAAACCGATTTTCCCATGAAGGCCAACCTGGCCCGGCGCGAGCCGGAGATGCTGAAAAAATGGGCAGAAGAAGGGCTGTATGAAAACCTCTGCCGGGCCACCGCCCATCGCCCCCTCTACGTGCTGCACGACGGCCCGCCATACGCCAACGGGCATTTGCACATGGGCCATGCCCTCAACAAGATCCTCAAGGATATCATCCTCAAGTCCAAACGGATGAGCGGCTACCACTGCCCCTACGTGCCGGGCTGGGATTGCCACGGCCTGCCCATCGAGCTCAACGTCGACAAGGAGCTGGGGGAGCAAAAGGCCGCCATCGGCAAGCTGGAGTTCCGGGAAAAATGCCGCCGCTACGCCGACCAATGGATCGCCGTGCAAAGCGAAGAGTTCCAGCGCCTGGGGGTGCTGGGCCACTGGCAACAACCCTACCTCACCATCGACTACCGCTACGAGGCGGCCATCGCCCGCGAGTTCAACAATTTTCTGCTGAACGGCCTGGTCAGCCGCAGCCGCAAGCCCGTGCACTGGTGCGCCTCCTGCCGCACCGCCCTGGCCGAAGCCGAGGTGGAATACGCCGACCAGACCTCCCCCTCAATCTACGTAAAATTCCCCCTGCAACCGGCGGCAGCAAAAGCACTGGCGGAAAAACACCCCAACCTGTCGCCGGACCTTTTCCCGAATCTTTTCCTTGTCATTTGGACTACTACCCCCTGGACCCTGCCGGCCAACGTGGCGGTGGCCTTGCATCCGGACTTCACTTACGCCGCCGTCGAGGTTAACGGTGAAACCCTGATCATGGCCGAGGAGCTGGTGGAGCAGGTGGCCGCCGCCTGCGGGCTCGGCGAATACCGGGTGGTAACCACCCTGGCAGCCGCCGATCTGCTGGGCCACAGTTGCCTGCACCCCTTTATGGGGCGCGATTCCCGGATCATCGCTGCCGATTATGTCACCCTGGAAGCCGGTACCGGCTGCGTCCACACCGCTCCGGGCCACGGCCGCGAGGACTACTTAAGCGGTCTCAAGCACGACCTGCCGGTGCTTTCGCCGGTGGATGACCGGGGTCATTTCACCGCCGAGGGAGGCCCCTATGCCGGCATGTTCATCCTCAAGGGCAACAAGCAGATTATTGCCGACCTGCAGCAAAGCGGCGCCCTGCTGGGGGAGCAGAAAATTTCCCACAGCTATCCCCACTGCTGGCGCTGCAAAAAGCCGGTGATCTTCCGGGCCACCGAGCAGTGGTTCATCGGCATGGACATCCCGGCCGGCATTGCCGGCGAACAAACCACTCTGCGGGAAAAGGCGCTCAAGGCCATCAACAACGCCGACTGGATTCCCCGCTGGGGGCGGGAGCGCATCCACGGCATGGTGGCCGGCCGGCCGGACTGGTGCCTCTCCCGTCAGCGGGCTTGGGGGGTGCCGATCACCGCCGTCTGGTGCCAGGATTGCGGCCGGGTGCTCAACGATGAAAAGATCGCCGCCAGGATCACCGATTTTTTTACCCAAGAAGGCGCCGACGCCTGGTTTGCCCGGCCCCTGACCGATTTCATCGGCCCCGAGGCCCGTTGCACCTGCGGCTCGACCAACCTCACCAAGGAAGAGGACATCCTGGATGTCTGGTTCGATTCCGGGGTCAGCTACGCCGCCGTGCTGGAGCAGCGTCGGGAATTGCAAAGCCCGGCCGACCTTTACCTTGAGGGCAGCGACCAGCACCGGGGCTGGTTTCAAAGCGCCCTGCTGGCTGCGGTGGGCACCCGGGGGACGGCTCCCTACAAGGCGGTGCTCACCCACGGCTTCGTGGTGGATGGCAAGGGTAAAAAAATGTCCAAGAGCATCGGCAACGTCATCGCGCCGGGGCAGATCATTGAAAAGCACGGGGCGGAGATCCTGCGCCTGTGGGCGGCTTCGGAGGATTACCGGGACGATATCCGGATTTCAGACAACATCCTCAAGCAACTGGCCGACGCCTACCGCAAGATCCGCAACACCGTCCGCTTCCTGCTGGGCAACCTGCACGATTTCGACCCCACCGCCCCCGGCGCCCCGCCCGAGGCGGAAATGGACGAACTGGACCGCTGGATTCTGGCCCGTTTTGAACAACTCAAGGAAAAGACCCGCACCGGCTACGACAGCTTCGAGTTCCACCAGGTCTACCACGGCCTTTACAACTTTTGCACCGTCAGCCTCAGCGCCCTCTACCTGGATATCGTCAAGGACCGGCTCTACACCATGCCCGCCGACCACCCCCAGCGCCGGGCGGCCCAGGCGGTGATGTACGAGATTTGCGACGGCCTGCTGCGCCTGCTGGCGCCCATCCTCTCCTTCCTGGCCGCCGAGGCCTGGGAGTATCTGCCCGTCGACCAGGAGCGGGAGGCTTCGGTGTTTCTCGCCTCCTTCCCGGAGGCCCGGCCCCAACGCCTGGCCGACCAGGAATTATTGGCCAAGTGGGACAAAATCCTCGCCCTGCGCTCGGAATTCACCCGGGCCCTGGAGATTGCCCGTCGGGACAAAGTAATCGGCCACTCCCTGGACGCCGAGGTGGTGGTGGCCGCCCAGGGCCAGTGGGCCGAGTTCATCGCCGCCAACTGGGACACCCTGCAACTGGTGACAATCGTCTCGGCCATGCGCCGGGAAGAAGCGCTGCCGGCCGGAGCGGAAAATATTTACCACGGCGAAGAGATCGCCGACCTGCAGGTTCTGGTCCGCCCGGCCCCCGGCGAAAAATGTGAGCGCTGCTGGATGCGGGCCGAAAGCGTGGGCGACAACACCAATCATCCCGGCATCTGCTACCGCTGCAGCGAGGCCATCGGGTGAGCGGCCGGCGCCACCATGGCGGCCCGCTGACCGTGCTGGTGCTGTTGCTGGCGGTCGACCAGCTCAGCAAATTGTGGGTCCGGGCCGAGTTGGCCCTCTATGAAAGCCGGCAGATCATCCCCGGTTTTTTCGACCTGGTCCACTACACCAACCCCGGCATCGCCTTCGGCTTGCTGGCCGACGGTGATCCCGGCTGGCGGCGATTTTTCTTCATCGGCGCCACCGTTTTGGCGCTGATCCTGCTGGCCGTGCTCTATCGCCATGTTCGCTACCAGGGGCGGCTCTACCTTTATGCCCTGGCCCTGATCACCTCCGGGGCCCTGGGCAACCTGCTGGACCGCATCCGGCTGGGCGAGGTCACCGATTTTCTCGATTTTTACTGGCGGGATTACCATTGGCCCGCCTTCAATATCGCCGACAGCGCCATCACCGTCGGGGTGCTGCTTTTTTTTGTGGCCACCTGGCGTCATCCGCCGGAAGAACCCCAAGTCGATAAAGTCGTTTAGCATTGCAGGAGAATTGTTATGCCTAATAAAACCGCCGTCATGTTCCCCGGTCAGGGCTCCCAGTATATCGGCATGGGCCGGGAATTTCTGGACCGCGATCCGGAGGCCGCCGCCCTGCTCGCCCGGGCCGAAGAGATCAGCGGGCTGCCGCTGAAAAGGCTTTGCCTGGAAGGGCCGGAGGAGGAACTTACCCGCACCCTGCACTTGCAGCCAGCCCTGACCGCGGTCAACCTGATTTGCTGGCAGGCCCTGGCGAAAAAAGGGGTAAGAGCGGACTATTTTGTCGGCCATAGCCTGGGCGAGTACGCCGCCCTTAGTGCCGCCGGGGTGTTGACTTTTGAAGACACCATCAAGCTGGTAACCCATCGCGGCAGCCTGATGGAGCGGGAAGCGGCGGCCAACCCCGGCGGCATGGCGGCGGTGGTTAAACTGGATATCGAAGCGGTGCGGGAAATTGTCGACCACGCCAGGGCCCACGGTCGGCTGGCGGTGGCCAACCATAACTCCGCCGCCCAGGTGGTAATCTCCGGCGACAACGCCGCCCTGGCGGCGGCCGCCGAGATGGTCAAGGAAAAGGGAGGTAAGTCGATTCCCCTGAAGGTCAGCGGCGCCTGGCACAGTGAACTGATTGCCGGGGCGGTGGATGATTTCAGCGCCCTGCTGGCCGAGCTGCCGGTTGCCGCCCCGCAGGCCCCCATCCTGTTCAATGTCACCGCCGCCCCGGAGAGCGACCCTGCCGAAATCCGGGCCATCATGGCTCGCCAGATCGCTGCCTCCGTCCGCTGGTACGAAATTGTGCAGCGGCTGCTGGCCGAAGAGGTGCGCTGCTTTATCGAGGTCGGCCCCAAAAATGTCTTAAGCGGCCTGCTCAAAAAGATCATCCCCGCCGACGTTGAGTGCACCGTCATCCAGGTGGACACCCCTCAGGGGGTGGAGCAGCTCGTGGCTAACTGATCGCTTACGGCTGGTGAATTTGTACCGGGTAGGGGGCCGGGTTCTTTGGCGCCGGTCTTTCGGTGGCAAAATCGGGGCAGGGATCGGGGTCCATAACCACCTGCCGATCAATGATGCTGCACTGAAATTCCGCCAGGAAATGGTGCTGCCGAATTCCCCGATAGGCGTAACCCTCCGGGTTCAGGGGAGAAGCGAAGAAGCGCGGGGAGGTGCGCACGGCGGCGCTCTGAAAGGCGTAGTGGTTGACGACCCAGGCCGTGCGGTCTCTGGGGTCGTCGTAGGAGATAGCGGTGATCCAACTGGTCTGGGGAGCCGGCTGGTCGGTCAGCACGATCAGGCGGCTGTGCCTGGCCGGCGGCAGGTCCCTGATGGCGGCGGCCAGGTAGTGCCGTCCCGCCCCTTTTTGCGGCTCCCGGGCCGAGAAAATGACCTCAAAGCTCACGGGATATGGGTCGATATAAGGCTCACCCTCTTCGTTGAGGATGCCGTTGTTGTTGAAGTCGACGTAACTGAAAAGCTCCGGATCCCGCCTGATTTGCTCGGCGGTATAGAGTTGTTTGTCGATGACCACCTGGTCCGACGAGTTCCAGAAAACATGATGGTCCGGTTCGCTCAACTCCCGCACCCCCATTGCCAGCTTCCCGTTCCGTCCATGCTGCGCCGCCGCACCCCGAAAAACCACATACAGGGTCAAGTCGCTGATGCCGACGGGGATCGGGTCGGTTGAGAAATCAAACAAAAATTCCTGGGCCGGGTCATGGCTCAAGCCGTCGATCAGGCCGCCTTCGGCAAATGAGTAGCTGTAATCGGCGTCAATATCAGCGGCCGCCGGTGGGTAATGCGACAGGTCGGCCCGGTAATTGTTGATCAGCCGGTAACGGGCCACGGCGAACAGTTCGCCGCCGGTTTCCCCAGGCTCGGGCGACTGGTAACTGACTTTAGCAGTAAGTTGGGTGAACGCCTGCTGCCGGCGCTGGTCGCCGTTTTCGTCCCGGTAAGGGTACGAGAGGTCTTTGCCGTCGATGATGGCATAGACAAAGCGGTCGGGTGGGGCGATGGCCAGCTTGCCGTGCCCCTCGCCGCTGAGCAGGGTGGGCAATTCGCCGGCTGGCGCGGCAAACGCCTGTTTTACCAGGGCGGCCTCACCGGGGGGCATTTCGTCGAGCAGGGGGTGCTGCAGCCGCTGGCCCATGGCAAGAGAGGCCGGCATGGTCAACAGGGTAAACAGCACCAGGATGAGGATGGGCTTCAGGGGCATGGCTTTACCTCGCTTGCTTGATAAGTAATCGTTCAGCAGCACCGCACCTTCGGGCGATCAGCCAGGCTTGAGTACCCGGTGTACGCGGCGCCTGGCTGCTTACCCGAATCTGCGGCACTGCTGAACGATTACGGCCCGTTAGACCGGTAAGTTAATACCCTTGGTGAACGGTTACCTTGATAACAGTAAGCGTTCACCAGGGCCAATAACTGCAGAACATTTACCACGACAACCGTTCAGGTCGGGTGCCGTGACCAATCATTACATAATCGGGGGGCGCCGGACAAGTACAGTTTCTTGTTTCTTGACATTGTGCTTGCTACCAAGTATGTTTGCCCGTTTCCTGGCAGTGTACCCGTTGTGGGGCGCCGCCGGCTTTAACCTCCTTGGAGTTGGTGGTTTAAACCATGTTTGACAGTCTTTCCCAGCGTCTGCAGGACGTTTTTAAAAATCTGCGCGGCCACGGGACCCTCACCGAAGAGAACATCCGGGAGGCCATGCGGGAGGTGCGTCTGGCCCTGCTGGAGGCCGATGTCAACTTCCGGGTGGTCAAGGACTTCATCGCCTCGGTCACCGAAAAGGCGGTGGGGCGCGAGGTGCTCAAGAGCCTGGCTCCGGGGCAGCAGGTAATCAAGATTGTCCACCAGGAACTGGTGGAATTGCTGGGCGGCAGCAGTGTAGAGCTGGAGCTGGGTGGCCGCAAGCCGGTGGTGATCATGATGGTCGGCCTGCAAGGTTCGGGCAAGACCACCACCTCGGGCAAGCTGGCCCGGCGCCTGCAAGGGGAGGGCAAAAAACCCTATCTGGTCCCGGCCGACGTCTACCGCCCGGCCGCCATCGATCAGTTGACGGTGCTGGCTGGGGAACTGGAAGTACCGGTCCATCCCTCCCGCACCGACCAGGACCCGGTGGATATCTGCCGCCAGGCGGTGGCCAGGGCCGGAGAACTGGGTTGCGATATCCTGCTGGTCGATACCGCTGGCCGGCTCCATGTCGACCAGGAACTGATGGAGGAGTTGAGCCGGATCAAGACCGCTTTGCAACCGGCCGAGATTCTGCTGGTGGCCGACGCCATGACCGGCCAGGACGCGGTGGCGGTGGCCGACAAATTTCATCAGGACCTCTCCCTTACCGGGGTGGTGCTGACCAAGCTTGACGGTGATGCCCGTGGCGGCGCGGCGCTATCGATCAAAAAGGCCACCGGCCGGCCCATCAAGTTTGTGGGCCTGGGCGAGGGGCTGGATGCGCTCGAGGTTTTTCATCCCGACCGGATGGCCTCGCGGATCCTGGGCAAGGGCGATGTCCTGTCGCTGATCGAAAAAGCCGAGGCCGCCATCGACAAGGAAAAGGCCGAGGACTTAAACCGCAAGCTCCGGCAGGATGGCTTTACCCTGGAGGATTTTCTCGATCAGATCAAACAGGTGCGCAAGATGGGCAGCCTGGAGCAGATCATGGGTATGATCCCCGGCATGGGGCGACTCAAGCAATTGCAGAACATGCCCAAACCCGACGAGCGGGAGCTGACCAAGGTGGAGGCGGTGATCAACTCCATGACCAAAAAGGAACGGCGTAATCATGCCATCATCAACGCCTCCCGCCGGGCCCGGATCGCCAAAGGCAGCGGCACCCAGGTGCAGGATGTCAACAAGGTGATCAAAAGTTACACCGAAATGCTGAAAATGATGAAAAAAATGCGCGGCAAGCCAGGTGGCTTGGGCGGTCTGATGGGCGGGGGCAAAAAGAAACGCAAGCGGCCCAAAGGACTGGCGCGTTAAGCTGGCAGAGTTAGTAAATAAACGTAAAAGCTCAGTACCCTAATTAAGTGGAGGAAATAATATGGCAGTACGTATCCGTCTGACCCGTATGGGCAGGAAAAAGAAACCCTTTTACCGGATAGTAGTGGCGGATTCAGAAGCCAAGCGTGACGGCCGCTTCCTGGAAGTGGTCGGTACCTACGATCCCATGCAGAACCCGGCTGCGGTTAACATCAAGCAGGACCGGGTAGCCGACTGGCTGGCCAAGGGAGCCAAGCCCACCGATACCGTGCGCAGCCTGCTCAAGGGCGCCCAGGCTCAGCCGGCCGCGGCGGCGGAATAGGTTGGACATGCGGGAACTGGTCGAGTTTGTCGCCCGGGGCCTGGTGGATAACCCCGAGGCGGTGACGGTGGACGAGAGCACGCAGGATGATACCCTGTTGCTGGAGCTACGGGTAGACCAGGGTGATCTGGGCAAGGTCATCGGCCGCCAGGGCCGGACGGCCAGAACCATCCGTACCCTGCTGACGGCGACCGGCGGAGAGCGCAAAGTCCGCCTGGAGATCGTGGAGTAAACCTTGCGGATCATTTTTACCGGCGCCCGCCGGGGCGAACTGGTGGAAATCGGTCGGATTGTCAAGCCCCAGGGGGTAAAAGGGGAGCTGAAAGTGCTGCCCCTGGCCGGTGCGCCGCTGGATTTTTCCGGCCTGGAAGAGCTGTTCCTGTTGCCCGCAAGCGGCGGTCCGCCCCTGGCGTACCCCCTGTTGGCGGTGCGTTCGCAGGGTGGGGCACTGGTAATTCGGCTGGCCGGGGTTGACGACCGGAATCAGGCGGAAGCCCTGCGGGATAGGGTGGTGGCGTTGGCGGCGGGAGAATTGCCGCCCCTGGCACCGGATGATATTTACTGGCACCAGTTGGCCGGCCTGGCGGCGTACACCGCCGAGGGCCGTAAAGTCGGGCTGGTGACAGATTTTATGTTGACCGCTGCCCATCCGTTGCTGGTCATTGTCGACGAACAACATAGGGAATATCTGGTCCCGGTCCATCCGGAGTTTATGGCCCTGCGTCACGACCATGAGGGTGAATCGGCCTGGCTGCTGCTGACCCCCCCGCCCGGCTTGCTCGGTGAGGGGTAAGTGGTTAGCAGTACCGCGGGTTCGGGCAACATGGAACATGGCTGGTGGGGTAAACGGGGCGAACGGTTGGTTAGACTTTGCATTTTGATATCTTAACTATTTTTCCGGATTTCTTTGATTCCCCTCTGGCCCAGGGGATGATCCGGCGGGCGGTGCAGGACGGTATCGTGACCCTGGCCGTCCATAATATCCGCGATTTTGCCGAAGACCGGCACGCCATGACCGATGACCGCCCGTTTGGCGGCGGCGAAGGAATGGTGATGAAGCCGGAACCGCTGGCCGCCGCAGTTCGCCATGCCCGCGGGCAGGTCACCGGCGGCGGCTCGGAAGCGGCCAAGGTCCTGCTCCTGAGCCCCCAGGGGCAAAGCCTGAACCAGGAGCTGGCCGCGGAACTTGCCGCCGAAAGACATTTGATCCTGGTCTGCGGCCGTTACGAAGGGGTGGATGAACGTTTCCGGGCCTCCTATGTGGACCGTGAAGTATCCATCGGTGATTATATCCTCACCGGTGGTGAGCCGGCCGCTCTGGTGCTGCTTGATTGCCTCACCCGGCTGTTGCCCGGGGTGCTGGGGTGTGACGCTTCGGCGGCCAATGATACCTTCAGCCCGGGTAGCCGGGGCGGATTGAAATACCCGCAGTACACCCGACCCCGGGTCTTTGAAGATCGCGAGGTGCCGGAGGTGCTGCTCTCCGGCGACCATGCCGCCATTGCCGACTGGCGTCTGGTGCAAGCGGTGCGGCGTACCGCCCGGCGGCGGCCGGAGTTGCTCAAGGCGGCGGATTTCACGCCGGCGGAACTGCGTCTGCTGGCCAAACACGGGATAGAAATCAAGTGAGCGGCGCCCTGCTGGATGTTGCCCTGGTTCATTATCCGGTGTTCAACCGCCGCCGGGAAGTGATCGGTTCGGCGGTGACCAACCTGGATATTCATGATATTGCCAGGACCGCCAGAACCTACGGCGTAAGACGGTTTTATCTGGTTACCCCGTATGAGGACCAGCAGCAACTGGTGGCGGAGTTGCTGGAACATTGGTTAAAAGGCCGGGGTGGGCAGTTGAACCCGGCGCGCAAGGAGGCTTTGACCCTGGTAAGGGTGGTGCCCGATCTGGCGACCCTGTATCAGCGGGTGAGCGCCGACCGAGGTGAGCGGCCGCTGGTACTGGCCACCAGCGCCAGGGAGCAGCCGCAAACCCGCGATTTTGGCGATATTCGGCGGCAACTGAGGGCCGGGAAACCGGCCATGATTTTGCTGGGAACGGCCTGGGGGCTGGCGCCTGCCGCCCTGTCCGGGGTGGACGCCTTTCTCCCCCCCATTAAAGGGGCGGGAGATTACAACCACCTGCCGGTACGCTCGGCGGCGGCGATTTTGCTGGACCGCCTCCTGGCCACCGGCTAAGCCGGCAAACATGTCGGGCAAACCAGCCGGATGCTTTGAGAGTTTGATTAGTTGGTTAATAACTGTTAGAAATAACCGGCCACTTCAGCAGCTGATCTTGCTGGCATGGCCGCAACCGTAGCTAAAGGAAAAGTACAATGAACGCTATTGCCCAGATTGAACAGGAACAACTCCGCCACGACCACCCGGATTTCCGGCCCGGTGACACCATCAAGGTCCATTTTCGGATTATTGAAGGTACCAAGGAACGGGTCCAGGTATTTCAGGGCGTAGTCATTCGCCGTTGCCGTGGCAACATCGGTGCCAGTGTCACCGTGCGCAAGGTTTCCCACGGGGTTGGCGTGGAGAAGACCTTCCCGCTGCACACTCCTCAGGTCGAAAAAATCGAGGTGGTCAGCCACGGTCGGGTACGGCGCTCCCGCCTCTACTATCTCCGCAATCTGCGCGGCAAGGCTGCCCGGATTCGCGAACGCGACGTGCGCTGATTTAACCTTTGTCTGTCAGCACCACTTGTTCCATGGCTACCGCTACCCACGTTGCCCCGTCGGGGCCGGCGGTTGGGGATATCGTGGTGCCCGGGGGTGCCCGTGAGCAGTCATCTTTGGCAAAGGGAGCCGGAGGTTGTCGACTCCCTGGCCTTCGAGCGTTCGCTTGAAAGCCAGGGCTATCGACTGGTGGCCGGAATAGATGAAGCCGGCCGCGGTCCCCTGGCCGGGCCGGTGGTGGCCGCCTGTGTGGTGCTGCCGGCCGGCTGCGAAGCAAGCCGATTCCGTGACTCCAAACAGCTTAAGCCCGAGTTGCGCTGTCGGTTGGCGGCGGAAATTGAAGCCCTGCCCGGGGTTTACTGGGGGGTCGGGGTGGTTGCTCCGGCCGAGATCGATCGCTTGAATATTCTCCAGGCCTCGCTGCTGGCCATGCAAAAGGCGGTGGCCGCTTTGGCCGCCGAGCCGGACTTTCTGCTGGTCGACGGCAAGCACCAACTTCCTCTTCCCCTGCCTCAACAGGCCTTGGTACGGGGTGATTCCCGCAGCGCTTCCATCGCCGCCGCCTCCATCATTGCCAAGGTGCGGCGGGACGAGATCATGGCCGACTACCATCGGCGTTATCCCCAGTATAATTTTCACCGGCACAAAGGCTACGGCACCGCCGAACACCTGCATTTGCTGCGCCAACACGGACCCTGCCCCATCCATCGCCGGAGTTTCAAGCCGGTGGGCGACTGCCTGCGGGGCGGTGATGACTAAGCAGCGCCAGGGGCTTGGGCGCCGGGGAGAAGAACTGGCCGCCTCCTACCTGGAAAAGGCCGGTTACCGTATTGTGGCCCGCAATTACCGAACCAGGGCGGCGGAGTTGGATATTATTGCCCGCCGCCGCGACGAGCTGGTCTTTGTCGAGGTGAAAAGCCGTAACAGCACGGCTTTCGGCTCACCATTAGAGGCGATCACCGCCGCCAAACAGCGCAAGATTGCCCTGGCCGCCCAGGAGTATCTGGTGCGGGAAAGACTGTCCGACCAGGCGTCCCGGTTTGACGTGGTGGCGGTTTCCTTCCGCGGCGGCAAACCGGAAATCGATCACCTGGTCAATGCCTTTGAACTCTGAATAACATCCCGGTGAGCGACGAGAAACCTGCCATGACCAATCAACCACCCAGGCCAGCTTTGATCGGAATTACCATGGGTTGCCCTGCCGGGGTTGGGCCGGAGATTATCCTCCGCCTGCACCTGGAACGGGAACAGGCCCGGCAAGCCGGAACGACAGAGACGGGCCGGCAGGAACCGGCGGCGGCAGCGGTGGTGCTGGGTGATCTTGGCGTGCTGGCTCAATGTGCTCGGCAGTTGGGGGTAAAAGTAGAACTCAATCCCTGGCAGCCAGGGCAGCCGCTTGGCTCCGGGGCGCTTAATGTGCTGCCGGTTACCAGCCTGGCTCCACTCCCGTCCCCGGGGCGGCCCACGGTGGCCTCCGGCAGGGCCATGGGAGAGTACATCGAACAGGCGGTCGCTCTGGCGCAAAGCGGTGAACTGGCCGCCATGGTTACCTGTCCCATCGGCAAGGATATGCTCAACGCCGGCGGCTACCACTATCCGGGTCATACCGAAATGCTTGCCACCTTGTGCAACTGCTCGGAATATGCCATGATGATGGCCGGCGCGCGACTGCGGGTGAGCCTGGTCAGTATCCACCGCCCCTTGTCCCGGGTGCCCGAGGCCGTTACCCAAGAGGCGGTGGTTCGGTTGATTCGCCTTACCGCTCGCTCATTGCAGCATGATTTTGCCGTGTTGCGGCCGCGTCTTGCCGTGGCGGCACTCAACCCCCATGCCGGGGAGGGGGGGATGTTCGGCGACGAGGAAAAGCGGGTTATTGAGCCGGCGGTGGCCCAGGCGGCGGCCCTGTTGGGCCGGGAGGTGTCCATCTCGGGTCCGCGGCCGCCGGATACCGTTTTTTATCAGGCCAGCCAAGGAGATTTTGACGCGGTGGTGGCCATGTACCATGATCAGGGCTTGATTCCTTTCAAATTGCTCCATTTTAAGGATGGCGTCAATGTCACCATCGGCCTGCCCATAATTCGTACCTCGGTGGATCATGGTACCGCTTACGATATTGCCGGTCGCGGGGTGGCCGACCATGACAGCCTGCGGGCGGCATTTTGGCTGGCCGCCGAAATAGCCGCCAATCGAAGCAGCAATCTGCCGGAACCGGCGTGACGTTGAGAGGGGCGGCAGTGAAAACAGACAGGCAGCCACAGCAGCCGGCCCGGGCGGGGGTTTTGATCGCTCTTGAAGGGATTGACGGCACCGGCAAATCAACCCAGCAGCAACTGTTGGCCCAGCGTTTGCGCCAGTTGGGGCTGGAGGTGGTGGTCACCCGGGAGCCCACCGACGGTCCATACGGCCGCCGCCTGCGCGAGCTTTTTCTCAACCGGGCTTCCCTGTCGCCGGAAGAGGAGTTGCAGCTTTTCCTTGCCGACCGGCGGGAGCATGTTGCCAAGCTCATCGAGCCGGCCCTTAAAGCCGGCCGGGTGGTGATTACCGATCGTTATTATTATTCCACCGCCGCTTACCAGGGGGCGAGCGGGCATGATCCGGCGGCCATTCTGGCCATCAACGAGAGCTTTGCCCCCCGGCCTGATCTGGTGCTGCTGCTGGAGGCGCCGCCCGCCGTGGGGGTGCGGCGGGTGCAGGAAGGGCGGGGTGAGAGTCTCAACGACTTTGAGCAGGAGGATTACCTCCGGCGGGTGGCCGGGATTTTTGCCGGTTTTTCCGCGCCCGGTCTGGTACGGGTCAATGCCACCGGGGCAATAGAGCAGGTGCAGGTCGAAATCTGGCAAGCGGTCGAGGCGTTGCTGATGAGCAAAAAAATGATCGCGGCGAAAATCTGCCAACAATGGTAACCGTTTACCGGGGGTACTAACCTGCAGGTATAACGGGCTGTAATCGTTCAGCAGTGCCGCAGGTTCGGGCAAGCAGCCAGGTGCAGCGTAATCGGGGACAGTTTTTAAAACTGTCCCCTCCGTAAGCCTGGCTGATCGCCCGAAGATGCGGTGCGGCTGAACGATTACCAACGATGATCAGTGGGGATGGTCATGGGCACAACTAGGTTGTTATCGCTGGCTACCGTATTGGCGGCGGTTTTACTGCTGACCGGGGGTTGTGCGTCGCGGCCGGCGGTGCCTCCCGAGGAACCGGTTAAGGCTGCCCCTGCCGGGCCACGTTACGCGGCGGAGTTGGAGCCCTACGAAGAAGCGGTGGACCTGGCTTGCGCTTATTTTCAGTTTGCCTGGGGCAAAAGTGCCGAGCTGGGCGGGCGCTACGATGAGGCCCGCTATGCCTACCAGCAGGCGTTGCTTTGCGACCGCAAGGCGGTTCATGTCATGCGCCGACTGGCCATGCTGCTGCTTCAGCAACAGGAGCGGGAGCAGGCCATTTACTGGGTGCGCCGGATCATCGCCATCGATCCGACCGATCTTGCCGCCCGTTCCCTATTGGCCAAGCTTTATACCGCTCTTGATGATCCCGATCGGGCCGCTGCCGTTTATCAGGAGATTCTCACGCTTGATCCGGGCAACGCCAACGCCATGCTGATGCTGGCGGTGATTTACGGCAGCAGTGACCGCCGCCAGGAAGCCCGTGAAATATTGGAGCAACTGGTGGCCGACCAGCCGGCCTATTTCCTGGGACATTATTATCTGGCGCGACTGTACCATGATTTGGGGCTGATTGAACAGGCGCTGGGGGCTTATGAGCGGGCCCTGGAACTGAACTGGTCCGCTCCTCTGGCCCAGGAGCTGGCGGCGATTTACGAAGCGGCCGGTCTTTACGAAGATAGTTTGGCGCTTCTTCGCCGGATGGTGGCCAAAAATCCCGCCGATGAGCGGGCCCGCTCACTGCTGGCCGACCTTTATCTGCGGTTGGAACGGGTGGAAGAGGCCCTGGCTGAACTGACCGCCTTACGGCCATACAGCCGGGATGTGGACCGGGTCGATCTGACCATGGCCAGGATTTTGCTGGATGAACAGCGCTACGAGGAAGCGGTGGTTTTGTTGCAGGGGCTGCTTGCCGATGAACCACGGCTGGATGCGGTTCGTTCACTGCTGGTGCTGGCCTATTATCGGCTGGGAAAAATCGATTTGGCCCGCAACCTGCTGGAGGAGATCCGCCCCGGCGATTACGGTTATGAGGAGGCGGTACTGATGCTGGCCCGGATATACCACGGCAGCGGCCAACCGGTGGCGGCCGAGGCGGTACTGGAGCGGGCCCTGGCCGATTCCCAGCACCGTTACCTGAGTTTTTATGTCACCCTGGCGCTGCTGCATATCGAGTGGCATGACGCCGGCCAGGGGCTGGCGATATTTCAACGCGCCCTGCAGGACCTGGGACCGGAACCGGAAGTATATTTTGAATATGCCGTCTATCTTGACCGGGTCGGGGACAGTGAGGGGGCGCTGGCCAAAATGCAGGAGGTTATCGCCCTGGATCCCCACGATCCCTATGCCTTGAATTATGTGGGCTATACCTGGGCCGACCGGGGCGAGAACCTGGAGCTGGCCCGGGAGTACATCGAGGAGGCGGTGCGGCTGAAGCCCGATGACGGCGCCATCCGGGACAGCCTGGGCTGGGTTTATTACCGGTTGGGCAAATACCAGCGCGCCATGGAGGAGCTTGAGCTGGCGGTGCAACTGCTGGAAGACGACCCGGTGATCCACGATCACCTGGGGGACGCCTACCGCCGGCTGGGCTACGTTGCCGAGGCTTTGGCCGCTTACCGGCGGGCCCTGGCGCTGCTGCCTCCCAATGGTGATCCGGAACTGCGTGAACAAATTGAATTAAAGATCAAAGAACTGACGGCAGAGCGCAACGGATGATGGCGTAAGCGATCACGGGGCACCCCACCTTGCGGCGATCAGCCCGGCTTGAGTACCCGGTGTACGCTGCGCCGGTCTGCTTGCCGCAATCTGGGGTGCCCCGTGACCGCTTACTCCTTGGAAGATCGTCACGCAGGGGGTATCCCGTGAACAGTTACATGATGGCCGCCGGAAGAAAAACGGCACCGGTAAGCGATTGCTTCCGGCTCCTCTTGCCGCTGTGGTGTTTGCTTTTGCTGTTGCCGGCGGGATGCGCCACCCGCCTGCCGCCGGTGGGGGAAGAGCTAACCGGCCGGGAACGGCAGGGGGTGGAAGAACTGTTTTTGGCGACCATGGAGCAGCGTCACCGGCAGATGCAATGCCTGGATGCCGAAGCTGAAATCCAGTGGCGCAGTTGGTTGCGCTCCGGTGTGCTGCCCGGTTATCTCCAGGCCATGGCGCCCAACCGGTTAAAGTTTGTCGGCCTGGACCCCTTGGGGCGCCCGGCGCTGGCGCTGACCACCAACGGTGAAACCTTTCGCCTGCTGCTGGTTAACCAGGCCCTGGTTTACCAGGGTCCGACCACCGCCGAGGCATTCCGGCAACACCTGCCCCAGGGGTTGCCGGCGGAAAGGCTGCCGGAGAGCCTGTTTGCCTGGCTGTTTGGCGGCATGCCGCTTGAGCCCGAGATCGTGGCGGTCTACCGGGCGCCGGATGGGCGGGGTTACTGGCTGGAGGTGGCCGAGCCCCCCCGGGCCCGGCTGCTTTTTGAGCCGCTTTTCGATCTTGAGCCGCCGCTGAAGGTTGTCGGCAACGATGATCACTACCCGCCGTTCCGCCCGGGCACCGGCCTGGTGCGGCGGATTCAGCTTTTTGAACCGGACCAGCGGCAGCCGGCGGAGATAATTTACGATGATTACCGCCCGGTGCCGCAAGTCGGCGATGAGCCCGGCTGGCTGCTGCCCCATCGGATTGAGTTGGATTCCCGCCGTCATCAAGGATTGAGCCTGAGCCTGCTGCTGTCCGACTTGCTGGCCGACTGCGCGTTGCGGCCCGAGGATTTTCAGCTTCCCATCCCCGCCGGTTACACCCTGGAAACGGTTGACTAAGGGTACCCCCCCTTAATAGCATGGTAAATATTTTTATGGATATCGATGCCCTGTTGTCCCGGGTCAACCGACCCGGGCGTTATTGCGCCAACGAATTCAATGTGGTCAGGAAAGACTGGCAGCAGGCCCGCCTGCGCCTGGCCCTGGCCTTTCCCGATCTTTACGAAATCGGCATGTCCCATCAGGGTCTGCAGATTCTCTACCACCTGGTCAACGCCCGGCCGGAATGGCTGGCAGAACGGGTCTATGCCCCGGATCTTGATCTGGAACAGGCCCTGCGCGAGGCCGGGCTGCCCCTGTTTTCCCTGGAATCCCGCCGTCCCCTGGGCGAATTTGACGTGCTGGGGATCAGCCTGCCCTATGAGCTCTGCTATACCAATATCCTGACCATCCTCGATCTGGCCGGGCTGCCTTTGCGCGCTGAAGAGCGCACTGAAGATCAGCCCCTGGTGTTCGGAGGTGGTCCTTGTGCCTTCCACCCCGAGCCGGTGGCCGATTTTTTTGATGCCGTTTTATTGGGCGACGGCGAGGAGGCCCTGCCGGCAATGCTGGCGGTGGTGCAGCGGGGCAGGGAGCAAAAGCTGGCCCGGGGGCAGATCCTGGCGGCTCTGGCAGCGGTGCCGGGGGTTTATGTACCTTCCTTTTTTGCCCCCCGTTATGACCAGGCGGGCCGTTTTCTCGGCACCGAAGCCCGGCGGCCCGATTTGCCGCCGGTTCGCCGCCGGGTGCTGGCCGACCTGGAACAGGTGGATCATGCCGTTGCCCCGCTGGTGCCGGCCACCCGGGTGGTGCATGACCGCTTGGGGGTGGAGATCGCCCGGGGCTGTACCCGGGGCTGCCGCTTCTGCCAGGCCGGGGTTATCTACCGGCCGGTGCGGGAGCGAGAGCCATCCCGGGTTTTGCAGGAAATTCTGGGTAAAATTGAACAGACCGGTTTTGAAGAGGTGGCCCTGCTCTCCTTGAGCAGCGGTGATTATGCCTGTATCAACGAACTGCTGGGGCAACTGATGGATGCCCTGGAACGCCGCCGGGTTTCCGTCTCTCTCCCCTCCATGCGGGTGGGGTCCCTGACCCCGGAGATGATGGAGCAGATCAAGCGGGTGCGCAAGACCGGCTTCACCCTGGCCCCGGAGGCGGGCAGCGATCGGTTGCGCCGGGTGATCAACAAGGGAATCAGCGAGGAAGATCTGCTGGCCGCTAGCCGCAGCGCCTTTGGGCTGGGCTGGAAGTTGATCAAGCTTTACTTCATGTTCGGGCTGCCCACCGAAACCGAAGAAGACCTGGCGGCCATCGTCGAGTTGGCCCATAAGGTATTAAAAACCGGGCCGGCCGGCCGCTGCCAGGTAACGGTGAGCAGCGCCGTCTTTGTCCCCAAGCCCCACACCCCCTTCGAGCGGGAGCCCCAACTGTCGATAGAGCAGGGCTTTGCCCGCATTGACTTTTTAAAGCAGCAGCTGCGGCACAAAAAATTCAAACTCAAATGGCATGATCCGCGCCAAAGTTACCTGGAGGGGGTTTTCTGCCGGGGAGATCGGCGCCTTGCCGCGCTGGTGGAGCGGGCCTGGCGGGATGGCGCCCGGCTGGACGCCTGGTCCGACCATTTCAACCTGGAGCGTTGGCAGGCCGCCGCCGCCGCTTTGGGTCTTGATCTCGATAGCTATCTCAGGCGCCGGGAGCCGGAGGAGCCTTTGCCCTGGGACCACCTGGATGCCGGGGTGAGCCGGAAATTTCTGGCGGCGGAATATCAGCGGGCCCTGGCTGAA
This sequence comes from Desulfurivibrio alkaliphilus AHT 2, assembly GCF_000092205.1. Lineage (GTDB taxonomy): Bacteria > Desulfobacterota > Desulfobulbia > Desulfobulbales > Desulfurivibrionaceae > Desulfurivibrio > Desulfurivibrio alkaliphilus. The sequence goes on along the minus strand of NC_014216.1, from coordinate 1,375,012 downwards.
GAGTATACCCCCGACTGCCGGTTGCACGGTTGCAGTAAATGCGGGTTGTGCGATTTCAAAACCGTTAAGCCGGTGGTTTTTCGCCGGCCGGAGGCCACCACTGGCCAGGATGCCGGCGACTCCGGGGGGCGGCGGGAGGCCGCGGAACAGGAGGGGGCGCATCAGATGGCGCGGCCGGAGGTGGGGATTGGTTATCGCCTGCGTTATTCCCGGCTGGGGGAGGCCCGTTTCCTGGGGCACTTGGAGGTGCTGCAGGTCTTTTTCCGGGCCCTGCGCCGGGCCGGCTGGCCGCTGGCCTTCAGTCAGGGCTTCAACCCCTCGCCCAAGGTATCCTTCGGCCCGGCACTGCCGCTGGGCACCGAAAGCCAGGATGAGTTTCTCTGGCTGGAGCTGACGGCGCCGCTTACCGACTTGCCGGCGGCCAAAGAGGAGTTGAACCGGCAGTTGCCTGCCGGCCTGCGGGTGCTCTTGCTGGAGCCGGGAGGGCGGCAACAACCGCCAAGCCTGCTCAGCTCCTACCGGATCAGCTTGCCTGGGAAAATCGACCCCGGGGCGCCGTCGGCCTTGCTGGCTGCTAAAGAATTTGTTATGACGGTACGCCGCAAAGGGGCGGCGCGCACCCTGGATATTCGTCCGGTGGTAAAGGAGTTTGCCCTGCGGGCGCCCGGCGAACTTGAGCTGGTGATGGTCCAGGAAGCCGGCCGGCCGACGGTAAAACCCCTGGAAGTGGTAGCCGCCGCCTGCGCCCCGGAACCGGAACAGTTGGCCGCAGCCCGGGTGATGAAATTATGGTCCCGGCCGTAAGCGGCCACGGGGCACCCCATCTTGCGGCGATCAGCCCGGCTTACGTACTGAGGTACGCGGCGCCGGTCTGCTTGCCGCAATCTGGGGCACCCCGTGACCGCTTACGCGTTACCCACCAGCAATTATTTTAACTGATTTTAATGTTTTTTAAGGAGCCAGGTTTTGTCCACGCAACTGCTGATCAACGCCACGCCTTACGAAATCCGTATCGCCCTGCTGGAACACGGTAATCTGGCTGAGTTTTACCTTGAACATCCGGCGGAAAAGGGGCTGGTGGGCAACGTCTACCGGGGTCGGGTGGTGCGGGTGCTGCCCGGGATGCAGGCCGCCTTTGTCGATGTGGGCCTGGAGCGCACCGGTTTTCTCTATGTCGATGATGTGCTGGTAACCTCCAACGAAGTCGAGAAACGGCTGGCCCGTTGTGACCGGGGCGACGGCACCGGCCATGACACCTGCTGCGGCCATGACACCGACCCCCTCTGCCGCCGGCATCCGGGCCAGAATATTGAAGATTTGCTCAGCGAAGGGCAGGATATCATGGTGCAGGTGTGCAAGGAGCCCCTGGGCAGCAAGGGGGCCCGCCTGACCTGCCATATCACCCTGCCGTGCCGCAACCTGGTCTTTATGCCGCGGACCGAGCATATCGGTATTTCCCGCAAAATCGAAGACGAGGATGTCCGGCAGATGTTGCGGCAGGATATTGAGGCATTGCGCCCCGCCGGCGCCGGATTCATTGTCCGCACGGTGGCGGAAACGGCCACCAACGAGGATCTGGAAGCGGACATGGAATTTTTGCTGCACACCTGGGAGGAGATCCAGGCCCGGGCCACCACCGCGCCGGTGCCGGGGCTGATCTACCAGGATCTCGATATCACCCTGCGGGTGGTGCGCGACGTCTTCTCACCCGAGGTGGATCAGGTAGTGGTGGATGAACCGGAAACCTACCAGCGGGTGCTGCAGTTTGTGGAAACCTTTGTCCCGCACCTCAAGGGCCGGGTGGAGTTGGCCCCGGAAGATCCACCCATTTTCGATGCCTACGGCGTGGAGCTGGAGGTAAACCGCGCCCTGGAGCGGAAAATCTGGCTGCGCTGTGGCGGGTACATCATCATCGAGCCCACCGAGGCCCTTACCGTGATTGATGTCAATACCGGCCGTTACGTAGGCAAAAACGGCCTGGAAGAGACGATTTTCAAAACCAACATGGAGGCGGCCAAGGAGATCGCCTACCAGTTACGGCTGCGCAACATCGGCGGCATAATCATCGTCGATTTCATCGACATGGAGGATGAAGAACACCGGGAAGCGGTGTTCAACGCCTTGAAAGAGGCGGCCAAGAAAGACAAGAGCCGGCTTAATATCCTGCGGGTTTCCGAGTTCGGTCTGGTCCAGATGACCCGCAAACGCAACCGGGAAGACCTGGAACACCTGATGTGCGAACCTTGTAATTGCTGCCAGGGCACCGGGGTGATCCGTTCCAGCCGCAGCCTGTGTTACGATGTCTTTCGCCAGATCGAGCGAGAGGCCTGTCGCCGCCAGGCGGAAACGGTGGTCGTGCGGGTCCATCCGCGGGTGGCCGAACTGCTGCTCCGGGAGGAGGCCCACACCGTTGATTACCTGGAAAAAAAATGCGGTAAACGGATTCAGATCATGCCCATCAAGGATTTTCATCCCGAGAAATATGAGTTTACTTGGCAGTAAGACTTGACAACAAAGTCCGCTAAGGCTATAAGTAGCGGTTTCTTTTTCGGAATGTTTTCTACCAGGATTTGGAGGAAGTTATGTACGCAATAGTTCGCACCGGCGGCAAACAGTACCAGGTAGCCGCGGGCAGCCGCCTGCGGGTGGAGAAACTTGCCGGCGAGGTTGGAGATACGGTGGAGTTGTCCGAGGTGCTGCTGGTCGCTGACGGCAATGAAGTTAAGGTCGGTCGGCCGGTGGTGGAAGGCGCCCGGGTTACCGCCCGGATCGTTGAACAGGACAAAGCCAAGAAGGTGCTGGTCTTCAAGAAGAAACGGCGCAAGGGTTACCGCCTGAAAAAGGGGCACCGGCAGCCGTACACCGCTCTTGAAATCAAAGAGATTCTGTAGATATCGCGAGGAATTGAGTCATGGCACATAAAAAAGCGGGCGGCAGCTCGAAAAACGGTCGCGACAGTAATGCCCAACGCCGCGGCGTCAAGCGCTTTGGCGGGCAGGTGGTCAAGGCCGGCAATATTCTGGTGCGCCAGCTCGGCACCAAGATCCATCCCGGGACCAATGTCGGTGTGGGCCGGGATTACACCCTGTTTGCCAAAGTTGACGGAGTGGTGACCTACGAAGACTTCCGCCGCAACGGCCGCAGTCGCAAAAGGGTCAGCATCTATCCCGCCTGAAACCACCCCTTAGGGTGACTGCGCACGGCACTCCGAGTGTGCGCTGCTCATAGCCGTCCGTTGCAAAGCTGGCGGTTGGGTCCTTGCATGGCTTTGCAACGGACTTTTGGTGAGTAAGCGCCAGAGCGGGGTGCCGTGTGATCATTTGCGTCTCAACCGAGCAGCCGTCGCCAGCGGTGCGGCTGTGCGGTTTCTTTGTCAATCACCGGTTTGTCGTCGGGCCACACCATGTCTTTTATCGATGAGGCAAAATTTCTGGTTCGGGCCGGCAACGGCGGCAATGGTTGCGTCAGCTTCCGGCGGGAAAAATTTGTCCCCAAAGGAGGCCCCGACGGCGGCGACGGCGGCCGGGGGGGTGATGTGGTCCTGGAGGCTTCCGGCCGCCTCGATTCTCTGCTCGACTTCAAGTACCGTTCTCACTTTATCGCCCAGAATGGCGCCCATGGCCGGGGCAAAAAGATGCACGGCCGCAGCGGCGCCGATTGCCTGGTAAAGGTGCCGGTGGGCTCGGTAATTCGCGATGCGGAAAGCGGCGAGGTACTGGCCGACCTGGTGGCCGAAGGCCAGCAGTTGCTGGTGGCCAGCGGTGGCCAGGGGGGGCGGGGTAACGTGCATTTCGCCTCGGCCACCAACCGGGCGCCGCGCACTGCCACCAAGGGCACCACGGGCCAGGAGCGCTGGCTCAAGATCGAGCTGAAGCTGTTGGCCGATGTGGGCCTGATCGGGCTGCCCAACGCCGGCAAGTCCACCCTGCTGGCCAGCCTTACCGCCGCCACCCCCAAGATTGCCGACTATCCCTTTACCACCTTGTCTCCCCAGTTGGGGGTGCTGCTGCTTCCCGGCCAGCGTCCCTGCACCCTGGCCGATATCCCCGGCCTGATCGAAGATGCCCACCAGGGTGCCGGTTTGGGCCATACCTTCCTGCGCCACATTGAACGCACCCGGCTGCTGCTGCAGGTGATTGCCGTCGTGCCGCCGGGCGGTGACCCCGAGGTCGATGCCGCCGCTGATCCGCTGGCTCAGTATCATTTGCTGGCTCGGGAACTGGGGCTTTACAGCCATGATTTGGCGCAGCGGCCACGGCTGGTGGTGCTCAACAAGATCGATTTGCTGGCGTCGCCGGCCGCTGCCGAGGAGGGTGAGCGGGCCACCGCGGCCGCCGAGCTGGCGCGGCTTAAAGAACGTTTTGCGGCGGAAAACGTGCAACTCCTGCCGGTTTCCGCGCTTACCGGAGAGGGCCTAGATGAGCTGATCAAGGCCATCGATGGCCAGTTGCCGGCGGTGGCCGATGAGCAGGATTCAGAAGACGACTTGCCAGGCCCGGCCCAGGAGGACCTAAAAGGGCAGGGAGAGCCGGAGCAGTGATGGGGAGAACGGTAAGATGAGCCGGCAGGAGGACAACAGAGCCGCTCTCCAAACCCGCCGCTGCCACCTGGACAAGGCCCGGCGGGTGGTGGTCAAGGTTGGCTCGGCGGTGTTGACCACCGGGGAAGGGCTCAACTATGAGGTCCTGGACAACCTGGCCGCCCAGATCGAGCAGTTGCGCCGCGACGGCCGGGAGGTCATTCTGGTCAGCTCCGGGGCGGTGGCCGCCGGTCGGCGCAAGCTGGACCTGGGCAACCGCGTTTTGAGCCTGCGCGAGAAACAGGCCGCCGCCGCCGTGGGGCAAAGCAGCTTGATGCGGGCGTACGAAAAAATCTTTGAACAACTGGGGACCAAGGTTGCCCAGGTGCTGCTTACCCATGACGCCTTTTCCCGCCGCGATCGCTATCTCAATGCCCGCAACACCATCTTTACCTTGTTGCAGTGGCACCTGGTGCCGGTGATCAACGAAAACGACACCGTGTCGGTGGAGGAGTTGCGCTTTGGCGACAACGACACCCTGGGGGCCATGGTGACCAATCTGCTGGAGGCCGATCTCTTCGTCTGCCTCACCGACGTGGATGCCCTGTACAACGCCGACCCCGGCTGCCATGCCGACGCCCGTCCGCTGCGGACGGTGCCGGCCATTACCTCGGAAATCGAAGAAATGGCCGGCAGTGTCGGCAGTGCCGTGGGTACCGGTGGGATGCTGAGTAAGATCAAGGCGGCCCGGATGGTGGTCTCCCGTGGCGGGGCGGCGGTCATCGGGCCCGGCCGGGAGCCCGATGTCCTGTTGCGGCTTTTTGCCGGTGAGGAACTGGGCAGCTTTTTTCTGCCCGCCCCGCAGAAAATCCCCTCCCGCAAGCACTGGATTGCTTATACCTTGCGGCCCAAGGGTTATCTGGTTTTAGATGAAGGGGCCTGCCGGGCCATTCTGGGGGGCGGCAAAAGCCTGCTGCCCTCGGGGGTTGTCGAGGTGCGGGGGGATTTTGGCCTGGGCGACCCGGTGCATTGCCTGGATCGATCCGGCAAACCCGTGGCCGCCGGACTGGTTTCCTATGATGCCGCCGCGATCAAGCGCATTATGGGGGTGAAAACCTCGGCCATTGTCGATATTCTTGGCTACAAGGACAGCGATGAGGTGATTCATCGCGACAACCTGGTGATCTTGTAATCGTTCAGCAGCACCGCTGAACGATGGCGTATTTGAACAGTATATTTACAACATTACCCAAGCAGCGACAGGAGGAGCGTTATGGCCCTGGAAGATACCATTGCAACCCTGGCCGGGGAGACCAAACGGGCTGCCCGACAGGTGGCGAATCTTTCCACCACGGTGAAAAATCGGCTGTTGCTGGCCATGGCCGACGGGCTGCTGGCGCGTAAGGATTACATCCAGCAGGAAAACGAGAAAGACCTGGCGGCCGGTCGGGAAAAGGGCCTGTCGGCGGCCATGCTGGACCGGCTGGCCCTGAGCGATAAGGTGATCGACGCCATGGTAACCGGCCTCAAGGAGGTGGCGGCCCTGCCCGATCCGGTGGGGGAGATCTCCGATATGCAGCGCCGGCCCAGCGGCATCATGGTGGGTCGGATGCGCATTCCCCTGGGGGTAATCGGCATGATCTACGAATCCCGGCCCAACGTCACCGTCGATGCCGCCGCCCTCTGCCTCAAGGCAGGTAATGCCGTGCTGCTGCGGGGAGGATCCGAGGCACTCCATTCCAACCTGGCCCTGGCCAAGGTGCTTCAGGAGTGCCTGGCCGCGGAGCAGATCGACCCGGCCGCTGTGCAGGTGATTCCGGTAACCGATCGCGAGGCGGTGACCTGTATGCTGCAACGGGAGGAGGAGATCGACCTGATCATCCCCCGGGGCGGCGAAGGGCTGATCCGTTTTGTCGCGCAGAACTCCCGCATTCCGGTACTCAAGCACTATAAAGGGGTCTGTCATGCCTTTGTCGATGCCGATGCCGAGCTTGAAATGGCCGCCCGGATCGTGCTCAACGGCAAGACCCAGCGCCCCGGGGTCTGTAACGCCCTGGAAACCTTGCTGGTGCACCGGGATGTTGCCGAGGACTTTTTGCCCGCCGTGGGCCGGCAGCTTGTTGCCGCCGGGGTGGAAATCCGTGGCTGCCCGCAGACCAAGGCCCTGCTGCCGGAGGCCAAGGCTGCCGCGGCGGAGGATTGGGGCATGGAATTTCTCGATTTGATCCTGGCGGTCAAGGTGGTGGCGGATCTCGATGAGGCCATGGCCCATATCGCACAGTACGGCTCTCAGCATACCGAGACCATTATTACCGGCCGCTACGCCCATGCCCAGCGCTTCCTGCGCGAAGTGGACGCCTCTTCGGTGATGGTCAACGCCTCCACCCGTTTCAGCGATGGCGGCCAGTACGGCCTGGGGGCCGAGATCGGCATCAGCACCACCAAGTTGCATGCCTACGGCCCCATGGGCCTACGGGAGTTGACTACCTGCAAGTTCATCGTTTACGGTGAGGGGGAAATTCGGGAATAGCAGTACAACAGTAAGGGAGGCGGGGGGATGACGGCAGGCCTTGACCGGATCGGGGTCCTGGGCGGTACCTTCGATCCGGTGCACAACGGACATCTGGTGCTGGCCCAGGCGGCCCGGCGGGAATTCGCCCTGGATCGGGTGTGGTTGATCCCCGCCGCCCAGCCGCCCCACAAGCTTGACGAGCCGGTAACCCCTTTTGCCCACCGGGCCGCCATGCTGGAACTGGCTCTGGCCGATCAGCCGGCCTTGGCAGTCAACCGGATGGAGGAACAGCGCCCCGGTCCTTCCTACAGCGTCGATACCCTGCGGGAGTTACGCGCCCGACTGGGCCCGGCCTGTGCCCTTTACTTCATCATCGGCTCCGATGCCTTTGTCGAGCTTGCTAGCTGGAAAAATTTCTCCGACCTCTTTCGTTATGCCGATTTCCTGGTCGCGGAACGCCCGGACAGCGCCCCCGGCCAGCTCAATAACCTGATTAACCGCCTGCCGGGCGGCTTTAAGTACGATTCGGAGCATAACCGCTGGACCCATCCCCACGGTGCTCATCTCTATCCGCTGCCGGTCAACGCCTTCCTGGTTTCCTCCACCACCATCCGCCGCAAGATCCGCGCCGGTGAAGACATCTCCCGCCTGCTTCCGCCCCCGGTGGCGGCTTATATCCGCAAACATCAGCTCTACCGCTGACCAAGCCGGGCCATGGGGCTTGACTTCGCAGCATGACTAAAGTTACAATCTGTTAACTGTTATGTGGTGCCGCTCTGAGAGCGGGTTACCGGCCAACGGTCGGCGATAACCCGCAGTGGCAGAGGTGTTTTATTTCAACCGGGAAGGAGGAGCCCATGCATTCTAAAAAACTACCCACCAGACTATTGGCGATTATGGCCTCATTGCTGCTGATTTTGGCCCTGGCGGTGGCCTGCAGCAGCAGCAGTAGCAGTAGCAGTAGCAGCAGCAGCAAGAAGGATGGCGACAATGGCACTGATCCTTATGAAGACCTTAGCGCTGAGGAAATGAAAGCCGTGCGGCTGGCGCAGGATTTTTTCTGGATTGCTGAGTTGATGCAAAATGTGCCGGATGGGATTGCCGCCATTATCGAGGGGGAAATGGAGGGACAACAACAAAGCGGAGTATCTGTTACGACTAACCAAGATAATGATGTGCTTGAAGCCTACCTTGTTTTTAACAACTTTGTCGCTGACGATGAGGTGACCGTGGTTTCAGGGGCGGTTGATGTGGTGGCTTTGATGGATGGTAAATTTGGTGATGATCCAAATGAAGTCGAGTTTACCTTTAGCCAGGTGCGACTTGATTTTGATGAGAACGGTAATTCGTATACCGTGAGACTCAACGGTACGGTAGAACATGAGCGAGCCAGTCTGGCCAAATTCACCAATCTTTTCAACATCAAAGTGACCTACGATGGTGACGACTATGAGATGACGAACGTCCAAATTGTCGTGGAAAAGATTGGTGGTGAGGAGCACATTTTAATGACTGGAACCTATAACGATCCGGTTGAGTTTGGCCAAATGACGATTTCCACCCCCGAGACTATCCGGGAGAATGCTGCCGGGATTACTTACCAGGGAGAGATCAGGCTTGATTTCGCTGCTGGCTTCATCCGGGTGGTTTTTACCGCAGATGCCACCGAACTGCATGGCAACTATGGCGGGGTCTCCGGGTTTATCGTCGATCTTGACGAGGATGAATTTGATCTTTGATGGGAGCAGACGCCAGCCGGCCGGTTGAGGTATGGACACCCGGTCGGTTGTGCTGCTGATTTTGGCACCAGCCTGCCTTCGAGGTCGCCTGTATTGGCCCCGAAGGCAGGCTGGTTACCGGAGTAGTTTCCGGGCCGTAAAAATCAAAACCGGGCCTTGAAGCCCACTCTGATGTTGTTGTCGATGGTGCGGTTGTTTAAATCATCGAAGTTGGCCCGGATGTGCTGGTATTCGATGTAGATCTGCACCGTCGGGCTGATGGCGTAGCCGATCCGAGCCCTTCTTTCCAGCATCCGGTCCAGGTCGGCAAAGGAGAGCAGCTTGGGGGTATAAAAGACCTTGCCCTGGAACTCCAGGTTTTCCGCCCCCGCCGGCTGGAAGTAGAACCGCAGGCCCACCGGGACACCGAGCATATCCTGGTTGGCCTTCGAGCTCTTCTTGCGGCCACCCAGAACCCCCACTCCCAGGCCGATGCCGAAGCCCGGCGCCTCTTCAATCATGGCCTGGAACTCCAGGTCGGCGGAGCTCATGGTCAGGCTTCTTTTGTCGTTGTAAAGAAAGCGCAGGTGCAGTTGGGCATCGTTGGCCACCGGCCCGGCCAGCTTGGCTTGGACGGAGTAATCATTCAGGTTCAGGTCGAAGGAGGCGGCTTGGGCCTGCTGGGCTCCGGTCATGGTCAGGGCGACTAACGCCGCGGTGACAAGTTTCTTCATCGCATACTCCTTATTTTATTAGTAAATTTGCATCATGCCGGCATTGCCGGTTGCCCGCCCAGCCCGCCCTTAGTGGCTGCCGTAGTCGTGGCGGGCCAGGTTTTCAAAGGTGGTGTAGCGGTCGAGGAAGGCCAGTTCCACCGTGCCGGTGGGGCCGTTGCGCTGTTTGCCGATGATCAGTTCGGCCAGGCCCTTTTTGGGGTTGTCCTCGGCCTTGTTGTACACCTCGTCGCGGTAGATGAAGCAAATCACGTCGGCGTCCTGCTCAATGGCGCCGGATTCGCGCAGGTCGGAAAGCTGCGGGCGCTTGTTGGGGCGGCTTTCCAGGCTCCGGTTGAGCTGGCTTAAGGCCATCACCGGCACCTGCAACTCTTTGGCCATGGCCTTCAGTGATCGCGAAATCTCGCTGATCTCCTGTTCCCGCGATTGAACGTTGCTGCGGCCCCGCATCAGCTGCAGGTAATCGACCACTATCATGCCGATGTTGTGCTCGGTCTTGAGTCGCCGGGCCTTGGCCCGCATCTCCAGCACCGAGATGGCCGGGGTGTCGTCGATGTAAACCGGGGCGTCCAGCAGCATGTTGTAGGCCCGGGTCAACTTGGGCCAGTCCTGGTCTTTCAGAAAGCCGGTGCGCAGGCGTTGGGCGTCTACCCGGCTGACCGAGCAGAGCATTCGCAGCCCCAACTGCTCCTTGGACATCTCCAGGCTGAAAACCCCCACCGGGGTTTTGTTCACCAGGGCGATATGCTGCACCATGTTCATGGCCAGAGCCGTTTTGCCCATGCTGGGGCGGGCCGCCAGGATGATCAGGTCGGACGGCTGCAGGCCGGCGGTCATTTTGTCGAAGTCGTGATAATCGGTGGGCAGGCCGGTGATGTGTTCCTTGCGCTCATAGAGCGTTTCCACCATTTTGAAGGTCTCGTTGATCACCGCCTTCATGGCCCAGTAAGACTGGCCGCTTTTGGAGCGGGAGATTTCAAAGACGGTCTGCTCCACCTCGTCCAGCAGGGCGTCGATATCGTCCTGCTCTTCGTAGCAGCGGCCGGCGATTTCGCTGCTGGTTTGAATCAGCCGGCGCAAAATGGCCTTGTCCCGCACGATGCGGGCGTAGTAGCTGATATTGGCGGCCATCGGCACCTGATCGGTGAGCGAGGCGAGATAAGCCGGGCCGCCGATCTGGTCGAGTTGATGGTTGTCTCTGAGGAAATTGGTGACGGTGATCAGGTCCAGGGGCTCGCTTTTTTCAAAGAGAGCCACCATGGCGGTAAAGATGTGGCGGTGCCCCTCGCGGTAAAAATCTTCCGGAGCGAGCACCTCCACCGCTTTGGACATGGCTCCGTCCTGCAGCAGAACCGAGCCGAGCACACATTGCTCGGCTTCGACGTTCTGGGGCGGCAGGCGGTGCATGGTGGAGCCTTGGGGGTGGTCCATCGGGTAAGTTGTCCCGCCGGCTTACTGCTCGCTTTCTTCGGGAACCACCTCCACCGTGATCTCGGCAGTTACCTGGTAGCCGGCTTTGTAAGGCACGGTGTGGGTGCCCAGATTCTTGATGGGCTCTTCCAGCATGATTTTTTTCTTGTCCACCTCAACTCCCTGGGCGGCCAGGGCGGTGGCGATATCGCCACTGGTAACCGAACCGTAAAGCTTGTTGTCCTCGCCGGTACGCTGGGAGATGGTGATTTTGGCAGCCTTGATGGTGGCGGCCAGTTTTTCCGCCGCCGCCCGGTGCTCTGCCTTGCGGGCGGCAATAGCCGCCTGCCGCTTGGCCAGTACAGCCAGGTTGCCTTTGCTGGCCAGTTCCGCTTTGCCTTGAGGAATCAGGTAATTACGGCCGTAGCCGGGCTTGACCTTGACCACGTCGCCGATCTCGCCAAGGGTATCGATGGTTTCCTTGAGAATTACTTCCATTTTTAGTTCTCCATACTAGGTTGCAGACCGGCCGGCACCAAAGCGCAACCGGCATGTTAAGCAGCATTGTTATTGGTAAGGCGTCGTCGCCAGTCCAGGTGGACATCGGCCAGGCCCAGAATGGCCAGCAGCACCGGGCCGTATACCTGCAGCAGCACCAGGGCGTAACAGATGCCCCGCAGCAGAGGGGGCAACCGCCAGTGGGCCAGCAAAAAACTCATCACTCCCAGGCCCTGCATGAAATAAAGCATGCCCATGATGAGCACCAGGTTGAGCCCGACGGAAGCGATGGGCTCCAGGCGGCTCAGCCAGAGTAGCAGCCCCAGGGCGGCCGCCAGTACAAAATGGTCCGGCAGGCGCCAGTGCTTGAACTCCGGCCAGGGGCTCAAGGCCGGGTTTCTTCTGCGCAGCAGCCAGTGGCTGGCCATCAGGTTGAGCCAGACCAGGCTGAGCAGCGAGATGGTAAACAGTGCCGGCCAGGTGCGGTCGAACACCCTCCGCAGGTTTGCCAAGGCCGCCGCGGCGGCCTCTTCTTCTTCCATGACGGTGGTCACGGTATGATCCAGGCTCTCCTGGATCACCCGGACCGGCCCCGGGCTGCCGGTGATTCCTGAAAAAGCGCCCAGCAGCAACCAGAAACACAACAGGTACACAAGACCTTTAGCCCCGGCCCAGTTGGGGGCCTCGCCCAGGGCGATCCCCCGGGCCAGAATATAGCCCAGCGGCACCATGCTGAGCCCGAAAAAGAGGATCAGCAGGCCGCCGCTGATCAGGGCCACCATGGCCGCCGCCAGCATGGCCCAGATCACCACCGTCCGGCCCTGGTGATAACCCAGGGCCACCATCTGGTAGGCCACCACCATGGGGATCAGGCTTTGCAGCCAGATCATGCCGGGGCTCAGCAGCGGCAGCAGCAGGGGAGCTGCCGTTACCGCCAGGGCCGGCAATTGCCCGGTGGGGAAAGCCGGTCTGCCGCTGTTGTTGGTCAAACCGGACTCCCGTGCCGATTAAAGGTACGGGTTACCGGTGTAGGGCAGCAGCGCGATCTGGCGGGCGCGCTTGATCGCCTCCGACAACTGGCGCTGGTGTTTGGCGCAGTTACCGTAAATCCGCCGGGGAATAATCTTACCCCGTTCGGTGAGAAAACCGCGCAGGGTTTTAACATCTTTGTAGTCGATGGCCAGGCTTTTATCACTGCAGAAACGGCAAACCTTGCGGCGACCGAAATATTTTTTACGTTTCATCATGTTGATATCCTCAAAAGCAATGAAGGTGCGGGGGGAAATGGCGATCAGGCGTTGTCTTCGCCGTTATCCTCGTTGTTGTCGTTGCCTTCCGCCTCGTCACCGGCGGCTTCCTCGTCACCGTTACCTCCTTCGTCTTCCGAGGGAGTGAAGGGCGCTTCTTCACCGGTGAGTTTGACGGTCAAGAACTTGAGGATTCGGTCGTCGATGCGCAGCAGGCGCTCCAATTCCTTGATCCCGTCAGGAGAAGTGGTGTAACGGAACAGGAGGTAAACCCCCTGGGTCTCCTTGCTGATGGGGTAGGCCAGCTTTTTCAGCCCCCAGCGGTCAACTCCGCCGATTTCGCCCTCATGGGCGGTGATAACCCCGGAATACTTGTCGATGACTCCGGTCAGCTCGGCTTCAGAGCCGGCGCTGGGCCTGACGATGATGACACTCTCGTAATTACGCACGTTGTTCCTCCTTGTGGGCATGCGGCCCCGTGTATCTATATAGGATATAGGCTATCGGGGGCAAAGAGGGGATCTTGCGCGGCCATCGGGCCGCTCCTCAAAAAAGAACAACCACTTACCATGGGATTGGGCGCAATGTCAAGAGGCCATTGTGTCTTTGTCCTTTTTCTCTCCCTCTTTGATGGCTTCCCACTGCCGGCGCAACTCCTCTTCCGAGTTTACCTGCTTGTCCCCGAAGACATGGGGGTGGCGCCGGACCATCTTGGCGATGATGTCGTTGATAACCTCGCTTAAAGTGAAAGCTCCCTGTTCACGGTAAAGCTCGGCAATAAACAGCACCTGAAAAAGCAGGTCGCCCAGCTCTTCACGAATATGCCGGTGGTCGTTGCCCCCCAGGGATTCGTGCAGTTCGTGAGCCTCTTCCAGCAGGTAATGCTTGAAACTCTCCGGGGTTTGCTTGCGGTCCCAGGGACAGCCTTGCGGGCCGCGCAGGCGGGAGATCAGGGCGGTCAGTTGCAGCAGGGCCTCTTCCGGTCGTTGCCGGTCGGCCAGGGGGGGTGGTGGTGTGCTCATGATAGACAGATGCTCTTGCTTGGTTGTGGGGGGTAAAATCGCTTATATTAAACCTTTTGTGTTTAGGGGGCAAGACTTGCAGCAGGGCAGGACTGGTTAGGTGCGACAATTTGTCGCGCCTGGCGCACAGCGGTTTCGCGTTTCGTGCGACAATGGCCGGTGCAAATGAAGCGAAAGGCAGTTGTCGGTGAGGTGAGATTAAAAAAAAGAAGTGTAAATGTAAACAGTTAGATGCTTTGCCGGGTATTTTGTGAAATTTGGTATCATTTTTGCAACATTTTGGCAGTGTCCTGTTGAGAGGATACCTGTTGTATGGTTTTTTGGAAGCAACTGGGAATTGCAAACTGGGCGCGCCTGCCCCGCTGATTATTTATCGCAAGTGAGAGGTTTATTTATGGTTGCCAAAAAGATGCTTGAAAAACACAAAGATGTAGCCCGCATTGACCAGGAAAGCAAGCGGACCCACGGCTGGTATGTAAGGGTCCGTTTCATGGGCAAAACCCACTCCAAGTTTTTTTCCGACGGCAAGTATGGCGGGCGTTATTCCAGCCTGCTGTCCGCTCTGGCCTGGCGGGATCAGACGGAGATCAGCCTGGGCAAGGTTCGTACCGACCGCCATATCGTTACGGTGAGCAACACCAAAAGCGGGGTGGTTGGGGTCCGGCACAACGAGAAACTGAATCGTTACGAGGTCAGTTGGGTTAATACCGAGGGGCGCCAGGGCAAGACCTCGGTTTCCATTCGCAAGCACGGCAAGGAGAAGGCTTTTGAGCTGGCCTGTCAGATCAGACAGCAGAAAGAAGCCGAGCGCCTGGGTTTGAAAAAGCCCACCCCGCTGCGGGGAAGAGGTAAGACTGTCGGCAGGAAAGCGGCGGCCAAGCCGAACACTGCCAGGGGCAAGGCTAAAGCCGGCAGCGGCAAAGGGGCAGGCGGTAAGTCCACCGCTCGGGCTGCGGTGCGCAAATCGGCGGCCGGGAAAACCGCCTCCCGGAGGGCAGCTCGGGCCTGATGCGGCAGGGGTGAAAAAACTGGGCTGTTGCTTACAGCCCGCGTATGGACTGCGCTAAACAACTTTACCGCGTAAATGATAAAAGGGCGGATGACGGTCCACTTGCCTGGCCAGGCAGGTGGATGGTTATCCGCCTTTTTTGATTTGTGCCCGGGTGGATGCCGCAAAACCTGCCCTCAGTGTACAGGCAACTGACTTTGCCTTGCTGCCGGGCCTGCGCCCTTGTTTTGGTGACTGATTTCGGCTATCTTGGGGCTGCTATGATACAGGAAAAAAGTAATCATTCCGGGGTTACCGGCGGTTTGCCGTTGGTGCAGTACGCCAAGGCGGCCAACGGTGGCCGTTGCCGTATCAGCAGCGCTGATACCGGCATCGTGGATGTGGTTAACGAGCAAGCCTGGCAGGCCCTGGGGGCAGAGGTAGCTGAGGCCCGCCGCCTGGTAGAGGGTGGCAAGGTCAGCCCTATCCATTACTATATGGTGGTCAACCAGATGACCCCTCGGCTGCTGGGCAAGTATATGGGTTTTTCCGTCTGGCGGGTCAGGTGGCATCTGCGCGCGGCGGGCTTCCGGCGCTTATCTTCCGCCATGCTGCGCCGTTATGCCGAGCTTTTTAAGGTGTCGGAGGATGATTTGCGCCGGGGCGTGTTGCGTGCTGCGCTCTATGAGCAATCGTGCAACTTGGGCGGTGCAGCGGCACCTGAGCAATTGTAAGCGAACAGCCGCACCGCATCTTCGGGCGATCAGCCAGGCTTACGTACAGGGGGTACGCTGCGCCTGGCTGCTTACCCGAACCTGCGGCACGGCTGTTCGCTTACGGCCCGTTAGGCCGGCAGTTTAGTACCCCTGGTGAACGGATACGAGCAATTGATCGAGAATGGTGCCGGTGAATCTGGAGCTTGATTTTCAACATAGGCAGGCGGCGCACTGTGAAAGCGGGGTGGCGGCCAACCTGGTAAGTCATGGCGGCATACCCCTTTCCGAGCCCATGGCCTTTGGGGTCGGGGCCGGTATTTTCTTCGGCTACTTCCCGTTTATCAGGCTCAACGGTCTGCCGCTGGTGACCTACCGAGTGGCCAGCGGCCGGATTATCAAACGCCTGGCCGGCAACCTGGGCATCCGGGTGTGGGAGCAGAGCTTCCGTAATCCCGAGCGGGCCATGAAAGCCCTGGACGACCTGCTGGCCCGGGGGATACCGGTGGGGTTGCAGACCGGGGTCTTCTGGCTGCCCTATTTTCCCAAAGCCTACCGGTTCCATTTCAACGGTCACAACCTGGTGGTGTATGGTAAGCGGGGTGATGACTACCTGATCAGCGACCCGGTGTTTCCCGGCCCTGTCAGCTGTCCTGCTCAGGATTTGCAGCGGGCCCGTTTTGCCGCCGGCGCCCTGGCTCCCAAGGGGAGGATGTACGGGCTTGAATTCCGCCCGGAAAAGCCCGATTTCCGGCCTGCTATCATGGCTGGAATAAGGGTGGCGGTGCGGGGCATGCTGCAGCCCTTCCCCCTGACCGGGGTCCGGGGAATCCGTTTTCTGGCCCGCCGCTTAAAACGCTGGCCCCGGCGTTTGGGGCCGCAGCGGGCCGCCCTGCACTTGGGGCATGTGGTGCGGATGCAGGAGGAGATCGGCACCGGAGGGGGAGGTTTCCGTTTTCTTTATGCCGATTTTTTGCGAGAAGCCGGTGAACTCTTGGGCCACGAACCATTGGCGGCGGTTGGGCGGGAATTGACCGCCGCCGGTGACCGGTGGCGTGATTTTGCCGTGATGGCAGCCCGGATATGTAAGGGTCGCCCCGGCGCCGGTGACGACTATCAGGCCCTGGCCGCCGGCCTGGAGCAATGTGCCGCTCTCGAGGAGCAGGTCTTTCGTCGGTTGCGGTTTATGTTGGGAACCATGCCATGAGCCGGGGGCAGGGAGAACAGACGCCCCGGGCGGTTGCAGCGGCCGCAGCGCCTTTTGCCATTGAGCTTGCGGGGCTGCGGAAAACATATCCGGGCCAGCGGCGGCCGGCCGTCGACCAGCTTACCTTGAGTATCCCGCGGGGAGGGATCTTCGGGCTGCTGGGGCCCAACGGGGCCGGAAAATCCACCACCCTGGCCCTGTTGTGCGGGCTGGCCCGACCGGATGGTGGAGCCATCTCCTTTTCGGGGTGGGAGGGCGGCCCGGCTTCGCCGTCGGCCAAGCAAAGGCTGGGCTTTGTGCCCCAGGATCTGGCCCTTTATGACCGTTTGAGCGGTCGGGAAAACCTGCTTTTCTTCGGCCGCCTGTACGGCCTGCGGGGGCAACGGCTGCAACAACGGGTTGCCCACGGCCTGCGCCTGGCCGGGCTTGAGACCCGGGCCGGGCAGCGGGTGGCGACCTATTCCGGCGGCATGAAACGGCGGCTGAACCTGGCGGTGGGCCTGTTGCACGAGCCGCAGATCCTTTGCCTGGATGAGCCCACGGTGGGCATCGACGCCCAGTCCCGGCAGTCGATCCACGAGCAGCTTGCCGCCTTGGCCGGGCAGGGGGTGACCATTGTTTACGCCACCCACTATCTGGAAGAGGCGGAACAGTTGTGCCGGCAGGTGGCGATCATCGATGAGGGGCGGGTAGTGGTCTGCGGCAGTCCCGCCGAGTTGTTACAAAGCGGTGGCTTTGCCGGCCTGGGCGAGCTTTTTTTCTCCCTGACCGGCAAGGAGTTGCGGGATTGAGGCTATGAGCCGGATCTTGACGGTGACATGGAAAGAGCTCTTGCTGCTCTTGCGGGATCATGCCGGCCTGTTAAGCCTTTTTCTGCTGCCGGCGGCCCTGGTGCTGGTGATCACCCTGGTGCAGCAGAATGTCATGGAGCTTACCGGTGAGCGGGCCGGCACCATGATTTTTATTGACCGGGATCAGGGAGAACTGGGCCCGGAGTTGCAGGTTTTGCTCCGGGAGCACCGGGGGCTCGAGCTGGTGGTCTGGCCGGAGGAGCGGGTGGCAGAGGCTCAAGCCGCTGTGACCGCCGGGGAGTACAGCGGCCTGCTGATCCTGCCGGCGGGAATCGATGCGGATTTGCAGCACCGTTTGCAGCGACTGGCTGCGGCCGCCTCCGACCGGGAGGCTGAAGATCATGACGGCCGGCAGGAAGAGGGGATTGCCCCCGCGCTGGAACTGCAAATCTTTTTTGACCCGGCCCTGCTGCCGGGATTTCGCCAGGAGCTTGCCACCGTGGTGCGCCTGGCCATGGCCCGGGTTGAACTGGAGTGGAAGTTGGAGTTGCTGGTAGAGACCATTCGCAGCCGCCTGGAACAGCTGGGAATACCGGGAGAATTTCTGCGGCAGGAAACCTTCGGGGTTGAAACCCTGCCGGAAGAGCTGCTCCGGCTCCGGGAGCAGGCGAAAAGCGGCGATGATCGCCGCCGGCCGGGGGTGGTGCAGCAGAATGTTCCCGCCTGGGCTTTGTTCGGCATGTTTTTTACCGTGCTGCCGCTGGGCGGCGGCCTGTTTTGGGAGCGGCGCTCTGGAGTATGGCTGCGTTTTCGCAGTATGCCTCTGGCGGTGGTAAGCCTTTTGGGTGGCAAAATGCTGGCCTATTTGCTGGTGGGTTTGCTCCAGTTTGCCTTGATTTACCTCATCGGCAACCGGCTTTTTCCCCTGCTGGGCTTGCCGGCGTTCACCGCCGCCGGGGTGTTCTGGGAGGTCGGCCTGGTGGTGCTGGTGGTCAGTCTGGCCGCCTGCGGTTACGGCTTGATGCTGGGCAGTGCCTGCAGCAGTTACGAACAGGTTACCATGTTTGGTTCCATCTCCATCGTTCTGGCGGCCGCTTTGGGCGGGATCATGGTGCCGGTCCATGCCATGCCCGAATTTATGCAGCAGCTTGCCGTGGCGTCACCCCTGAACTGGGGGCTGACCGCCTTTCATGAGCTTCTGGTCCGGGGGCATGGCCTGGCTGGAGCCGCCATCTGGCTGTTCTGGCTGCTGTTGTTCGGCCTGATAAACCTGCTGGTGGCCTGGCGGTTGACTGCTTGCCGTGAATGAAACCGCCCGTTGTAAAAGCCGGGGTGGCTGTTGCAGCGATTTGGCAAATTGTAACCGTTCACCAGGGGTACTGATCTGCCGGTCTAACGGGCCGTAAGCGAACAGCCGTGCCGTAGGTTCGGGTAAGCAGCCAGGCGCAGCGTACCCCCTGTACGTAAGCCTGGCTGATCGCCCGAAGATGCGGTGCGGCTGTTCGCTTACGGCAAATTTTGTCTGTATTGGGAGAGAGGTTTATGGAAAGTCAGGATCGGGCGCTGGCCGAGGAGCTGCTGCCCCTTATTGTTGAAACCTGCCGGTTGCCGGCCAGGGAGTTGGAGGTGGCGGCAATTATGGACCAGCCCTTGATCGGGCCGGACTCGCCCCTTGAGATCGACTCCCTGGATGCGGTGGAGATCGTAGTGGCGGTGCAGAATCGCTACGGGGTGCGGATTGAATCCGTTGAGAGCGGCCAGCGGATCATGGCCTCGCTAACGTCGTTGGCCGCCTTCATCCGCCAACACCGCACCCTGTAGCCAAAGCTTATAGTAACCGTTCACCAGGGGTACTAACTTACCGGTCTAACGGGCCGTAATCGTTCAGCAGTGCCGCAGATTCGGGTAAGCAGCCAGGCGCCGCGTACACCGGGTACTCAAGCCTGGCTGATCGCCCGAAGGTGCGGTGCTGCTGAACGATTACGGCTTATACCACGGTAAGCAAGATGTAGCCCACCGCAAAGCGGCCGCTTTCGGGGATGAAGCAGAAGATCTTTTCCCCCCGCTGCAAGCGGCCGGATGCAAACAGTTCGGCCAGCATGATATAGAATGAAGCCGCTCCGGTGTTCCCTTTGGTCTTCAGGTTGGTAAACCATTTTTCGTAAGGGATCGGGAAGTCGATGGCCGCCAGCTGGTCATGCAGCGGCATTCGGAAGTATTCCGAAGAATAGTGGGGTAAAAACCAGTCAACCTGTTCGGGTTGCAGATCGTGTTTGGCCAGCAGTGGGGGCAG
The DNA here is from genome assembly GCF_000092205.1 of Desulfurivibrio alkaliphilus AHT 2. Classification (GTDB taxonomy): domain Bacteria; phylum Desulfobacterota; class Desulfobulbia; order Desulfobulbales; family Desulfurivibrionaceae; genus Desulfurivibrio; species Desulfurivibrio alkaliphilus. Next base: position 1,355,360 of record NC_014216.1, on the reverse strand, counting down.
GCTTTCTTCGATCAGGGCTTGGATCACCGCCCGGTTGAGCAGCCGGGCGTCCTGCTTGACGGCAAAAGACCCCTGGGCCAGGGCCTCTTCGATATGGTCGTACTGCCGCCACCCTCTGATGCTGCCGTCTTCTTCCTTTACCCCCCCGGCGTACATGCAGGTTTCCCGGTGGTGGGCCTGGGAGACTATTTCCAGCCAGTCAATCCGCAGGCTGATGCCGTCGCCGGCCGGCTGTTTTTCCAGCAGCATCGCCCCGGCGCCGTCGGACAGCATCCAGCGCAGAAAATCGGCCTCAAAAGAGAAGGCCGGATGGCGTGGGGTGCCGGTTGCCGCTTCCGGGTTCGGCGGCGGCTTTAGAAACGAGGGGCGCAAAAAGCTGGAAGAGAGGTCGGAGCCGGTGGCCACCGCGTTTTCCGCCAGCCCCAGGGCCACCGCCATGGCGCCGTACTTCATGGCCATGATACCGGAAAGACAAATCCCGTTGGCGGTGTTGATCTCGCACGGCGCTGCCCCCAGCTCGCCGTGGACCATGGAGGCATGGCCCGGCATCAACTGGTCCGGGGAAGCGGTACCGCAGGAGAGGCAGGCGATCTGGTCCAGGCGGCATCTGCCCTGGGCGCAAAGGGCGCGTACGGCTTCGGCGGTCAACTCCCGGTTGCTGTGGGTAAGCCGGCCGGTGCCCGGCTCCAGGGCATAGTGGCGGGTGCTGATGCCGTTGTTCTGTAGAATGATCTTCCTGGTTTTGGTCGAGATACGGTCGGCGCCAAGCAGGTAGTCGTCAAGCTGCTGGTTGCTGATCGGGGGGCCGGGAAGAAAAGTGGCAAGATCGGTGATAAAGACGTTCATTGGTTGTAACCGTTCATCAGGGGTACTAACTTACAGGTTTAACGGGCCGTAATCGTTCAGCAGTGCCGCAGATTCGGGCAAGCAGCCAGGCGCCGCGTACACTGGTACTCAAGCCTGGCTGATCGCCCGAAGGTGCGGTGCTGCTGAACGATTACCATTGGTTCACAGTTTGGCCTGTTGATGGCTGTTGCGGACCAGTTCCGCATAGAGCCGGTAAAATTCTTCTTCCGCCAGCCTGGTGGGGGTGACGGCGTTGGTCAGGGTGTAATAGTCGAGATCGTGGTTGATGATCTCGTTGCGCTGCTGGCGATGGTAGGCGGTGCCGGGCAGGGGCGTGAGCACGGTGATGATGGGCAAGTCGATCCGGCTGGCGGCCAGGTAATCGCTTAGGCGCTGGAAATCTTCCTCGTGGTAGCCGGGAGAAACGATGAAATCGCCGACAATGGTGATTCCCAGTTCCTGGAGCACTCCCACCGCTTCCCGGTTGATTGCCGCCCGGTTGGCCTTGTTCATGGCCGTAAGCCTGCGATCATCCAGTTCTTCAAAGCCGATGATCACCGCCCTCAATCCCGCTTCCCGCCACAGTTGCATCAGCTCCGGATGATTGACCACCGTATCGGAGCGGACATCGGCCAGAAATTGTTTGTTGAGCCTTGCTGCGCGGATAGCCTCGCCCAGCCTGCGGGCCTGTTCGGGGTTGCCGAAGGTGTTGGCGTCAATCAGCCGGATTACCGGAATGTCGGCCAGCAGTTCGATGTCGCGGATCACCTCCTGCTCGGGCCGGGTCAGGTAGCGGCCGCCGCATTGGCCCTTGATGCAGCAGAACGAGCAGCGGTGGGGGCACCCGGCGGCGGAAACGACAAAGCCCATGGTTACCTTCAGCCTTTCCAGCCGGTAGTGGTCCCGGTAAGAGGCGACCAGTTGGTAGGCTGGCGGACGGTGGGAGACCAGGTCGTCCTCCCGGTAGTCCCGCTCAAGCCATTGCAGTTGCCCGCCCGGGGAGGTCTTGGCTATGCCGGGAATATCCGCCGGTTGCCGACCCTGCTCCAGGGCTTCCACCAGTTCCCGGAAAGAGAGTTTGCCCAGGCCGATACAGATGTAATCGATTTCCTCATGGTTGAAAAAGGCCGGGTCGTTGCTGGCGTGAATGCCGCCCACCACCACGTTTTTCACTCCTGCCGCTTTAAACTCCCCGGCCAGTCGCCGAACGGTGTTGGCCTCGCAGGTTACCCCGGTAAGGCCCACCAGGTCCGGTAGACCTTGGTTCAGGGCCCGGTCGAGGCCGTCGGGCTCGGCCTTCAGGTCCAGGATGCGGACATCGTGGGCGGTCAGGTTGCCGGCCAGTTCTTCCAGCGCCAGGGGCTCGCCTCGGAAGATCTGACGGACCGAGGTGATGCCGTAGCGTTCCTCGGGGATACTGCGCCCGCAATTGGGTGGATTGATCAGCAGAATTTGCATGTCGACGTTTTCATAGAGTTAGGCCGAAATTCCGGGGGGGCGTTACCGGCCGGCGCTGAAGACAAGGCAAAATGATCCCTCCACGGCCGAGTTAAACTTTGCCCCGATGCGGCGGCGGCCATTATAACACAAGCGTAATATTGGTCACGGCAAATTTCAGCAAGTTGGGCTAAATTTAATAAAACTTACCAAATCCTTGTGCCCAGGCGTGGGATATGCTAGTTTTGCCGCTCATTGCAGCAATGAAATGGTAAGGCACTCGTCGGAGAAACCTGAATGGGGGTAACCGTTTGTCAGAGTGTTAACCTGTTGATTTAACGGGCCGTAAACGTTCAGCAGTGCCGTAGCTTCGGGCCAGCAGCCAGGCGCCGCGTACACCGGGTACTCAAGCCTGGCTGCTGGCCCGAAGATGCGGTGCTGCTGAACGTTTACGACTGGAAGGCAGTGATGGCCAAGCACATTCTTCTGATTCACCCTCTGGGCTACACCGCCGATGGCAGCAAGACCGATATCGCGCGACTGGCCAACCTGATGCCGCCGCTGGGGCTGTGCAGTATCGCCGCCTACCTGGATCAGCAGGGTTGCCGTACCGCCATCATCGACTGTTTTGCCCATCTGGATTCCGATGCCCGTATTATGGCCTACATCGATGAGCATCGGCCGGATTGGATCGGCCTGACCTGCACCACCAACGGCTTTCTTGACGCGGTGCGGATCGTGCGCATGGTCAAGGGGGCCAGGCCGGAAATCAAGGCGGTGTTGGGCGGGGTTCACGTTTCGGCCATGAAAGAGAAGATCCTGCAGCAGTATCCGGAAGTTGATTGCGCCGTGGTGGGGGAGGGCGAGTTACCGCTGGCGCAACTGCTGCAGGGAGCCCCTTTGGCAAGTATCGAGGGGCTGGTTTTTCGCACCGACTCCGGGGTACATTTTACCGGCCTGCAGGGCCGGGGGGTGGAACTGGACGACCTGCCCCTGCCGGCCTACGAAAAGTTGCGTGGCTACCCCGAGGCATACCAATTGCCGATCTTCAACTACCCCACCCATCCCAACGCCAGTTGCCTGTCCAGCCGGGGCTGTCCCTACTCCTGCAGCTACTGCGACCGCTCGGTCTTCCGGCGCAGCTTTAAATACAACTCCGCCGACTATGTTTACCGGCACATGCAGCATCTGCGGCAGCGCTGGGGGGTTCGCCACCTTAATTTCTACGACGATCAGTTCACCTTCCACCGGGGCCGGGTGGTGGAGCTGTGCCGGCGCCTGATCGAAGAACCGCTTAACATGACCTTCAACTGCGCGGTCCGGGCCGAACATGTGGACCCGGAGCTGCTGGCCTTAATGAAAAAAGCCGGTTGCTGGATGATCAGCCTGGGTATTGAAACCGGCGATCCCGATCTGCTGGCCCAGCACCGGCAGAATGCCGATCTTAACCTGCTGGCCAAAGTGATCCACGATATTCACCGGGCCGGGATCAGGGTTAAAGGGCTGCTGATGCTGGGCCTGCCGGGAGAAACCGAGGAGAGTGTGCGACGCAGCATGCGCTATGTCTTTTCCTTGCCCATCGATGATTTCAACCTGGCCAAATTCACCCCTTTTCCCGGCTCCCCCATTTATGAAAAAATTCACGAACTGGGCGAGTTTGAGGAAGATTACCGGAAGATGGACTGCATGAATTTTGTTTTTGTGACCAAGGGGATGACCCGGCAACGGCTGGAGGAGCTCTTCCTGGAATTTTACCGCAGTCATTTCATGCGGCCCCGGGTGTGGCTGGGCTACCTGGCCATGCTTTGGCAATCCCCCCACAGCTGGTGGCGGTTTATGGGCAATCTCTCCAGTTTTCTGCGTTTTGCCCGCTCCAATCAGCGGATTGAAGGGTGATATCGATGCACGGGCGGCCGGTTAAACAACGGCGGGTGGTGGTGACCGGAATGGGGATTGTCTCCTGCCTGGGGTTGTCGCGCCGTGAGGTGCAGGCGGCCCTTAAGGCCGGCACCCCCGGGATTGCCCTGTTGCCGGAACGCAAGGAACTGGGTTTCCAGAGCGGCCTGAGCGGGGTGATTGACGGCTTTGTGCCGCGCTATCCCCTGGATCGCAAATATCGCAGCAAGCTGCCGGAATTTGGCTGGTGGACCTGGGACGCCCTGTGCCAGGCCCTGGAACAGGCCGGGGTGGAGGCGGCCGAGTTGGCCGGGGAGACCCGCACCGGCTTTCTCTTCGGCAATGACTCGTCGGTGGTCACCGGGGTTGAGCAGTGCGAGATGTTGAAGGCGGCCGGGGAGACCCGCGGGATCGGCAGCGGCCATATCTTTCGCCTGCTCACCAGCACTGTAACCTTGAACCTGTGCACCAAGCTGCAGTTGCGCGGCGCTTCCTGGACGGTAAGCGGTGCCTGTGCCAGCGGCGCGATGGCCATCGGTCAGGCCGCCGAGTTGATCGCCGGAGGGCGGCAGGACCGTATGCTTTGCGGCGGCGGGCAGGAGATTTCCTGGCAGTCCATGTGCAGCTTCGATGCGGTGGGCGCTTTTGCCCGGCGGGAAGAGGCCCCGCACCAGGCCTCCCGCCCCTTCGATCAGGGCCGGGACGGTCTGGTGCCCGGCGGAGGGGCGGCCATGCTGCTGCTGGAGGCCGAAGAGACGGCCCGGGCCCGGGGGGCGGAGATTCTGGCGGAAATCTGCGGTTATGATTTTGCCGCCGACGGCTATCATATTTCCGTTCCCAGCGGCGAGGGGATGGAACGGGCCATGGCCGGGGCCATTGCCGATGCCGGGCTGGAGCCGGAGCAAATTGACCTGGTGATGGCCCACGCCACCTCCACCCCGGTGGGCGATGAGAAGGAGGCCCAGGCCCTGTGCCGGCTTTTCGAGCTCGACCGGGGAAAACCGGGGCCGCTGGTGGCGGCGACCAAGGCCCTGACCGGGCACGAGTTCTGGATGGCCGGGGCCTCCCAGGTTATCTATGCCCTGTTGATGAGCCGGGCGGGCTTTGTCGGCCCGCATCCCAACCTGGTCGAGCCGGCCCCGGAGGCAGCCAAGCTGCGGATACCCACGGCAACGCTGGCCCAGTCGCCGCGCTTTATCCTGTGCAACGCGGCGGGGTTCGGCGGGGTTAACGCCAGCTTGGTGGTGCAGGCTTTATGAATAATGACAACCCGCTGGGACGTGAGGTGTACGACCTTGATCAAAGGTGATCAGAACACAGAGGTGGTGGTGATCGGCAGCGGCATCAGCGGCTTGACCGCCGCCGCCCTGCTGGCCCGAAAAGGGCGGGAGGTGACGATCCTGGAGCGCACCGCCCGGCCCGGTGGGGCCTTGAAACGCTTCAAACGGCAGGGCGTTTCCTTTGATGTCGGGTTCCATTACACCGGTTGCCTGGGAGAAGGCGAGATCCTTGCGGTGCTGTGGGATTATCTGGGGGTGCGCTCCAGGCTTGAAATCCGGCCGTTTCCGGCCGACGGCCACGATGCCTTGCACATCACCGGCTGTGCCCGGCCCGTTCGCGCATACTTTAATTACTCCCGGCTGGCCGAGGAACTGCAACGCCTTTTCCCCGCCGAGCGGGCGGCGATTACGGCTTACCTGGAGCAGGTGAAACAGGTTTGCCGGGAGGTGCCGTTTTATAATCTTGATTTGCCGTTGTCGCCTTTTCTGCGGGGGTTTAAAGAGCGGCCGCAAGCCTTGGCGGAGTACTTGCGCGCCATTACCGACAACCCGCAACTGCAGGCGGCGTTGGCGGCCCCGGTCTTTCTTTACGGCGTACCGCCGGAGGCGGCCGCTTTTCCGGTCCATGCCACCGTGGCCCATGGTTTTTACCAGGGGGCTTATACCATCGACGGCGGCGGCCAGGCGGTGGTGGATGCCTATTTGCAGGTGCTGGATCAGGCGGGAGCCCGGGTGTTGACCGGGAACCGGGTGGTTAAGGTGCTGGTGGAACATGACCGGGTGGCCGGGGTGGTCACCGACCGGGAGCAGGTGATCAGCTGCCGGGAGGTCATCTTTACCGGGCATCCGGCGGCGGTGCCGGCCATGGTGCCCGCCGCCCTGTTCCGGCCGATTTACCTGAAGAGATTGCAGGAGTTGCAGAACACCTGCTCCATGCATGCGGTCTTTGCCGTCCCGGACGGCCCCGAGGTACCGCCGCCGGACTGGAACAACTATTATAAGCTGCCCGCCGGACTGGACATTATTGCCCAGAGCCGGGAGCAAGCTTTGCGCCACCGGGCGCTGATGATGACCAGCCCGGAAAGACGGGAGACGGGAAGCTTGCGGGAACCCAACCGGGGGATTATATTGCTGAGCCCCGCATTTTGGCGCGAAGGTAAGCGGTTTTGGGCCAGTACTCCCCGCAATCGTCCGGCCGACTACGAAGCTTGGAAGGAAGAGGTGACCGGTGAGATGCTTGCCGCCACCCGGCAGCACTGGGGGGACAGGTACGGCTCCCTGCGCCCGTTGGCGGTGGGTACGCCGCTTACCTTCCGCGACGAGCTGGCGGCCCCCGAGGGTGCGGCTTACGGGGCCCAGCACTCTCTGTTGCAGCATAATCCGGTGGCCCGGACCAGGTTGCCGGGCTTTTGGCTGAGCGGCCAGAGTACCCTGATGACCGGGGTGGTGGGGGCGGCCCTGGCCGGCCTGGTCAGTGCCGGTGAGATCCTGGAAATTGAAAAGACGTGGGAAGAGGTCAGGCAGTGTCGCTAAACAGAGTGGTCATTACCGGTTGCGGCGCCGTATCTCCTTATGGTCAGGGGGCTGAGGCCCTGGTGGAGGGTGTCTGGGCCTCCCGCTCCACCGTGCAGGCCATGCCGCAGTGGGGGAGGATAGAAGGCCTCAACAGCCTGCTGGCCGCCCCGGTGCCGGAACTGTCGGTCAAAGAAGTGCTGTCGCGCAACCTGCGCCGAACCATGGGGCCCATGGCGGTTTATGCCGCCTTGGCGGCCAGGGAGGCGGTGGCGCAGGCGGCATTGAGCGAAGAGTTTTTGGCCTCAGGCGAGGTTGGTGTTGCGGTGGGTTCCACCACCGGCAGCCCGTCCGCCTACGAGGATTTTTACCGGCGCTATCTGCCCGATGAGGCCATTGATGGGATCAAGTCGGGTGAATTTTTTAAAATCATGGGGCACAGTTGTGCCGCCAACATTTGCCTGACCCTGGGGATTCGCGGTGAGCAGTGGGCCCCGGTGAGCGCTTGTGCTTCGGCTTGTCAGGCCATCGGGCTGGGTTACCTGCTGGTGAAGAGCGGTCGCCAGCAGGCGGTACTGTGCGGCGGCGCCGACGAGGTTCACCCTTCGGTGACCGGGGTCTTTGATGTGGTGCGGGCGGCCTCGCAGAGCAATGCCGAGCCCGCCTCCGCCCCCCGCCCCTTTGACCGGGACCGGGACGGCGTGGTCTGTGGCGGCGGCAGCGGGATCCTGGTGCTGGAAAACTACCAGGCGGCCCGGGCCCGGGGAGCGGAAATCCTGGGGGAGATCACCGGTTTTGGCAATGTCAGCGACAGCGAACATATCGCCAACCCGCATGAAGACGCCATGGCCGGGGCCATGCGCAAGGCCCTGGCGGAAGCCGGGCTTGACGGGAGCCGGGTGGATTATGTCAATGCCCACGCCACCGGCACCCTGCAGGGTGATCGGGCCGAGGCCCGGGCCATCGGCATGGTGGTCGGCCCGGAGGCGGCGGTGAGTTCCTGCAAGGGGCACATCGGCCACACCCTGGGAGCGGCGGCGGCCCTGGAAAGTATCCTGGTGCTGGAGATGCTGCGCCGACAGGAAATTGTGCCCACCCTCAACCTGGCCAACCCCGACCCGGCCTGCGCGGTGGTGGATTTGATCGATAAATTGGAGAAAAGAAACTTGAAGACGGTACTGAAGAATAATTTTGCTCTTGGTGGCGTCAATTCAGCTCTGGTGATTGGGAGGTTTGAGTCATGATGACCGATGACGAGTTGCGCCGCAAGGTAGTAGAGACCCTGGCTGAAGAGTTTGAGCTGGACCCGGAAGCGATGAAGCCCGAGGCAACCCTGTTTGACGATTTGGGGCTGGATAGCCTGGATGCGGTCGACATGGTGGTGGTCCTGGAAAAAACCTTTGGCATGAAGCTGACCGACAAAGAAAGTTTGCAGGCGGTACGTACCATGAACGACCTTTTTGAACTCCTGATCAGGTTGAAAGGGGTCCATGGTGGTCAGCAGACTTGAGAAGTTATGGGTCAATCTTTATTTCTGGCCGCTGTTTGTCCTGGTTACCATCCTGTTCGGGCTTGCCCTGCCGCTGATTATGGCCGGCGCAATGGTGGTGGGGGAAAAATCCCCCGGGCGGACTTTGCGCCTTGCCGTCCGCCAGTTCGGCGGGTTTCTGCTTTGGCTGGGCCGGCCGGCCGTTCGGGTTACCCTGGAAAACCGGGCCGGGGAGTTGCCTTTGCCGGCAATTTTTGTGGCCAATCACAACTCGGCCATGGATCCTTATCTCTTTGGCCTGTTGCCGGTGGAGAACGCCTTTGTTACCAGCTGGCCGTTTAAAATGCCTTTTTACGGCCAAATCATGCGAAGAGCCGGCTATATTGACTCCCGCACCGGCTGGTCCGAGGTGGAAAGGCAAGGGCGACTGCTACTGGGGCTCGGCAGCTCGATCATCGTCTGGCCGGAGGGGCACCGCTCCCGGACCGGCCGGATGAGGCGTTTTCGGAAAGGGGCTTTTCAACTGGCCGTGGCCGCCGGCCGCCCGGTGGTGCCGGTTTGTATTTTGGGCTCGGGGCGGGTGCTGCCGCCGGGCAGCCTCCTGTTCAACCCCGGCCGGATCAGGGTGGTCATTCTGCCACCGGTGGCCTGGCCGGCACCGGAGCAGGGAGCGCCCACCCCGGAGGAGTTGCGGGACGCCGCCCGCCGGTCGATCAGCAAGGCTTTGCAGCAAGGCTACGGTGAATAAAATTTGTTATGTGGCAAGGTGATATCCGGATGCAAGCGGTAACCAAAAGCTTAACCCTGGAACAGGGGCTGCGGCTGCGCCAGGCTCCGTCCGCCGAGCGCCAGGAGGTGCAGCTGCCGCTTCTGCGTCACCACTTGGCCTTGGCGCAACAGGCGCCGTACTACCGGGAGCTGTTTGCCGCGGCCGGCTTTTCCCCCGGGGAACTCGCCACTCTGGCCGATCTGCAGGCCCTGCCCTTGACCGCGCGGGCGGATATCGACCGGCAACCGGCGGCTTTTCTGCCGGCCAGCGATGTGCCGCCGGTGGATCTGGCCCTAACCTCGGGGACCACCGGTCGGCCGGTGACCATCCCCTACACCGCCCACGATCTGGAGCGGCTGGCCTACAACGAGATGATGGCCTTTTACAGCGCCGGGGTGCGGCCCGGCCACCGGGCGTTGCTCTTTGTAACCCTGGACCGCTGTTTCATCGCCGGCCTGGCTTACTACTCGGGTCTGGTGCGGCTGGGGGCCACCGCCATTCGAGGTGGCCCGGGCAAGCCGCAGCAGCATTGGGAACTGATCGACAATCTGAGGCCCATGGTGCTGGTGGGAGTCCCTTCCTTTCTGCTTAAGCTGGCGCGCTGGGGTAAAAAAAACGGGATAAGCCCGGCCAGGTGCGGAGTCACCTCGCTGGTGACCATCGGTGAGCCGGTGCGCCGGCCCGATATGACCCTTACTCCCCTGGGGGAACTGCTGCAGGAGGCCTGGAGGGCGCGGCTGCATGCCTCCTACGGTGCCACCGAGATGGCCACCGCTTTCGGTGAGTGCAGCGCCGGCTGCGGCGGGCATGTGCATCCGGAACTGATGGTGGTGGAAATTATCGGCGAACATGGTCAGCCGGTCGCCCCCGGTTCTCCCGGGGAAGTGGTGGTGACCCCCCTGGGGGTGGAGGGCTTTCCCCTGGTTCGTTTCCGAACCGGCGATGTCGCCCGCCTGCACTATGAACCCTGTGCCTGCGGCTGGCAGACCCCGCGGCTGGGACCCATTGAAGGGCGCCTGGCCCAGCGCTTGAAATACAAGGGCACCACCTTGTATCCCGAAACCATTTTTCAGCTCCTGGAGGAGGTGCCGGGGGTACGGGATTTTTACCTGGAAGTAAGGGCTTCTTTTGATCTTTCCGATGAAATCAGGGTGGTGGTCGGGGGGGCAGAAATCAATTTGGAAAAGATCAGGGATATGTTACAAGCCCGTTTACGGGTGATACCGGAAGTTGTTGTCAGGCCGCCGGCGGAAGTAAGGTCGGTCATTGAAGGAGGAGGGAGCCGTAAGGTGAAGAGATTTTTCGATTTGCGGTAATCGTTCAGCAGCACCGCATCTTCGGGCGATCAGCCAGGCTTACGTACAGTGGGTACGCTGCACCTGGCTGCTTACCCGAACCTGCGGCACTGCTGAACGATTACGGCCCGTTAAACCGGTAGGCTGGTGCCTCTGGTGAACGGTTATGAATTGCGCGAGGATGCTAGATAATGTCATGTTTAAGTGAGTACTGGGGGCAGGAGTTCACCCCTCAGGAGATTGCCGATACCAGGGCGAGAAACGGTTTGCTTTCCCTGGAGCTGGAGCTGTCGCTGGCCTGTAATATCCGCTGCATATATTGCTATGCCGGTTCCGGGTTGCCGCTGGCCGATGAGTTGTCTCTGGCGGAAATAAAGCAGGTCATCGACCAGGCGGCGGAGCTGGGAGCCCGCAAGATCATCGTCCTGGGCGGAGGGGAGCCGCTGCTCTACCCGGAGATCTTTACGGTGATCGACTATATCCGCGGCAAGGGCCTGCAGGCGGATATCTTCACCAACGGTACCCTGATTACCCCGGAAATTGCTCGCCGCCTGCAAGAGCGCCAAGTGGCGGTGGTGGTAAAGAGAAACAGCCTGCAGCCCGAGGTGCAGGATCTGCTGGCCGGTCGACCGGGAACCTTCGCCGCCATTGAACAGGGGTTGGCGGCCCTGCAGGAAGTCGGTTATCCCGCCGACGATCTGCTGCTGGGGGTGCAGACCATCGTCTGTCGCCATAACTATGCCGAGCTGCCCGATATCTGGCGCTGGGCGCGGTGCCGGGGCATTATTCCCTACGTGGAGATGATGACTCTGCAAGGCCGGGCGGTAGAGCACCCCGAGCTGGAGGTCTCCGGCCCCGAGATCAGGAGCCTGTTTGAGCAACTGGCCGGCATCGACCGGGAAGAATTCGGCTTCAACTGGTCGCCCCGGCCGCCGCTGGCCGCTTCCCAGTGTTCGCGGCATGAATATTCCTGCACCGTTACCTCCTTGGGCGACGTCAATCCTTGCCCCGGGGTCAATGTGGGGGTGGGTAATATCCGCCAGCAGCCGTTGGCCGAGATTCTGGCCGGCAGCCGGGTGATTCGAGAGTTACGCGATATTCGCCACACCATCAAAGGCAAATGCTCCGGTTGCGACCACAACACCACCTGTTACGGCTGCCGGGGTCATGCTTATCAGGTGACCGGCGATTACCTGGCCGAGGATCCCCTGTGCTGGCTGGAGAGCAAAGGGTAATCGTACAGCAGCACCGCATCTTCGGGCGATCAGCCAGGCTTACGTACAGGGGGTACGCTGCGCCTGGCTGCTTGCCCGAACCTGCGGCACTGCTGAACGATTACAGCCCGTTAAACCGGCAGGTTAGCACCCCTGGTGAACGGTTACAGCAAAGAAGCCGCCAAGTGATGCCCCGGTGGTGGGCGGGCCGGGGAGCGATGCTGGCCGCTATTTTGCTCGCCATTTTGCTTCTGGGAGGACCGTCGCCAGCGGCGGCCGATGAACTGAAGGCAGAGCCGGCCGGTCCCTGGTCGTGGCTGTTCGGTTACGGGACCAGCCATCCCGGTTGGGGAGAAACCGTCACCCGGGTGGAGAGCCTGGACCTGGTGACGCGCTACGAAAGGGTGGTGCGGCCGGAGATCGGGACTTCCTGGTACCGCCTCCGGCACTCGTTGTTGCTGGAATTGCCGGTGCATCTGCTCACCAATTACGACCTGGCGCCCATGGTGGGCATAAATTTTTTGGCCGGCTGGACCATGACCGGGTGGCTGGAAACGGTGCAACCCTACTTTTTTGCCGGCGGCGGTCCGCTTTACGTGGCCACGGATATTGAGGGGATGGGGACCAGGCTCAACGGCAACTATCAGTTCGGGATCGGTTTGCGCCGCCCCCTGGAGGGTAGCCGTTACCTGAAAATGGAATACCGCTTCCACCACATCTCCAACGGTGGGCGCCGGAAACCCAACGAGCCCCTGAACTCCAGCAAGTTGCTGGTGGGCTTCACCTTTTAATTTTGCGATGACCCATGCCCGGCAATTCCGTTACCAAGCCTGATTACCGTTATGCCCTGGCCGTCACCCCCCCGGAGGAGGTGCTGGCCCTGCTGGGGGAAATCCCCGGGCGCTGGGGGCGGATGCCGCCCTTAAGCCGGGTGCTGGTGGTGGAAACCGGCCGGGTGCTGGCTGCGGCCGGGCTGCTGGCCGGCGGGCGTCGCCTGTCGGACCGGGGGCTCAAGGTGGGCCTGGTCGGGGCCACCTTTACCGGTTGCCTGAGCACCGACCTGGACTTTGCCGCCACTCTGGAGGGCGGCTTCCATTTGGCCAGCCCGGCGCTCTTTGGTTATACCCTGCCCAATATCGCCTTGTCGGAGGCTGCCAGCCATTACGGTCTGGTGGGGCCGGTATATGCGATCTTCCCCGGCCGGGCGCCGGCGATGGCCGCCGCCATTGCCGAGGCCGAGCGGTGGCTGGTCTGTCGGCCCGAGTTGGACCTGATGCTGGCCGGCACCTATGATGCTCTGCCGCCGCGCCCTCAAGGGGCGGTGGCGTCTTCGGCAGGGGCGGATGAACCCGCCGCCATTTCCCTAACCCTTACCGTTGTGAGTGGATGAGTATGCGTATTGCCCTGGTGTACCCCAAATGGAACAAAATTCCGGAACAGACCGAATTTCATCTGCCGCCCCACGGTCCGGTTTGCGTGGCCGCCGCGATTCCCGAGCAGTATGAAGTGCGTTTTACCGATGAAAACGTCGATTCACTGGATTATGACTGGACCCCCGACGTGGTGCTGCTGTCGATGATGCTGACCTGCCAGCTGCCCCGGGGCAAGGAAATCGCCGCCGAATACCGGCGGCGGGGGGTGCCGGTGGTCAGCGGCGGGATTGCCACCATGCTGCATGCCGAAGAGATTGCCGAGCATGTGGACAGTGTCTTTCTGGGCGAGGTGGAAGATGGGCGCCTGGCCGGGGTGCTGGCCGATTGCCGGCAGGGGCGACTGCAGGCGCAATACAACTACTTTCATGATTTCCCGCCCATTGAGAGTGTCGGCCCGGCCCGGCGGGATATTCTTAATCGCTCCCGTTATGTTTACCGGGGGGTGAAAATGGTGGACCTGGTCCACGCTTCCCGGGGCTGCCGCTTCAACTGCTTCCCCTGTGCCACTGCTTATCTGGGCGGCCGCCAGTTCAGGCCGCGGCCCCTGGATCGGGTGGTGGAGGAACTGGCCGGGATCGACAACAACCGCCTGTTCATGGTGGACAACTCGCTGGCCCAGGACAAGGAGTGGGTGCTGGAGCTTTTTGCGGCCATGAAGCCGCTCAAGAAGAAATGGATCTCGCACCCCATCCTCGATGACGATGAGGTGCTGACTGCGGCGGCGGAAGCCGGCTGCTGGTATGTCTACCAGGCGGTTTTCGATACTTCCGAAGTGATCCGCAACCGGGTCCGGCGGCTGAAAGACCACGGCATCGGGGTTGAGGCGGCGGTACTGCTGGGGCCGGACAATCAGGATGCCGACTATATCAAGCGGCTGGTGGATTTTTTGTTGGAAATCGATGTCGATATGGCGGAGTTTTCCATCCTCACCCCCTTTCCCCATACCCCGGTGACCGCCAAATTCGAGCAGGAAGGGCGTATCCTGCACCGCGACTGGCGGCGCTACACCACCGCCGAGGTCTGTTTTCAGCCCAAGCAGATGACCCCCGATGAACTGCAGGAAATGTATGCTTATGCCTGGCGCACTTTTTATCGGGAGGTGCCGCAGCCGTTGCGCATGGCAAGGCTGTTCAGCGAAGTGGTGAAAAAGGAGATGCAGGACGGCACCTATATTCCCCACCGGCAAGCAGCCGAACGTCGCTGGCAAGCGGGGCTTGACCGTTGACCATGAACTGCCTGCTGGTATCGGTTAATCAGGCGGTGGTGCCTTATCCCGTCTACCCCTTGGGGGTGGCCTATCTTTGCGGGGCTTTGAAGCAGGCGGGGCATGCTGCCGATCATTTTGACCTGCTGGCCGACGGCGGCATTGCCGGCTTGCGGCAACTGCTGCGCCGCAGCCGTTATGACCTGATCGGCCTTTCCATCCGCAACCTGGATACCGTCGACAGTTGTGACAAAAACGATTTTATCCCCGAAGTGGCCTCGGTGGTGCGTTTGATTCGGGAAAACTCGGCGGCCCCGGTGGTGCTGGGCGGCCCGGCCTTTTCCTTGATGCCCCGGCAACTGCTGGAATTTTTGCAAGCCGATTACGGGGTGGTCGGCGAGGGTGAAGTGCTGTTGCCCTGGTTGGCCGATGAGTTGACCGCCGGCCGCCCGCCGCAGGCAAAACTGTTGCGCAACGAGCAGCCGCTGGAGTTCTGGACCCGCCCCTCTTTCGGCGCCGGTCCCCTCAAGTATTATCTGGCCCATGGCGGGATGATGGGGGTGCAGACCAAGCGCGGCTGTCCCTATCGCTGCGCCTATTGCTCCTATCCTAATATCGAAGGGCGTTCCCTGCGCTACCGGGATCCGGAAGAGACGGCGGCCGAGGTGGCCTGGCTGGCGGCCGAGCACCGGGTCAGGTACATTTTTTTTACCGACTCGGTGTTCAACGATGGGGCGGGGCACTTCCGGCTCCTGGCGGAGGCGCTGATCAAAAACGGCAACCAAACTCCCTGGTGCGCTTTTTTTCGGCCCCAGAACCTGGAGCGGGAAGATCTGCGGCTGCTGAAAAGGGCGGGGCTATCGGCCATGGAGATCGGTACCGATGCCGCTTGCGACCGGACCCTGGCCGGGCTGGAGAAAGGGTTCGACTTTACCCAGGTGTTGCACGCCAACCGGCTGGCCGCGGAAGAAAAGATTCCCTGCGCGCATTTTGTCATGTTCGGCGGCCCGGATGAAGACCGTAAAACCCTGGCCGAAGGGTTGGATAACTTGTTGCGGCTGGAACAATGTATCGTTTTTGCCTTTTCCGGCATTCGGATCCTGCCGGGTACGGCCTTGGCCGCCCGGGCGGTGGCGGATGGAGTAATTGACGCCGACCAGTCCCTGATGACCCCGACCTTTTATTTTTCGCCCAAGTTGCAGGAGGCGGAACTCTACCGGGAGCTGGCTGCCGCTTTTGCCCCGCGGGAGGATCGAATTTTTCCGGTTTCATCAATTATCGGTAAACTGACAATTCTGCACGAGATGGGGCATACCGGGCCGCTCTGGGATTTCCTGCTGCGTCAGCCCCGGCAAAGAAATGCGAGTTGAAGATGAGCGACAAACCATTATCGTAGTGCCGGTATACAACCATGGCGCCACCCTGCGGGAGGTGGTTCAGCGGGCCTTGGCGGCGGGCTGGCCGGTGCTGGTGGTTGACGACGGCAGTACCGATGACGGCTGGCAGCAGATTACCGATCTTGATTGCCACAAGCTGCGCCTGCCGGTTAACCGGGGCAAGGGGGCGGCCATCATGGCCGGGGCGCAAAAGGCCGGGGAGCTGGGTTTTACGCAAATCATCACCGTTGATGCCGACGGCCAGCATGATCCCGCCGAGGCCGAGTTGCTGGCGGCCGGGGCGGCGGCCATCGACCGGCCGGCCATCGTCATCGGGGCGCGGCGCATGGTGCAGGAAACGGTGCCCAGGGCCAGCCTGTTCGGCCGGGCCTTCTCCAACTTCTGGGTCAGGCTTGAGACCGGCCGGGAGCTACCGGACACCCAGAGCGGCATGCGCCTGTATCCGGTACGGGAGTTGTTGGCCTTAAAGCCCAAGAGCAGCCGCTACGACTTTGAAGTCGAGGTGCTGGTGCGAGCCTCATGGGCCGGGGTGGAGCTTGCTTCCGTCGATATTTCGGTGCATTACCCCCCCAGCGGTGAGCGAATTAGTCATTTCGGCCAGTTTAAAGACAACCTGCGGTTGACCGTGCTTCATACCCGCCTGCTGTTGCGGCGTTTGTTGCCCCTGTCTCATCGGCGGCCGGACGACCAGCCCCCGCTCAATGCCGCCAAAATGGCGGTGCGGCGGCCCTGGCAGACCCTGAAAAAAATCTGCTCCGAGCACACCTCCCCACTCTGGCTGGCCACCGCGGTCTGGATCGGTCTGTTCATGGGAGCCCTGCCCCTGATCGCCTGCCATACCGTGGCGATTATCTATGTTACCCATCGCCTGCATCTCAACAAACTGGCCGCGGTGGCGGCCAGTCAGTTCTGCATGCCGCCGGTGGTGCCGGTGCTCTGTATCCAGGCCGGTTACTTCATGCGCGAGGGGACACTGCTGCTGGATCTTTCCTGGGAGAAGTGGCTGTTGGAGATTCATCTGCGCCTGTGGGACTGGCTGCTGGGCTCCCTGGTGGTGGGACCGGTGCTGGGGCTGATCGGCGCGGGATTGATTTACTGGGCCCGGGTCAGGATGTTTCCCTGCCGAATCGAGGACAAATGAGCCGCTATTGGTGTTGACTGGGAATATGCAAAGCGTCGGTAAAAAACAACCAGGCAGCGGCGGCTGGCAGCGGCTGGAGGCCCTGGGGCATTCCTGTTTTTATCTCACCTTGCGCCTGTTTGGCCTTGCCGGGGCCTATCTGCTGCTGGTGCCCGTGGTCGCCGTTTATCTGCTGGGCAGCCGGGAGATTCACCGCCGTACCAGGCCTTATCTGCAGCGCCGTTTCCCGGAACTTAGCCGGTGGGGACTCTGGCTGGCCACCTTCAAAAATGTCCACTCCTTTGGCCGGGTGCTGGTGGATCGGGCCTGGCTGGGCATGGGGCGCAACCGGGCCTTTGCAGGTGAAACCGCAGGCTACGAGCAGTTGCTCAAGCTGGTGGCGGAAGGCAAGGGGGTGGTGTTGCTCACCGCCCATGTGGGTAACTGGCAGACCGCCCTGGCCCATCTGGAAAGGCTGCCGGTGCCGGTGCATGCCCTGATGCATTACGACCAGCAGGCGGTGGCCAAGCATTTTTTCGACCTGCGCCCGGGGCGTCGTCCCTTTCATATCATCAGTACAGACGGGCCGTTGGGCGGGGTGGTCGAGGCAACGGCGGCCCTGCAACGGGGAGAGGTGGTCACCATCATGGGTGACCGGCTGGTCAAAGGGTCTTCGGTAACGGTGGATTTTCTGGGAGCTCCGGTGCGTCTGCCCGATGCGGCTTATGTGCTGGCGGGTTGCGTCGGTGCCCCGGTGGCGGCCATGTTTGCCGCCAAGACCGGCCGCCGCCGTTATCAGTTGCGAATCCGCGATGTCTGGTATCCCCGCTGGCAGGGTCGCAACCAGCGGGCGGAAGCGTGCCGGGCAAGCGGTGCCCGCTTTGCCCGAAGCCTGCAGGAGCACGTTGACGAGTACCCGTATCAATGGTACAACTTTTACGATTTTTGGCAGCAGTAATCAAACCTTTTCGGTCTTATCGCCTTTGCCAAAGCCGGCGGGGCCACCGAGACCAACAAGTTAAACACTGCGAGGAAATACGGCAAAGGCATGGAAGACCTGAAAGAGCAGCTTAAACACATTTTGATCGACGAAATCAAACTGCAGGGGGTAAGCCCTGCCGATATCAAAGATGATATGCCGCTGTTTGGTGAAGGGCTGGGGCTTGATTCGCTGGATGCAGTGGAACTGGTGGTGCTGATCCAGAAACATTTCGGGGTCCAGATTGGCGACATGGATGAAGGCAAAAAGGCCTTTGCCTCCATTGCCAGCCTGGTCCACTATATCAAGGAGCATCAGGGTTAGAGGGAACGGGGGTGCCGATGGATGATGCGGCGGTGGCAATAGCCGTCGGTGGCATGGGATGCGTTTCCGCCGCCGGCTTGAACCTTGAGGAGCATGGGGCCGCCCTGGCCGGCGGAGAGGTGGCCTGTGGGCCGGTGCCGGCCGAGATTTATGCCACCTCTTTACCCTTTCCGGTTTTCAGTGTGGCCGGTGATCCCCTGGCCCTGACCGGCAGACTGCCGGAAGTTGCCGCCGCCGCAGAGTTGACTGCCCTGAGCCGTACCAGCCGGCTGGCCTTGGCGGCGGCGCTGGAAGCACTGGCCGATGCCGGCCTGTCGCCTGAGATGCTGCGGGGCAGAAAAGTGGGGGTCTGCCTGGGGACCACAGTGGGCTGTGCCTTCAACGACGAGGACTACTACCGGGCCTGGCGGCAGGGCGAGCGGCCGCCGCTGGCGCCGGTGCAACGTTATCTGCAGGGCAATGTCAGTATCGCCTTGCAGGCGGTACTGCAACTTGCCGGGCCTGCCCTGGTGATCACCAACGCCTGCGCCTCCGGTACCGATGCCATTGGGGTGGCCGCCGACTGGTTGCGCCAGGGGCGCTGCGACCTGGCCATTGCCGGCGGGGCCGACGCCTTGTCCCGTATTGCCGGCAACGGCTTTACCTCCCTGTTGCTCACCGATGCCGCCCCCTGTCGACCCTTCGACGAAAGCCGCCAGGGCTTGAACCTGGGTGAGGGCGCCGCTGTGTTGCTGCTGGAAAGGGAGAGCGCCGGGGCGCGGCAGGGGCGGCGGCCCCGGGGCTGGATCAGGGGGTTTGGGACCGCCGGTGATGCCTGGCACCCCACCGCGCCCCATCCCCAGGGGATCGGCCTGCAACGGGCCATCGGGGTGGCCCTGGCGGGCAGCGACTTACGGCGGCAGGATATCGCCCTGATCAACGGCCATGGTACCGGCACGCCGGCCAACGATCTGGCGGAAACCACCGCCACCGCCGAAGTGTTCGGGGCAGATGGGCGGGTGCCGCTGGTTTCCACCAAGGCACTGACCGGCCACACCCTGGGGGCGGCGGGGGCGGTCGAGGCGGTCTTTACCCTGCTGGCCCTGCAGGCCGGTAAAACCGTCGGCTCCCGCCGCTGCCGGCGGCCAGACCCGGCCTTCCCTTACCGGCCCCTGGCGGAAGACGAAGAAAGAGTGTTGACCGGTCCCATCGGGATTTCCCAGTCGCTGGCCTTCGGCGGTGGCAACAGTTGCCTGGTACTGGAGGCAGCAGTATGGTAAGCGAACAGCCGCACCACATCTTCGGGCGATCAGCCAGGCTTACGTACAGGGGGTACGCTGCGCCTGGCTGCAAGACCTCACCTGCGGCACGGCTGTTCGCTTACGGCCCGTTAATCTAGCAGGTTAGTACCTTTGGTGAATGGTTACGCAGTATGAAATGTGCGGTACAGATCAGAGCGGTGCAGGCGGCAGTTGCCGGGGCCGAGATTCCGGCCCATTGGTTACGGTCTTTGCGCCGGGCCGATGATTTTTCCCGGCTGGCGGTGCTGGCCGGGGCTGGCGCCATGGGCGCCGAGGACGAGCTTTCAGCGGCGGAGGGACGACCGGAGATCGGGGTTTTTCTCGGCACCACCACCGGTCCGTTGGAGACCAATTTCCGTTTTTTGGACACCCTCTTTGACAACGGCGAAGGTCAGGCCTCGCCCACCCTGTTTTCACACTCGGTCCACAATGCCGCGGTGGGTTATCTGACCCGGTTGTTGAACCTGCAGGGGCCGGCCCTGACCCTGACCACCCCCGGCTGGCCCTTTTTGGCCGCTCTGGCGGAAGCCAAGGCAGCTTTGGAGCGTGCCGACCTGGCCGCCGCCCTGGTGGTGGCAGTGGAAGAAGAATCGCCGTTGCTGGCCGAGGCCGCCGCGCGACTGGCAGTGGAAACCGGTGGCCTGCCGGCGGTGGGCGAGCCGCTTGCTTCGCCACCGGTGGCCTGCCGTTTGGGGGCGGTTGCCTGGTTGCTGGAGGCGGTCGAGCCGGCGGCGGGTGCCTTGCCCCGGCTGGGCGAGATTGTGCTGGAGGAAAAACCCAGTGATCCCGTCTTTTATTTATTGCGCACGGGAGAACGGTTCCAGCCCTCCGGGGCGTTTTGCCCTCCGGCGGAGGCCCCGCGGAGCCTGGCGGCGGCCCTGGCCTTAAGTCATGCCCTGGAAGAATGCTCCCGGCAGGCGGGAAGCTCACTGCACTGGCAGGCCACCGCTCCCTGCGGGCGTGCCGAAGTGCTGCTGCTAGGATAGTTACAACTGAAAAAACAAAATCAAGGTGGATAAAGCCATGTCTGATGCCCCCGTAGTCTTTATCTCCGGCGCCAGTCGCGGGATCGGGGCCGGTATTGCCCGCCGGCTGGCGGCCGGTGGTTACGATCTCTGGCTGAACTATCACTCGGCCCACGCCGAGGCCCGTGCCCTGCAGGAGGAGATCGAGCGGCTAGGTCGCCGCTGCCGATTGCTGCCCTTCGACGTGGCCGATGAAGAGGCGGTGGCCGCCGCCCTGGAGCCGTTGTTGGCCGAAGAAACCCCTTACGGGTTTATTCATAATGCCGGGATCACCCGCGATACCCTGCTGCCCATGATGGGCCGCCAGGACTGGGACCGGGTGCTCTCCACGCACCTGACCGGCTTTTTCCTGCTGGGGCGGTTGTTTTCCAAGGCCATGCTGGGTAAAAGAAAGGGGCGGATCATTGCCATTGCGTCCGTTTCCGGCGAAGCCGGTCAGGCCGGCCAGGTGAATTACGCCGCGGCCAAAGGCGGGCTGATCGCAGCCTGTAAATCACTGGCCCGGGAAGTGGCCCGGCGCAACATTCTGGTCAACGTGGTCTCGCCCGGTCTGATCGATACCGAGATGATCAAGGATCTGCCGCTGGACAGGATTTTGCCCATGGTCCCCATGAACCGGGTCGGGACGGTGGAAGAGGTGGCGGGAGTGGTCAATTTTCTGCTCGGCCCCGAGGCGGGGTATATCACCGGTCAGGTGATCGGAGTTAACGGTGGACTGCACATGTAGGTAACCGTAACCGTTCAGCAGCACCGCACCTTCGGGCGATCAGCCAGGCTTACGTACCGGGGTACGCTGCGCCTGGCTGCTTGCCCGAATCTGCGGCACTGCTGAACGGTTACCCCACATCTGTCCTCATTTGTTTGTCCTTTTGGTTATGCGGTACGGCTGTTCGGTTACGGCCGGTTAGCAGGTTACGGGCGGGCCCTGGTGAACGATTACGGAAATACTATGAGCGCTTTGACTTTGCCGCTACCGGCGGTGGAACTGGTGCCGCAACGGCCGCCGATGCTGCTGGTGGATGAGTTGCTGGAATGGCAACCCGGGCGGGCGTTGGCCCGGGCCGTGGTGCCGGCGGCGGGCATCTGGGTTGATGCCGACAGCGGGGTGTCGGCGGAGTACTGGATAGAGCTGGTAGCCCAGGCCATGGCCGCCGCCAACGGTTATGACGCCCGGCGAGCAGGGGTTGCACCCGGCGGCGGGATGCTGGTGGGGGTGGATGCTTTTCGCTTGTTGTGCTCGCCCCGGCCCGGCGCCACGGTGCTGGTCGAGCTGGAGAAAACCTTTGAATTCGGGGCGGTGAAAATCATCCGGGGCTGGGTGCGTAGCGTCTCTTGCAAGGATGACCGGCCCGGCGATGTCGATCTGGCCGAAGTGGAAATCAAGGTATGGGAAGGAGATATGACCGAGGAGGGCCGATAATGGGTGTCCGGTGGCTGGTGAAATTAACCGGCTTGTTGCTGATCCTGCTTTTGCCGATTAACGGGGCCGCAGGGGAAAAGCAGGAAGAGCTGGCGGCTTTTTTGCAAAAGATTGACCGGTCTGCCGCCGAGATGCGCAGTATGAGTTGTGCCTTTACCCAGGAGAAGGAGCTGGCCATGTTCGACCGGCCGGTGGTCTTTCGCGGCCGGCTGGACCTGGTCAGGCCCGACCGCCTGCGCTGGGAATTTGCCAGCCCGATCAATTCGGTACTGATTTTCAAGGGTGACAGCGGCATGCGCTGTGACGGCAACTCGCCGCCGGTCCGTTTCGACCTGCAACAGGATCCGATTATGCGCATGGTGGCCCGGCAGCTCTGGCTGTGGCTGGGTGGTGAACACGAACGCCTGGCGGCGGAATATCACCTGTCGCTGGCCGCTGACGCCACCCTGTTGATTGAGCCTAAAGACCCGGCCGTGGCCGAGTTTGTCAGTTCCCTGACCATTGCCTTCAACCCGGAGACCCATCAGCCCCGGCAGGTTGAGATCAAGGAAGCCGGCGGCGATCTGACCAGACTTACCTTCCATGACTGCCAGCCCGATCCTGACCTCGACGACGCCCTGTTCAGCCGGTGCCATGACGGTGGGTGAGCCTCCGGCTCAGCCCCGGGGCGAATTTCCCCCGCCCACCGCCCGGCCGCGAGCGGTTCTGCTGCGCTGGCTGCTGGTGTTGCTGATTGTGCTGTCCGGGCTGTTGCTGGCCCTGCAACTCCAATTTAAAGAGGATGCCCTGGACCTGCTGCCGGGTAAGGCGGTACGGGGTGATCTGTCACTGTTGCAGCGGTTGGGTCTGGTGGACCGTATTTTTCTTACCCTGACCGTTGATCCCGCTTATTATTCTTCCTCCGCTGAAGCCCAAACGGCCCTGCAGCAAGGAGTGGCTCAGGTCGGTCGGGCCATGGCGGCCAGCGAGCTCATGGTGGAGGTGGTTTATCGCCTGCCGCCCGACCTGGCACGCAACCTGCCGAGTGAGCTGGGTCCTTACTTGCCGGTGCTGCTTGAGCGGCAAGATCTGGCCGGGCTGGCTTCCCGGCTGGATGAAGCGGGCCTGGCCCGGATCATGGATGACAACTTCAACCTGCTCAACAGTCCCGCCGGGATGGTGGTCAAAAGGCAGGTGCAGCAAGACCCCTTGGGCTTGCTTCCCCAGGTGTTGCAAAAACTATCCCGCCTGCAGCAGGAACATGATGCCACCATGGTGGACGGTTTTTTCCTCAGTGAAGATCGCCTCAGCGCCCTGATTTTGGCCGAGAGCGCGGTGCCGCTGACCGACTCCCGGGGAGCAGCCCAAACAGCCGAGTTGCTGCAGGCCATCATGAGCGATCATTTGCCCGCCGGGGTGGACTGGGGTGTTGTCGGCTCGCTGCCGCATACCCTGGCCAATTATCAGGCCGTCCAGCGCGACCTGCGGCTGTTGCTGCCGCTGGCCTCGGTGCTGTTGCTCACCATGCTGCTGGCCTCTCTGCGGGACGGCCGGGTGCTGCTGGTGCTGGCGATCCCGTTTCTGGCGGCCCCGGCCGCCATTGCCGTTATGGGGTTGGTGCATGGTCAGGTAAGTGCCCTGGCGCTGGGGTTTGGGATCGTGCTCATCGGTATTGCGGTTGATTTCGCGGTGCATATCTATCTGGCTCTGGCCCGGGAAGAGGGCGGTCATCAAGCCATGCTGCGCCGCCTGTTTCGCCCGGTGTCTTTAGCCACCCTTACCACGGCCGGGGTTTTTGTGGTGCTGCTTTTTTCCCAGGTCCCTTCCCACCGGCAGATGGCCACCCTGGCGCTTACCGGCATTCTGCTGGCGGTGATTTTTTCCTGGCTGCTGCTGCCAACCCTGATTGGCCGCCGCCAGCGCCCGCCGGCGGCTTGGTTCCGGCCTCCGGTGGTGATCTCTGCGGGCGGTCGGCTGCTGCTGTTGGGCCTCTGGGGTGCTTTGTTGCTTGGCGGTTTGCTTTCCTGGCCTGCGCTGCAGTATACCGGTGACCTGCGGGTGCTGGATGCGCCCGATGCCAAGGTGCTGGCCGCCGAGGAACATTTCAGAACCACCTGGGGCCGGGAAGGAGAACTGGCTTTTGTGGTGGCGGCCGGCGCCACCTTGGCTGAGGCGCAGGAGCATAATTTTGAGGTTTATCGCTATTTGCGGCAGCATGACTGGCCCCGCTGGCAAAGTATCGCTCCGCTGTTGCCGGCGCCTTCCGTGCAGCAACAGCGGCTGACGGACTGGCAGGCCTTCTGGGCGGCCCTGGGTGATGATTTCCCGGCGCGTTTCAGGCAAGCCGCCGGGCAGGCCGGTTTTGTTCCCACGGCCTTCGATTCATTTCTGAAGCGGTTGACCGCCCCGCCGGTGCTGCTGGAAGCGGAGGCAATACTGGCCGGGCCGTTGCGCCCGCTGTTGAGTATGATGGTGCGCAAGCCGGAGCAGCAGCAAAACCACCCCCACCCGGAGGAGTATCTGATGCTGACCACGGTGGAGTTGAGCGAACCCCACCATTTGCCGCAACTGCTGGCCCTGGCTGACGGGCAACCTGGGGTTACCGTGCTGGCCAACCAGAAATGGCGGCAGCAGGTGGAGCGGCTGCTGCGCCATGATCTGGCGGTACTGACCTCGGCGGCGGCGCTGCTGCTAATCCTGCTGGCGGTATTGTTCTTCCGCCGGCCTCGATCGGTGCTGGCGGTGCTGGCCCCGGTGCTGTCGGCCCTGGCGGCCATGATCCTGTTCTGCCGCTTGACCGGTGGTGAATTGAACATGATGCACCTGCTGATGGGGATCATGGTGATCGGCTTGAGTGTGGATTACGGTATTTTCGTGGTCTGTGCCCGGGGCGAGCGCCGTTCGGCCACCACCCTGCTGGCGGTTTCCATCTGTGCGGCCAGTTCCATGATCAGTTTCGGGGTGCTGGCCTTTGCTCAGCACCCGGCCCTCCACTCCCTGGGAGTTACCGTACTCTGGGGGATCGGGGCGGCCTGGCCGACGGCCTTGCTGGTCTCCCCGGTGCTGGCTGGAAATGCCTTGCCGGCCGAGCGCTAGGGTGGCCTACGGGAGGTTTAGATGAAAAAACTCGGCCTGTTTTTGCTGATCATGTTATGGGCTGCCGTCGGTTGCGCTTTACCCGCTCGCCCGCCGGAAACCGCCTGGCAGGAGCAGGTGGTCAGGCCGGGTGAGTTGTGGCGGCTGACCATCAGTCAGGGAGAAGAGCAGAAGTTTGCCGGTCTGCTGGGCACCAGGTTTGAAAACGATGGTCTGCATTACGTTTTGCTGGACGGCACCGGGATTACCCTTCTGGAAGCCCGGCTGGATGCCGCCGGTGAACGGCAGACCCTGCGGGAACTTGGGGTTTTTGAAGGGCACCGGCTGCCGGACTTTCTCGGCACCTCCCTGTACCGGATTTTTTTGCTGGAACCCGACGGCAGCCCATGTGGGCGAAATTTCCTGCTGCGCCTCTGTCGGCGGGCAACCAATGAGGGGGAAAAAAAATACGCCCGGCTCGGTCTGCTGCCGTTATGGTCGGTGAAGTATGTCAGTTCTGACCGGGATGCGGCGCCGGAGAGAATAACTTTTACAAACCCCTGGCTCGGGGTAACATTGCAACTGGTACCGGACGGGGGGTAAGCGCTCAGCAGCACCGCATCTTCGGGCGATCAGCCAGGCTTACGTACAGGGGGTACGCTGCGCCTGGCTGCTTGCCCGAACCTGCGGCGCTGCTGAACGCTTACGGCCCGTTATACCTGTTAGGTTAATACCCCTGGTGAACGGTTACGATGGGGGTTAATCATTAAGTGGAGATCGGGCATGTTATCTCTTGAGGAAGGATTGAGGCAATCCCTGCGTTCCTGGCGCCGGGAACAGCAGGATGAAGAGGGGATGTGGCTGGTTGGAGATTACTGCTTTGCCCCGGAATTTCCGGGGTTTGCCGGTCATTTTCCCGACCTGCCGATCCTGCCGGCGGTGGTGCAGTTGGCCGCTGTCCGTCAGCTGGCGGAACTGGCCGTTGCCGGCAAGTTGCTGACGGTGGGCTGCCGGGGGGCAAAATTCCGGGGCATGGTGCGGCCACAGGAGCTGCTTACGGTTTCTCTGCACCTGGTGCCCAGGGGTGAAGCCACCGGCTGGCAGGCGAAATTCAAATTGACCAAAGACGGCGGGCTGGTGGCCGGGGGCAAACTTGATTTGCGGCCGCTCAACCCTGTTGTGACTTGATTGACGTTTACCTTAATTGTGGTAACCGTTCACCAGGGGTGCTAACTTGCCGGTCTAACGGGCTGTAATCGTTCAGCAGTGCCGCAGATTCGGGTAAGCAGCCAGGCGCAGCGTACCCCCTGTACGTAAGCTTGGCTGATCGCCCGAAGGTGCGGTGCTGCTGAACGATTACTAATTCTGAGGTTGTCGAGTTTATGGGTTTTACCGAATATTTTCCGCCATCACCCGGCGACCCCGCACCTTTAGCGGTCACCGTCAGCCGCCGGGTCCGGTTTGAAGAGATCGACCTGATGGGCATTGTCTGGCATGGCCGGTATGTCAGCTATTTCGAGGACGGCCGGGTGGCTCTGGGTGATCGTTATGGTCTTGGTTACCGGGATTTTATCCGGCGCGGGGTCAGGGCCCCCCTGGTCCGCCTGCACATCGATTACCACGCTCCGCTCTACTTTGACGACACCATGGAGATAACTGCCTGCATGCACTGGAACGAGGCCATGCGGTTGGATTATTCCTTTCGCATCGAAGGGCCGGAAAGCCGGTTGGTGGCCCGGGGGTACTCCATGCAGTTGTTGACCGATGGGGATAATAATCTGTTGCTTTCCCCGCCGGACTGGATCGAGGAGTTCAAGGAACAGTGGCGCCGAGGAGAGCTGTAATGAAGCAGGTGGTGGTGGTCAAGAGCGCGATTGAGACGGCCCTGGGGGATGAGGAGGCCACCTGGCAGGGCTTGCTGGCTGGCCGCTGCGGATTACAGCGGCCGGCTATGGAAGGTTTTGCGGAAGGTTTTGCGGAAGGCTTTGCGACCCCGTGGGTAATGGGCCGGGTTGCCGGCCTGGACGCCGCCCCGGGCAGCGATGAGCGCCTGCAGACCCTGCTGCGCCGGCTGCTGGCCGGTGTTCCGGCTTTACCCCCGAAAACCGCTCTGATTTGCGCCACCACCAAGGGCGCCGTTGATGAACTGCTGACCCCCGCCGATGGTTACTGGCCGGGACAGCCTCCGGAGCTGGCGGCAACCATGGCCGACTGGCTGGGAATCGAGCACGAATGCCGGACGGTGAGTGCGGCCTGTGCCTCGGGTACGGTGGCCGTTATGGAAGCTCTCATGCGGCTGGCTCGCGGGGAGTGCGAGGCCGCCCTGGTGGTTGGGGTGGACCTGCTGAGCCGTTTTGTGTTGGCCGGTTTTGCCGGATTGCAGGCCTTGGCGGCTGAAGGTTGCCGCCCTTTTGACGCTGAACGGGACGGGCTTTCTTTGGGTGAGGGCGGCGGCTGGTTGCTGCTGACCACCGCAGAGCAGGCCGCCGCTCGGCAATGGCCGGTGCAGGCCGCCATCGCCGGGTACGGGATTTCCTGCGATGCCACCCATATCACCGCGCCCTGCCGGCAGGCCAGCGGCCTGATCAGGGCCCTTAAGCAGGCCACGGAGCAGGGGAGGCTGCCGGTGGGCGGGATCAACGCCCACGGCACCGGCACCACTTATAACGATGCCATGGAGCTGCTGGCCTTTGGCACCATCTGGCCCCAGCCGCCGCCGGTGCATTCGGTAAAGGGGGCCATCGGCCACTGCCTGGGAGCCGCCGGGGTCATGGAGGCGGCTTTGGCCATCCGCAGCCTGCAGGCCGGGGTGCTGCCGCCCACCGTCGGCCTGCGGCAAGCGGCCGACGAGCAGGTGCCAATCAGCGGCACCCGGGCCCTGCCTTTACGCCACCCTTCGGTGTTGAGCTGTAATTCCGGCTTCGGCGGAATCAACGCCGCCCTGCTTTTCTGCCGCCCCTGAACGCCTTAAGACTGACTGAAATCGATGTGGTAGCTGTAAACATCGTCTTCCATCCGGCTTTGCACGGTGTAGCCGCTGTGGTTGAAGATCGCCTGCATGCGGCGGTTGTCGCGCAGTACCTCGGCGGTGAAACCGGCAATACCGTTGCGTTTGGCGATGCTGACCAAGTGCTTGAACAGGGCTTTGCCCAGGCCCCGATTCTGCCAGTCATCGCGGATGACAAAGGCCACCTCGGCCCGGTTGGTTTTTTCATCAAGATAATAGCGTCCAACGGCGATGATGTCCTCTCCGTGGGCTTCCGGCACGGTGCCGGCGATGGCCGCGTCCTTGCGATGATCGATGTAGACGAAGTTTTTGATTTCCTTGTGGGTAAAGCGGCCGCTGGCGCTCATAAAGCGGTAATACAGGGTCTCCCGGGACAGCGCGTAGAGCAGGTCTTTCATCCGGGGTTCATCGGTGGGGTGGACCGGGCGGAAGGAGACCTGGGTGCCGTCCTCCAGCAGAGTGGTGGTGGCCAACTCGCCGGAGGTTAGCAGTACCCGGCCGTCAAGATCGGCCAACTCCCGGTGCAAATAATTGGCCTCCAAGGCTTCGCGGAAAAGCTGTTCCCGAAATTTGGGGTGGGCGATACTGATCAAGGCCATGGCCCGTTCCCGCACGCTTTTGCCGTGCAGGTAAGCAATGCCATGCTCGGTGACCACATAGTGGACCTCGCCCCGAGTGGTGACCACCCCGGCGCCGGGGGTTAGCCGGGTGACGATTCTCGACACCTCGCCGTTTCGAGCCGTTGATTCCATGGCGATTACGGCCTTGCCGTCAAGGGAACGGGCTGCCCCCCGGTTGAAGTCCACCTGCCCGCCGATCCCGGAAAAGAAGCGTGACCCCAGGGAATCGGCGCAGACCTGGCCGGTGAGATCAATCTCCAGCGCCATGTTGATGGCCACCATCTTGTGCTGGCGGCCGATGATATAGTCGTCGTTGACGTATTCGGTGGGGCGAAAGCTGAACAGTGGGTTGTTGTTGACAAAGTCATAAAGCTTTCTGGTGCCCATGCAGAAGCTGGTGACGATTTTGCCCCGGTCCATGGTTTTGCGGGCTCCGCTCACCGCCCCGGCCTCGATTAAGGCCAGCATGGAATCGGTGAGCATCTCGGTGTGAATCCCCAAATCTTTTTTGTCTTTCAGGAATTGAGCCAAGGCGTGGGGAATGCGGCCAATCCCGAACTCCAGGGTGGAACCGTCTTCGATCAGCGAGGCAATCTGTTCCCCGATCCGGCGCGTGGAGGCGGTGGGGGTGCTGGATTGACGCTCGATGAGCTCCGTTGCCTGGGGGACCAGCAAGTCGATATCGTAAATATCGATGAAGCTGTCGCCCAGGGTTCGCGGCATCCGTGGATTGACCTGGGCGATGACCAGCGAGGCGTTTTCGGTGGCGCTCTTAACCACGTCCACCCCGATACCCAGGCTTACCTTGCCCCGGCTATCTGGCTCGGACACCTGGATTAAGGCCACATCCAGGGGCAGTTGCCCGGAGGAGAAAAGCCGGGGGATGTCCGAGAGCAGGGTGGGGGTGTAGTCCCCCAGGCCCTGCTGGATCAATTCCCGCACCGTCCGGCCGATGAAAAAACTGTTAATGTGAAAACAATCCTGGAGTTGTTTGGTGGCGGAAGCGGCCTCGCCTTTGGTGAGCAGCTGGATGATCTCCACGTCGCTTAATTCTCCGCACCGGCGGGTGAGCGCCTCGACCAGGGCTCCGGGTGCGGCGCAGGCGGTGCCGATAAACACCCGCTGGCCCGGCCGTACCAGCGCCAGAGCCTGATCGGCGCTGCGAATCATGTCCTGATATTTCTCCTGCCAGGCAGGATCCGGTTGGGCCTGTAAATGTGAAGTCATGTTTCCAACCTCATGCTTTTTCCAGGGTAATACGGGCGTCGGCGACCATTGGCTGCTGCCCGATTTCACCGACAATAAAGGGGTTGATGTCCAGCTCGGCGATTTGCGGGAAATCGGTGGTCAATTGGCTGATGCGTTGCAGCCCCTGGGCGATGGCGGCCAAGTCCACCCCCCGTTGCCCTCGGCGCCCTTCCAGAATTTCATAGGAACGGGTGCTTTTCAGCATCTGGATGGCTTCGGCCTCGCTGATGGGAGCCAGATGAAAGGTAACATCCTTCATTACCTCGACGAAGATGCCGCCCAGCCCGAACATCAGCATGGGGCCGAACTGGGCATCGCGGCTCATGCCGATGATTACCTCCAGGCCCTTGCCCAGCATCTTCTCCACGTAAATACCCTCAATTCTGGCTTCCGGGGCGCGTTGACCGATCCGCAGGGTCATCAGGTCAAAGGCGTCCCGGGCCGCTTCGGCGTCGATGAGATTGAGCTTGACCCCGCCCAGATCCGATTTGTGGATAATATCGGGGGAGACCACCTTCATGGCCACCGGGAAACCTACGCGCTGGGCCGCTTCCACCGCTTCGTCGGCGGTGGTGGCCAGGTAGCCCTCGGGTATCTGAAAGCCGTAGGCACCAAGGATACTCTTGGCCCGCACCTCGCCCAGTTGACGGTGGCCGGAGCGCCGGCGGCGGGTGATGATCCGCTCCGCCCGGCGCCGGTTCACCCGGAACCGGGTGACCACTCGTGGCGGCCGTCGTCGCCAGCTGGCATAATCATGCATGGCCTTCAAAGCGGTTATGGCCCGCTCCGGTGAGGGGTAGTCCGGCAGGCCGGCGGCCACCAGTTCGGTGCGGCCGGGCATGACCTCAACCCCGCCCATGAAGGCCGCCAGCACCGGTTTGTCGCCCTTCAGGGCGGAGGTGATGGCCCGGGCCGTGGCCGCCGGTTGGGTCATGGCCTGGGGGGTCAGGATAACCACGATGGCGTCCACCGCTGGGTCGTCCTGGGCGGCGGTTACGGCAGCGGCATAGCGCTCCGGCTCGGCATCACCCAGCACGTCAATGGGGTTGCCAACACTGGCGGCCCGGGGCAGTTTTTCCTTTAAGGCGGCGGCGGTGTTCTTATCCAGCATCGCCACCTGCAGGCCCGCCTGTTCCACGGCGTCGGCGGCCATGGTGCCCGGGCCTCCGGCATTGGTGATAATCAGCACCCGCGGGCCCCGGGGCAGAGGCTGCATGGCCAGGGCGGTGGCGCAGTCGAACAGCGATTCAAAGGTGTCGGCACGGATCACCCCGGCCCGGCGAAAAGCGGCGCCATAGGCAATGTCGGCCCCTGCCAGCACGCCGGTGTGAGAGGTGGCGGCCTGGCGACCGGCTTCGGTGGTGCCGGATTTAAGGATTATCACCGGCTTATGGTTGCTGGCCTCGGTGGCGGCCTTGACAAAGTCGTCGCCGGAGCTGATATCTTCCAGGTAGGCAACAATCACCCCGGTTTGCTCATCGTCGGTCAGGGCCGACAATAGATCCACTTCATTGAGATCGGCCTTGTTACCTATGCTGACCAGCTTGGCCAGCCCCAAATGGCGCTCTGCGGCCAGATCGAGAATGGCGGTGGCCAGGGCCCCGGACTGGGAAATCACCGAGATGTTGCCGCAAGCCGGCATTTCGCCGGCGAAGGAGGCGTTGAGCCGGTGATGGCTGTTAATCAGCCCCAGGCAATTGGGGCCCAGCAGGCGGACCTGCTGCTGGCGGCACCGGGCGGCCAGTTTCTTTTCCAGCTCCGCGCCGGTTGCATCCATTTCTTTGAAACCGGCAGTGATCACTGCCACCGCCCGGGCTCCGGCGGCCAGACAATCTTCCACCGCCTCTTCCACCAAAGAGCGAGGTACGGCAATAACTCCCAGGTCGATCTGTGCCCCGGCGCCTTTCAGGGTCGGCCAGCAGGGAAGGCCAAGGATCTCATCGGCGACGGGATTAACCGGCAGCACACGGCCGGCAAAACCGCCGGCTATGAGATTGGCCAGGATATCGTGGCCCACCTTGCCGGGAGTGCGCGATGCACCAATAACAGCGATACTTTGAGGGGTAAGCAGTGATTCTAAGGCAGCCATGTCTGTGCTTTCCGTATGTTTTGTTAAACGCTTCGGCCAATTACCACGTCTTTTCCTTGAAGCCGGCGGCGGCCAGGACCTTGTGGACCGCCGGTAAATTACAGGTGTTGACCCGCAGGTAGATCAGATTCTCTTCGCCGGCTTTTTGGCCCTTTACCTTGAGCAGTCTGGTGAAGTGGAGGTCGGCGGCCTCCAGGGCGGCACCAAGGCGGCTTAATGGCCGGGGTGAGCCGTCATCGATGATGACCAGCATGGCCGAACCCCGTTCGCCCAGGCCAAAAAGGTTGCGGTAGGCTCTCATCAGGTCACGGACGGAAAAGATTCCCAGCACCCTGTTTTGGCCGTCCACCACCGGCAGAGCGCCGACCTGTTCCCGGTCCAGCAGCAGCAGGGCATCGTCGATGCTGGCTTCCGTCGAGAGGGTGTGCACGGCTTGGCTCATAATTGCGCTGACCGGTTTGTGCTCCAGCTCGGCCAGGTGCTGCCGGTTGTCCTGGTCGAGGACGCTGGAAGGGTAGGCCGAACGCAGATCCCGGTCGGTGACCATTCCCAGCAGCCCCCCTTCTTTGTCCACCACCGGCAGGTGGCGAAAATGGTGAGATTTGAGCAGGGCCCGGGCGGCGGGAATGGTTATTTCGGGTGAAATAGTGACGGGCGGGGCGCTCATGTATTTTTTGATTTCCATACCGGCTTCCTTGTGTTGGTAGCTTAGTGGTGGTTTAACTTATCTGCCAGGATGATCCGGGGGGACGGCCAGCAAACCTTCCAGGAAATTGCCCAGGCACCGGACCAGCAGGTCGGGCTGGTAGCCTCCTTCCAGCAGAAAAAGCAGCCTGCCGGGGCAATGGCGGGCGGCACTGGCGGCGGCATGGCGGCCAAGCCGCCGGTAAAGCTCGCTGCTGTAGCTTAGCCCGGACATGTCGTCATGGTGGTGGCCGTCAAAACCGGCGGCGATAATCAGGGCCTCGGGGGCAAAGCTTTGCAGGGCAGGGTCAATTACCTCGTCGAGCAGCCGCAGCACCAGATCGTCGCCGCTTCCCGGCGGCAGAGGCAGGTTGAGGGTGGTCCCCCGCCCCGCACCCTGGCCCCGTTCCTCGCTCCAGCCGGTACCGGGGAAGCTCCAGGTGGGATGTTCGTGGATACTCAGGTAAAAAACCTCCGGGTCATCTTCGAAGGCGGCCTGGATACCGTTACCGTGATGGGCGTCCCAGTCGATTATCATGATTTTTTTACGATCATGGCGTTGTTGCCAGTAACGGGCCGCCACCGCCGCGTTGTTGAGAAAACAAAAACCCAAGGGGGTGGAGCGCTCGGCATGGTGTCCCGGCGGGCGGATCAGGGCACCGGCGGCGGTGGCGTTGGCGGCTTCCAGCCGGTCGATGGCCGCCAGGCCGGCGCCGGCGGCCAGCAGAGCGACCCGATAAGTGTCGTAACTTAAACGATTGTCCGGGTGATCCAGGTAACCTCGTTCCGCCAGTGCCGCTTCTTCCAGGCGCAGCAGATATTCCTCCGTATGGATCGCGGTCAGTTCCCGGCGGGCGGCGGGGCGGGGTGGCAGGGTGCTGATGGCGTCTGCCGGAAGCCGATGGTCGGGAAAGCCCAAGGCTTGCCGCTGGTAAACGGCTTGCAGCCGGGCCGGACTTTCGGGGTGATCGAGGCCGGTGTCGTGTTGGAGAAAATCGTCGTCGTTGACCAGCAGCAGCTTGGGAGGTGGTAAAGACATGCTTATGGTGTAGCTGTTCGGCCGTCGTTTTGTCAAGCCATGACCGTAACGCTTATGCCGCTACCCTGCCGATTCTTCCAGGTCATCGCGGGGTTGATGACAATGAGCTTGCATCGCGAGCCGGAAAAGGTCATGATTAGCCGTTAGCTGAGTTTGGCCGACCTTGAAAAACGGCTGAGAAGGTGAGGGATGAACTTTTTTTCTGCAAAAGAAGCGCAACTGCTGGAGTTGAAAAAGGCCCTGGCGGATAAGGAAGCGCGGCAGCTCTCTCCCCTGGCCGCCCGGAGCAGCGAGGGGACGCGGCGCCGGGGGGAAGAGCGGGGCGATCACCGTTTGCCCTTTGCCACCGACACCGACCGCATCCTCCATTCCCGTAGCTATACCCGTTATATCGATAAGACCCAGGTTTTTTACATGGTCCGCAACGACCATATCACCCACCGGGTGCTGCATGTCCAGCTGGTTTCCAAAATCGCCCGCACCATCGGCCGTTTTTTGGGCCTTAACGAGGATCTGATCGAGGCCATTGCCCTGGGGCACGATATCGGCCACCCGCCTTTCGGCCATGACGGCGAGAAGCTGCTGGATGAGCTTTGCCGGGAGCATGGGCTGCCCTCCTTTCAGCACAACCTGCAGAGCGTGATTTTTCTGGAAGAGATCGAAAAGCAGGGGCGGGGGCTGAACCTGACCCTGCAGGTCCTGGATGGGATCATGTGCCATGACGGCGAGATTCACCAGCGTATGCTTCGGCCCGAGCGCA
The DNA here is from genome assembly GCF_000092205.1 of Desulfurivibrio alkaliphilus AHT 2. Taxonomy (GTDB): domain Bacteria; phylum Desulfobacterota; class Desulfobulbia; order Desulfobulbales; family Desulfurivibrionaceae; genus Desulfurivibrio; species Desulfurivibrio alkaliphilus. Next base: position 1,320,939 of record NC_014216.1, on the reverse strand, counting down.
GCAAGACCTTTGCCGATTTTGACCGGGAGTTTGCCGCCAAGCAGCAGGACGGCAAGCTGGAGTTGTCTCCCATGACCCTGGAGGGTTGCGTGGTGCGGCTGGCCGATACCATTGCCTACATCGGCCGGGACATTGAAGACGCCATCGAGCTGGGGATGATCAGCCGGGATCAGCTGCCTGCGGAAGTGGTTGAGGTGCTGGGTAACAGCAACGGTTCCATGGTTTACCGGCTGGTTACCGACCTGATCGTGGGCGGGATCGAAGGCGACCGGATTGCCTTTTCACCGCAGGTTTCCGAGGCCCTGTATAACTTGAAGCAATTCAACTATCAGCGAATTTACCTGAATCCGTTGATCAAGCAAGGGATTGATCTGATCGGCATCTGTTATCGGACCATGTTTGAGCGTTATCTCGACGACCTGGCCGGCAATAGAGCCGATTCGCCGATCGTTAAAGAATTTCTGGCGCCACTGGAGCCGGGTTACCGCCAACGGACCGGCGATGTGGCCGTGGTGCGGGATTTTATTGCCGGCATGACCGACGATTACTTCTTGCGTCAGGCTGCCGCCTGCGGTTGCCGCTTGCCGGAGGTGCGCCAAACCCTGGGAAAAAAAAATGAACCGTGAAAGCCAGGCTACGAGCACCATCCGCCGGATCCTCGTCGTCGACAACAACCCGTTGATCGTCAAAATGTTGGAGCGCTTCCTGACCGATGAGGGTTTTGAGGTGAAAAGCGCCGCCGACGGCCTGGCGGCCCTGCAGGTCCTGGATGAATATACCCCTGATCTGATCTTTGTCGACCTGATCATGCCCAATATCAGCGGTGAGAAATTATGCCGGGTAATTCGGGCCACCGACTCTCTGCGGGGAGTGCGCCTGGTGGTGCTGTCCGCCGTGGTGGCGGAGGAAAATGTCGATTTTCAGGCCTTCGGCGCCGATGCCTGCATCGCCAAGGGGCCTTTTGCCGAGCTTAAAGAAAATATTCGGGCGGTGCTGGCCATGCTGGTTCAGCAACCAGAGCAGGCCGCCCGGGAAATTATCGGCCGGGAGAATCTGCTGCAGCGGGGGGTAACCCGGGAGTTGCTGGATATCCGCCGTTACTTTGATGCCATTTTGCAGAGCATGAGTGACGGTGTGGTGCAGTTAAGCCGGCAGCGGCGGATTGTGTTTGTTAACCGGGCGGTGACGGAGATGATCGGCTGGCCGGAGGAAAAGATTCTTTCCAGCAACTTACTCGATCATCTTTCAGCCGCAGCCGCCACCCTGCTGGAGGCGGCCCTGGTTGACCGGGAGCGGGAAATCGCCACCACCGGCAAAGTAGCCGCCCCATGCGTTATCGGGGAAGAGGAAGAGGTTTTGCTGGGGGGGCGGCAGGTGCTGTTGACCTTGCTGCCGCTTGTCGAACGTCAAGACTCGTCCTGCTGGCTGGTGATGCAGGACATTACCGAGCGCAAGCGGGCGGCCGCTTTGCAGCAACGTTACCAGCAGCAGTTGGAGGAGGAAATAGAGCGGCAGACCGCCGAGCTGGCGCAGCGTTACCGGGAATTGCAGTCCGAGGTGGAGCGGCGCAAGCAGACGGAAGCAGCTCTGCAGGCCTCCCATGACGAGCTGGAGGCAAGGGTGGCCGCCCGTACGGCGGAGGTGGAAAAACTCTACAGCCAACTGCTCCATTCGGAAAAGCTAAGGGCGGTGGGCAAGCTGGCTGCCTCCATTGCCCATGAGTTCAACAACCCGATCTGCGGTATTCGCAATGTTCTCCAGGGTCTGCAACGTCGACAGACCCTGGCGGCCGGGGATCACGATCTGGTGGCCATGGCGGTGCGGGAGTGTGATCGGGTAGCCCGCCTGACCAGCGATCTGCAAAGCTTCAATCGGCCCACCTCATCCCAGCTGGTTATGCTGGATGTGCACGCGGCCCTGAAGGATATTCTCCTGCTGTGCCAGAAAGATCTGGAAAACGGCAAGGTTGAGGTGCGGCAGGAGTTGGCTCCGGATCTGCCGCCGGTGCGGGCAGTGCCCGATCAGTTAAAACAGGTCTTTCTCAACTTGCTGACCAATGCCCGGGAAGCCATCGGTCCGACCGGCGGGCGGATCGTCATCGCCACCCGCCGGGAAGACGATGAGGTGATGATCAGCTTTTGTGACAGCGGTTGCGGGATCGCCGCCGAGAACCTGGAGCGCATCTATGAGCCTTTTTTTTCCACCAAGCCGGCGGTTAAGGGTACCGGGCTGGGCTTGGCGGTAAGCTACGGGATTGTGCAACGGCACGGCGGTCGCCTGGAGGTGGAGAGCCGGGAGGGGCAGGGAGCTTGCTTCAAGCTCTTTTTGCCGTTGCCAAAACAGTAAGCGGTCACGGGGTACCCCACCTTGCGGCGATCAGCCCGGCTTGCGGAGGGGACAGTTTTGAAAACTGTCCCCGATTACGCGGCGCCGGTCTGCTTGCCCGAAGATGAGGTGCGGCTGTTCGCTTACAGAGGTGAGGGGGCATGCATAAACATAAAGCAAAGATTCTGCTGGTTGACGATGAGGAACTGATCAGGGCCAGCCTGGCCATGGATTTGGCGGAGGCCGGCTACTCGGTTGCAGCGGCTGCGGGCGGCGAGGAGGCCCTGGAGATGTTTCGCCGGGGCGAGTTTGATCTGGTGATCACCGATCTGCTGATGGAGGGGATGGATGGACTTGAACTGCTGCGCGGTCTGCGGAGTGAAGCGCCGGAGGTTGGCGTGATGATCCTCACCGGATACGGGGCCCTGCCCACGGCCATTGAGGCCATCCGGCTCGGGGCCGATGATTATTTACTTAAGCCTTACCAGTTTGAAGAGTTGCAGATCAGGCTTGATATCTGCCTGGAAAAGCGGGCTCTGAAGAAACGGATCAAGGCCTATGAGGGGATTTTGCCGGTCTGTTCGGTCTGCCGGAAGATTCGTGACGACGAGGGGCGGGAGCCGGGCAGCGGCCCCTGGCTGAGCATGGAAAAATTCCTGGCCCAGAAGGCCGGCCTGCGCTCAAGCCACACCTACTGCCCCCACTGTTTTGAACAGGTAACCAAAGAGCTGGAATAGAAAACCGTGAAAAAGCCGCCCGGGACATTCTGTTAAGGTGCCCCCAAAAGGGTGGCCATAATAAGGTAACCGTTCAGCAGTGCCGCAGATTAGGGCAAGCGGCCCGGCGCCGTAATCCGGGGACAGTTTCTAAAACTGTCCCCTCTGCAAGCGCCGGGCCGATCGCTCGAAGATGCGGTGCTGCTGGACGGTTACCCTATACGAAGGCAATGTCCACCGAGGGCCGCAGTTCGGCACAGGCGGCCAGGGCCTGGTGGATCTTGTGGTTTTTGAAAGCTGCCAGCAAATCCTGGTTGGCCGGTTTGCCGGCGTCGAAGTCGGTCATGGCTTGCTGGCTGAGGTTGTAATCAAACCGCGGGGCCCACTTGCGGGAACCCAGGCGGGCGGTGGTGGAGCAGTTGTCCACCATGAAGGCCACCCCTTTGTGGTGCATATAGGGATTCAGCGAGTCCACCGCCTCGATTACCGATTCGTTGGCCACCTCGCTCAGGCAATGGCCCTTTTCAATGAGCAGGTCGATCTGGGCCATCATGGTGGCGCAGTAAACCCCGGCGGTGAAGGGGTGGATTTTGGTCTCTCCGCTCCTGGCCGCCCGCACCTTTTCTCCCACCTGCCACATCCGGGTGCCGTCGATGGTGCCCATGGGGAAGCGCTCGTGGCGCTGGCCGGCCATGATCACGCTGCGGATCTCGTTGCAGCTGGAAACCTCGTCGTAGATCTCCAGCAGGATGTCGAAGGCGGGCCGGTAGGAATGGGAGTAGGCCCGTTCGAAAATTTCCCGGTCCTCGCCGCTCAACTGTTCGTAAACGGCGATGATCCCTTGGTATGAGATGGTTTTGCTGATCGGGCCGGTGATGGTTTCCACCGAGTCGATAAAGGCCTGGCTCTCGTCCCGGCCCTCTTCCATCACGTAGCGGCGGTAGAGCATTTCCACGATCCCGTGCACCGCCCCCAGCAGGATGCCCCGTTCGCCGAAGATGTCGCTGCGGAACTCGTGGCCCAGGCTGGTCTTGAAGATATAGGGTGCGCCCACCGCCACGGCCCAGCCCAGGGCCTGGTCGGTGGCCTTGCCGTCGATGTCCTGTTCCACTGCAAAACTGCTGTTGATACCGGCCCCGTTGACCTCCTTGCCCAGCACGTACAGGCGGCGAACCGAAGGCCCCATGCCCTTGGGGCAAACGCCGATCACATTGATGTTCTTGGGAAAGTATTTGCCGATGCTCTCCAGGTAGCCCAGCAGGAAACCGTGGGACAGCCCCAGGGTGGAGCCGGGTTGGAGGTTGTCGAAGACCTGCTGATAATGCTCGGCCTGGGCGGCATCGGAGATCAGCAGCAGCACCATCTCCGACTCCCGGATCACCTGGTACATTTCCCCCAGGGTGCCGGCTTCCTCGGTAAAGCCGGCTTCGCGGGCGGCGGCCATGGACGAGCTGCCCGGCCGCAGGCCGATTTTTACCCGGATGTCGGTGCCCTCCAGGGAGTCCCGCAGGTTCTGGGCCTGGGCCGGCCCCTGGGAGCCCCAGCCGATGACCCCGATCTGCTTGATGCCGGCAAAGGCCTTGGGGAGCAAGGAAAATTTGTCACGGCCGCCGCGGACGATCATCTCTTCGGTATCGGCCAGTTTCAGGGTTTCAGTAGCAAAAACATCGGACTTGAAAGTCAGATCCATGGGTATATTCCTCCGTGCTGATGGATCTCCGGGGCTGGTTCTCCGGGATTAATGGTCAATCTTCCCTTATAACCGAAAGCGATTGGCTCGTAAATGATAAAAACGGCCGGGCGCATGACAAGGTCAAAGTCATTGGTGGCGGCCCCCGTCCAGCTCCCAGGTGATCTTGAAGTTGCCCTCGGCCGCTTGCCCGAGGCGTAACAGCAGCCGGTGGCCGATGCTTTCCTGCCAGTTCAGGCTGTTTTGCAACACCACCACCGCCGTCAGGTTTTCCCGGTCCAGCCCGATATAACTGCTGTAACCGCTGACGTAGCCGACCTGGTAGGTGATGGTCAAGTCATCCACCTGGCTTATGGCCCAGGCCAACGCTCGGTCATCCTGGTCCGAGTCCTTCACCCGCACCTCCAGGGTATCCTGCAGGGCCCGGGCCAAAACCGGCTGCCTGGGGGGGTGCAAATGGGCGGCGGCATAGCTGAGCAAATCGTAAGCATTGGTATACAGCCCCGCCGCCCCGTGGAGGATGTCGGTAAACTCCCATTCGGGAACCGGTCGGCCGCGGCGGATGAATTTGGGGTGATCCCCGGCATGGGGAAACGCCCGCTGATGATAGCCGGGCAATTGCGCCGGGTCATAACCGGTGGCCTGCATGCCCAGGGGCAGCAGCACTTTGTCGTTGATCAGGGTGGCCAGCTCTTTGCCGGTTACTCTTTCCAGGGTATGGCCGAGCAGGCCGTAGCCGATGTTGGAATAGCGGACGCCCGGGTGTTCCGGCGCCTTGAAACCGGCCAGGTAATCCAACAGGTAATCCCGGTCGAGGTAGCGATAAAAATTGTTTCCGGTAAATAGAAACTCGGTGAAATAGACAAGAAATCGCGGTGTAAAAGGGTGTCGCGGGAGTCCCGAGGTGTGGGTGGCCAGTTCCAGCAGGGTGATTTTTTGCGCATCAGGGCTGAATAAAGCGGCCTCCGGCAACAGATCTTTCATGGTGTCGTGCCAGGAGAGCCGTCCTTCCTGCACCAGCACAGCGGCGGCGGCGCTGACCAGGCCCTTGCTTGATGACCCGATGGCAAACAGGGTTTCTCCATCGGGCCGGTGGCCGCCTTTGGTCCTGGTGGTCCCGTAACCAAAGGTCTGCCGGCTGCCGTCGGGCAGCAGCACTCCCACCACCAGGGCCGGGGTGGTGTTGCGCTGTTGAAGCGGGCGAACCAGATCTTCCACCTCGGCCCCGACATCGCCGGTCCGGGCCAGACGCCGGGCGCCCTCCTGGTCGGGTTCGAGTTCAATACGGGTAAATGGCCCGCCGCAGGCCGCCGGCAGGAGTAACAACACAACAGCCGCCGTCAGTTGTAATAAGGTTGTAAGCTTTGGCATGCCGACCAACATGGGCTGGTTTTGCGGCCCCCGTCCAAGGGTGATTTATGAAGTTGCCCTGCCGAGGGCATATTATTGCATGATCTTAAGGGCGAGATATGTTATGAAAACGGGGATATGTCAACCGTTAATCAAGACCGTCTCAGGGCAACATGAAACTGATAGTGCCAAGTTTTGAACGGGCCCGCCTACTGGTGATCGGCGATCTGATCCTCGATCGTTACCTGTACGGCGCTACCCGTCGTATCTCACCGGAGGCCCCGGTGCCGGTGCTGCATGTGGATCGGGAAGAAGAGCAGCGCGCCGGCGGGGCAGGCAATGTGGCCCTTAATATCGCGGCCCTGGGCGCCGAGGTGACTTTGCTCGGCCTTACCGGCAGGGATGAGGAAGGGGAAGCCCTTAAAAATATCCTGACCGCGCAAAAAGTTCGCTGTGATTTTAACTCGCCGGGGCAGCAGCGCACCATCAACAAACTTCGTATCCTCAGTCGCCACCAGCAATTGTTGCGGGTTGATCGGGAAGCACCCTTCAGTGCAAGTGATGCCGCGTCGCTGACGGAAAAGTTTCGCCACTTGCTGTCCTCGGTATCGGTGGCGATTCTCTCCGACTACGGCAAGGGAACTTTGAGCCATAGCCGTGAGTTGGTGACAACGGCCCGGGAAATTGGGGTTCCGGTGCTGGTCGATCCCAAAAGCCGGGATTTTAACGACTACCGCGGCGCCACCCTGCTGACCCCCAACCTGAGCGAATTTGAAGCGGTGGCCGGTGAGAGTCGCAGTGAGGCGGAGCTGGCGGAGCGGGCCCTGCGGGTGGCCGAAGAGTGCCGCCTGGATGCCCTGCTGGTTACCCGCGGAGCCCAGGGCATGACCCTGGTTCAGACCGACGGCTCGTCACCTCTGCACCTGCCCACCCAAGCGCGGGAGGTCTTTGATATTACCGGGGCCGGCGATACGGTGATTGCCATTCTGGGGGCGTCGCTGGCGGCGGGACTTTCCTTGCCCGAGGCGGTACAACTGGCCAATATCGGGGCCGGGATCGTGGTGGGCAAGCTGGGCACCGCCACGGTTTCGGTGCCCGAGCTGCGCCGGGCGTTGCATGTTCCCGAAGAATTTCCACGCGGGGTGTTGGGGGAGGAAGAACTGCTGGCGGCGGTGGCGGCGGCGCGGGCCGGCGGTGAACGGATTGTGATGACCAACGGCTGTTTTGATTTGCTGCATGCCGGTCATGTTTCATATCTTAAGCAGGCCCGGCAACTGGGTGATCGCCTGCTGGTGGCGGTTAATGATGACGCTTCGGTGCGGGCCCTGAAGGGGCCGGGGCGCCCCATTAACCCTTTGGAACAGCGGCTGGAGGTTTTGGCCGGGCTGGCGGCGGTGGACTGGGTGATTCCTTTTGCCGAAGAAACGCCCCGCCGGCTTATTTGCCGGGTGTTGCCCGACGTGCTGGTCAAGGGTGGGGACTACCGCCCGGAGCAAATCGCCGGCCACGACTGCGTGCTGGCCGCCGGCGGTGAGGTGAAAGTTCTTGGTTTTGCTCACGGTTGCTCCAGCAGCCGGATGATCGCCAGGATTAACGAGGCTCGGAAAGAGGTGGAGGAGAGATGATCGAGGCGCAGTTGGCGGAAACCAGTCGGGTCATGGAGGCCATGGCCGCCGATAAGGGGTTGGCCGCCACCCTGGCGGCTGCGGCGACGGCTTGGGTGAAATGCCTGCAAAACGGCGGCAAGATTTTGCTGGCCGGCAACGGCGGCAGTGCCGCCGATGCCCAACATGTGGCGGCGGAACTGGTGGGGCGTTTTGCCTTTGATCGCCCCGGTTTGCCGGCGGTGGCCCTTACCACCGACACCTCGATCATTACCGCCGTGGGCAACGATTACGGTTTTGAGCAGCTTTTTGCCCGCCAGGTACAGGCCCTGGGCGTTAAGGGGGATGTGCTGGTCGGCTACTCAACTTCCGGTGGTTCGGAAAACGTGTTACGGGCCCTGGAAGTGGCGCGGGCCGGCGGCCTGATAACCGTGGGCTTCACCGGCGGCAAGGGGGGAGATGGTCCGATGGCGGCTCGATGTGATTATCTGCTGGTGGTGCCGGCGGAGAACACCGCCAGGATCCAGGAGGGGCACCTGGTGCTGGGGCATATTATCTGCGGCCTGGTGGAAAATACCCTCTTTGGCAACCAGGAAGGTTGAGTGAGGCATGAGCGGTCGGCCGGCCCTGTTCTTGGATCGTGACGGCGTGATCAACGAGGACTACGCCTACGTCTGCCGTCGGCAGGATTTTGTCTTTGTGGAGGGCATTTTTGAGCTGTGCCGTACCGCCAGGCAGCGGGGCTACCTGCTGGTGGTGGTGACCAATCAGTCCGGTATCGGCCGGGGTTATTTTAATGAGACCGACTTTCTGGCCCTCAACGACTGGATGTGCCGGGTTTTCGCCACCGAAGGCTGCCCCATCGATGCCGTTTACTTTTGCCCATATCATCCGGAACACGGGCAGGGGGAGTATAAAAAGGACGCCGCCTGTCGCAAGCCGCAACCGGGGATGATCCGGCAGGCCGCCCGCGAACACGGGATCGATCTTGCCGGGTCGGTGCTGGTGGGTGATCGGGAGAGCGATATTGCAGCTGGCCTGGCGGCGGGCATCGGCCGCAATATTCTCTATGACCCGGCTGGTAGCAGCAGCGCCCGCCCGGTCAAAGGGGCCAGCGCGGTGGTGCAAAGTCTGGCCGCCGTCCAGGCTTACCTTTAAAAATGTGTAATCGTTCAGCAGCACCGCACCTTCGGGCGATCAGCCAGGCTTGAGTACCCGGTGTACGCGGCGCCTGGCTGCTTGCCCGAATCTGCGGCACTGCTGAACGATTACGGCCCGTTAGACCGGTAAGTTAGTACTCCTGGTGAACGGTTCAAAAATGTTCGCTTACCCCATGATTTTGTCCAGCTGGGCGGTAACCTCATCCACGGTGATTAGTTCCATGGCGTTGGGGTTGCGGACGCGTTTGCCCCAGGGAAGTTTTTCCGGGGGGTGGCCAAATTCGCGGTAAACCGCTTCCGGATAACGATTGACCGTGCTTTGCAGCCAGTTATAGGGGCCGGTGCGCTCGGGGTTGGAGGTGGCGTACAGGCCGATGACCGGGGTGCCAACGGCGTTGGCGATATGGGCCGGGCCGGTGTCCGGGGCGATGGTGACCCGGCAGCGGGCAAGGACGGCCGCCAGTTGTTTCAGGGTGGTCCGGCCCACCAGGTTAAGCACCGCAGTTCCGGCCGCATCGGCGATGGCGGCGGCATAGTCCTGTTCTTCTTTGGTCGGGGCGCCGGTTAAGACGGTGCGCAGCCCGTGCCGCCGGGCGGCATGGTCGATCACTGCCGCGTAGGACTTGATGCTCCAGTTGCGAAAATTACGCGGCCGGTTGCTGGAACAGGGGTTGACGGCCAGGAACTGGTCGGGGGCCGCCAGTTGCTGAGCGGCGAAGGACTCGGCCTCCGGCGGGATCGGCAACTCCCAGCGCATGACCATCTCGTTGAGCCCCAGCGACCTGGGAAACTCCAGGAAACCGTCCAGCACATGCTGCCGGGGGTTGGCGGCGATGCGGGCGTTGGTAAAAAGCCACTGCAGGTTTTTGCCCCGCCGGCGGTCAAATCCCAGCCGGATCGGCGCCTTGACCGCCAGGCTGCAGAGGCTGGCCCGCAAGGAAACCTGCATGTGCAGCAAAAGATCGAACCGCCGCTCCTTCAGTTGCCGGAAAAGTTGCCGGTAGGCCGGCAGGCCGGCGGACTTGTCGAAGCTAATGAACTCCACCCCGGGGATATCCCCGACCAGGGCGGCTTCGCTTTTGCCGATGATCCAGGTGATGGCGGTCTGTGGCCAGTGGTGCTGCAGGGTGCGCAGGGTCGGCAGCACATGGGTGATGTCGCCAATGGCGGAAAGACGTAAAATGCAAAGTTTTTTGGGTGGCGCTAAGAGGGGAAGCATGACGGATATTCGTCCTTCAACGGCATATGTTGGTAAGCAAAAAATTATTTATGATGCGTCGTTGTTTGCGGCCCCTCCCCGGCGGTTGTTTGACTCCCGTTATCTGGGCACCGCCGGGCTGATCACCGGCGAGGCCGTGGGGCGGGGCCAGGCCTGGTTTTTCCGGTATGAAAAGCTTGATCTGGTGCTGCGCCATTTTCGCCGGGGCGGGATCATGGAAAAACTCCTGGTGGATCGTTACCCGGGGGGGAGCGATCCTGAAAAAACCCGTTCCTGGCGGGAATGGCGTTTGCTTGCCAAGCTTTACCGCCAGGGCTTGCCGGTGCCCCGGCCGGTGGCCGCCAGGGTCGATGGCGGGCCCTTGGTTTACCGCGCCGATTTGATCACCCAGCGGATACCCGATGCCCGCTCCCTGGCCGACCGGCTGGCGGCCGGCAAGCTGGAGGTTATCGATTGGGGCCGGATCGGCAAGGTGATTGCCCGTTTTCACCACCTGGGCGTCTGGCATCCGGATCTCAACGCCCGTAACGTTCTGCTCGATCGCCAGGGCGGGGTGTTTCTGGTCGATTTTGACCAGGGGCGGCTTAAAGCCGGCCTGGGCGCGCAACAGAACCTGAAGCGCCTGTTGCGTTCGCTCAACAAAATCAAAAACAGCCAGTCTCCCTTTTACTTCGAGGAAACCGACTGGCCGCTGTTGTTGGCGGGCTATCATTCCCATCCCGCCCCGGAATGTACCTGAAAAGAGTTTGGCCCGCCAATAAATAAAATAGGCTAAGCGAGGGATAAATGCTGGTTTCTTACTCCCATAATTTCCTTTTCGTCCATATCGCCAAGACCGGGGGGACGAGTATCAGGGCCGCTTTGCGGCGCTACCGCTGGGGAGGCTGGTATACCATTCCCCTCTGGCTGGCCAGCCAGGCGGATCAGCTGACTCGGCCACGGCACAAGCTGGGGCTGAAATTTCCCCGTCATGCCAAGGCCATTGCCGCCCTGGAGATGCTGCCCACGCCGGTGTTCCGGGAGTTGTTCAAATTCACCGTGGTGCGTAACCCCTGGGATCTGCAGGTGAGTTCCTTTTATCATATCCGGCGGGAGAAACCCCATGTGCTTGAGGGGGTGAAAACCTTCGAGGATTTTCTTAAATTTAAATTCGACCCGGAGCGCCCCTACGACTACATGCTCGACACCTCAGCGGAGTTGCAGCATGAATACCTGGTTGACCTGCGTGGCAATTTGATCGTCGATTTCATCGGCCGCTATGAACGTCTGCAGGCGGATTTCGATACCATCTGCCAGCGGATCGGGCTTGCTCCCTTCACCCTGCCGCACCTGCGCCAGGCCAAGGAGCGTCGCGATTACCGCAACTATTACACCGACGAACTGGCGGAACTGGTGGCGCAGCATTACCGCCGCGATATTGAGCTGCTGCAGTACCAGTTTGACCCTTCACAGGTTTCATAAACGAACGGCCGCCCCGCATCTTCGGGCGATCAGCCAGACCACCAATTCTACTTGATTGAGTTTGAATTTTGCCCAAGGTAGCGATCTTTATATCCTATTCCGGTGACGGCGGGGTGGAGAAGATGATTGGTCATCTGGCCACCGGTTTTCTGGCCGCCGGCGTGGCGGTGGATCTTATTCTGATCAAGGCCGTAGGCGGGCATCTGGCTGCCATTCCGGCCGGGGTCAGGATCATCAAGCTGGACGCCCGGACCTCGCTGTTCAGCCTGCCCTGGCTGGTGCGCTACCTCCGACGTGAGCGGCCTGCCGCTTTGCTGGCCGCCAAAGACCGGGCGGCCCGGGTGGCCCTGCTGGCGCGGCGACTGGCCGGGGTGCCGACCCGGGTGGTGCTGCGGCTGGGGATGCACTTGAGCCAGTCGCTGGAGGGAAAAAGCCGGCTGGCCAAGGCCCTGCGTTATTACCCGGTGCGCTGGCTTTATCCTTGGGCGGACGGGATAATATGTGTGTCCGATGGTATGGCGGACGACATGGCGGCGATTACCGGTCTGCCCCGCAGTCGCCTGAAGGTAATCGCCAACCCCACCGTTACGCCGGAGTTGCAACGGTTGGCGGCTGAAGCGCCGGATAATGACTGGTTCAACGCGCCAGGCCCGCCACGCCTGGTGGCCGTGGGGCGCCTTACCCGACAGAAAGGCTTTGATGTGCTGCTGCAGGCCTTTTCCCGGCTCCAGGAACGGCAGCCCTGCCGATTGCTGATTTTGGGGGAAGGGGGGGACCGGTCGAAACTGGAGGCAGAAGTTCGCCGCCTGAAACTTGACCACCTGGTACAGTTGCCGGGATTTGTCGTCAACCCGTACGCCTACCTGGCCCGGGCCGACCTCTTTGTCCTTTCTTCCCGCTTTGAAGGTTCTCCCAACGCCCTTAAGGAGGCGCTGGCCCTGGGGGTGCCGGTGGTGGCCACCGACTGCCGGAGCGGGCCGCGCCAGATCCTGCAGGAGGGCAAATATGGGCCGCTGGTGCCGGTTGATGATCCGGAAGCGCTGGCCCTGGCCATGTCGCGGGTGCTGGCGGCGCCGCCGGATCGCGCGCTGCTGCCCCGGGCGGTGGCCGCCTACACCGTGGAAGCCAGCAGCCGGGCTTACCTGGCAGAGATGGGAGTGATTGAAGGTTGACAATTAATTGACTCATCTGCTCTAATGGCCCGGCACCAAAAAAAAGTGACGGGAGCTTACCGCCTTTGATTATCAGCCATCGTAATCGCTTTATTTTTATCAAGACCCGCAAGACCGCCGGCAGCAGCCTGGAGATCGCTCTTTCCCGGGTGTGCGGGCCGGAGGATGTGATCACCCCTTTAAGTGCCCAGCGCGGCGAAGAAGAACTGCGGCGGGCGGAGGGCGGGGTCGGGCCCTGCAACCACCTTAAGCGAATCCGCGACCACCGCGGCTTTAAAGAGTGGCGGCGGTTGCTGACCCGGGGGCAGCGCGCCCAGTACGGGGAACACAGCACGGCCCCCGAGATTCGCCGGTTGGTGGGCCCTGAGATCTGGTCCGGCTATTATCGCTTTACCATCGAACGCAACCCCTGGGATCGGGCCCTGTCCCGTTACTGGTGGCAGAAGCACCGCTGGGAGGAAAAGGGGCGTCGCGACTTTCCCAGCCTTAGCGAGTATCTGCGCTGGCTGGAGCGGCACAAGCCCCATTGGCTCAGTAACTGGGGCCATTACACGATCAATGATCAAATCGCCGTGGATCGAGTGCTGCGCTATGAAAACCTGCCGGCCGAACTGGCGCAACTGCGCCTTGATCTGGGAATAGACGGTGATATCAGCCTGCCGGCCAGGCGCGCCAAGGGCGGGATCCGTCAGGACCGGCAACCATACGCCGAGCTCCTGAGCCGGACCGACCGGGAACTGATTGAACGTCTGTGTTGGCGAGAGATTGCGGCGCTTGGCTACCAATTCTAACCATTACCGACAATTATGCCCCCTCTGGTACGAAAACGCGGCCCCGTGCGGCGCCTGATTCAACGCTGCCGCCGCCGCTGGCGCCGCTGGCGAGCCGATATTCATCTGATCTCCTACCCCAAGTGTGGCCGCACCTGGCTGGCCTTGCTGATTGGTAAATCGCTTGCCTTGCACCATGGTCTTAATGTTCGCAACCCTTTGCGCTTGCGTGATTTTGCCAAGCCCTGGCGCCGTATTCCTTATATTCTGCAACACCACGATGGCGGGCCGGAGTTTTTGTTGCCCGAAGAGCTGAGCACCGACAAGTCGGCCTACGCCGGCCGCAAGGTGATCTTCATGATCCGTGATCCGCGGGATGTGCTGGTCTCCTCGTACTTTCAAAAGACCAAACGCAACGCCAATTACCGGGGCACCATGGAGGAGTATGTGCATGAGCGTCGGGGCGGCATTGAATCCATCGTTGCATTCTATAATATCTGGGCTCGCAACCGTTACCTGCCGGCTGATTTCCTGCTGATCAGCTACGAAGACCTGCATGCCGACCCCGCCGGCGAATTACGGCGGGTGCTGGAGTTTATCGGCTATGGCGAGATAAGCGAGGATATCATCCGGGAGGCCGTGGAGTTTTGTCGGTTTGACAACATGCGCCGACTGGAAGCCGGCAACGCTTTCGGCACCAGCGCCCTGTCGGCCAGGGAGGTCGATGATGAAGAGAGTTACAAAACCCGCAAGGGCAAGGTTGGCGGGTATGGCGACTATCTTAATGGCGAGGGGCTGGCTTACGTGGAAAAGGTGATAGGTGAACGGTTGGATCCCTTTTACCGACGCTATGCGGGCGCCGGGCTTGCCGGCAAAGCATTTAAGGGGGAGAGATGAGCGGGGTTTTACCACGTTGGCCGACCTGGTTGGCCATGCCGGAGGGTCGTCTGCAGACCTGGGCCGTCATTGCACTATACGCCATGGCCCTGGTTTCTCCCCACAGTACCTCTTTGGGGCAAGCGGCGCAGGGGGGAGTGTTTGTTGTGGCCCTGGTGTTTATTGTCCGTCATTTCTCTGCGTTGCGCCGTTCACCCATGTTTTGGTTGGGGGTGGCCTTTCTGGCCTATGTGGTTTTGCGCGGGGTGGTGGGTTGGCTTGGCGACCCGGAGATGGGGGCTGAGTACCTGGACGGGGCCAGGGGTTGGGGCAAGTCCCTGGTTACGCCAGTGCTGCTGACCGGTATCGTTCTAGTGGCCACCGGCAACTGGCTCAAGCATGGCCTGGGGGTCGTGGCGGTTCTGTTTGCTTCGTTGCTGCTGGATGTTTTGCTAACCCTGGATGGCGGGGCATTTATTCAGGCTCTGCAAACCAATCGACGTTATGTTTTTGACTTGGGGCACCTGATTGCCGGGTTGAAGCTGGGGGCGGCCTTGCTGGCGGTACTCATCTTTGTGCCCCTGCTGGCCGTGCGCAGTCAAACATCTGGTCATGCCACCGACGACCTAAGCAGTCGCCCGGTGGGCGCGGTTGGCTTTGGTGCCCGCCTGGGAATAGTCCGACCATGGCGGCTGGCGGCTTGGTTGCTGGTACTTTTGCTGGCGGGCGGGGTGCTGCTGGCGGCTTTGCTGGCCACCAAAACCCGTACCGGTTGGTTTGCCGTGGCGGCTGCCCTGCCGGTGGTGCTTTTGCTGGCGACCTGGCACTTCCGCTCTCAGTTGCTGGCGCGCAATGCCGTTGCCCTGGTGCCGGCCATCGTGGCGGGGTTGGCGCTGCTGCTGACCGTAGCTTTTGGTTGGGGGATTCTGGAAAGTCGAGTCAGCAGCCAGTGGCAGACGATGGGGGAACTGGTAACCCTGCCCCAAGGCGGCAACATTGAGGAGATCTCCGACAGTTCTTTGGGGGTCCGCGCAGCATATGCCCATTTTGCTCTGGAAAGGGTGCTCGAACGCCCATGGTTTGGTTTCGGGCCCGCCGAACCATACTACCTGCTGCAAAAACGGCCCATTCCCTGGCAGCTGGAAGGGCGTACTGGTCATTTCCATAACGGGCACCTGGAAATCATGGTGCGTTTCGGGGTGGTGGGGTATATGCTGGTGCTCGCTTTTGTGAGTTTAATGCTCCATGAAGGCTGGCGGCGGCTGGCGGAGCCGAATGATGGCCGGGCTCGTGCATTGGCCCTTTTTGGTATCGGCTTCATCGTCTTTATGGCGGTGTGGATGCTGGGCACCCATAATCTGGACCGGTTTGTGTTAATCCACTTTTATTCATTGCTTACAGCTCCTCTTGTGGCAGCGCACCTGAGCCGGTATTGCCCAAATAGCGTTAAGAGCCTGGCACGAGGTTAACTGTTTATGGGCAAGCATAATTTGCCGCTGACGGCGGCAGCCGAGACGCCTGATATCGTGTTGTTCGGCATCTTTCGTTCCTGGGGCGGGACCTATCGTCGCCTGCTGAACCAGATCCATGTCTGGCTGGCCATGGGGTTGCGGGTGGAGCTGGTAACCTTTCGGGACGGCGAGATGTTTTATCCTGAAGAAGTGCCGCCGGCGGTGCGCCTGGTTCACCTGGGAACCTCCCACCGGCTGCCGACCATTCTGGCTTTGTGGCGCTACTTGCGGCGCCGCAGGCCACCGGTGATTCTTTCGGTTAATCATATCAGCAACATGGTGCTGGCCCGCACCGGCTATCTGCCGGGGTTGCGCACCCGCCGCTATTTGAGTGTGCCCAACACCTTCGGGCAGTCGGAAAAACGTGCCGACTCACCCCGCAAACGTGAGCGCAAATTTCGTGAGATTCGTAAAGTATACCCATGCTCCCACGGAGTGATTGCGGTTTCCGATGGGGTGCGCGATGACCTGCGCGATAATGTCGGTCTTACCGGCGTACATATTGAGCGGATATACAGCGGTTCGGTGGCTCCCGGCAACCTGGCCCGGGCCAAAGAGCCGGTGGAGCATCCCTGGCTGGTCAATAAGGAGTTGCCGGTGGTGCTCTCGGTGGGGCGGCTGGTGCCGCAGAAAGATTACGCCATGCTGCTGCGTGCCTTTGCCCGGGTGGTGCGCCAGCGCCCGGCCCGGTTGCTGATCCTGGGTGAAGGGCGTGAAAGACCGACCCTGGAGAACCTGGCCGAGGAGTTGGGGATCAGCCAGTGGGTCGATATGCCGGGGTTTGCCGGCAACCCCTATGCCTATATGGCCAGGGCCGACGTTTTTGCCCTCTCTTCCCGCTGGGAAGGCCTGGTCAATGTGGTCATGGAGGCCCTGGGGGTCGGTACCCCCGTTGTGTCCACCGATTGTCCCAGCGGTCCTCGAGAGATCCTGGCCGATGGGCGCTATGGCATTCTGGTGCCGATGCAGGATGATCGGGCCATGGCTGCCGGGATTTTAAAGGTTTTACGAGGCGAGGCGCCTCAGTTCGATTATGCCGAAGCGGTGCGTCCTTTCATGGCTGAAACCGCCGCCCGGGCCTACCTGGATTTTTTTGGGCTCTCCCCCCGCTGCAAGCCGGCTGAGAGTGAACGGGCCGTCCCATGAAGACACCCACGACTCCCCCGGTAATCATCATCGGCATGCATCGCTCGGGCACCAGCTTGCTGACCCGGGTGCTGCAGCAGGCCGGTTTTTTCATGGGCCGGGGTACCAGTCGCAACGAGGAAGCGGCCTTTACCAACGCCATCAACGCCTGGCTGTTTCGGCAGGCCTCGGCCACCTGGGATTGCCCGGAGCCCATGGACCTGTTGCTGGCCGATAACGCGCTCAAGCCCTGGTTGCTGGACTATATGGGGGGGATTATCCGGGGGCCGGCGGCGCTGCGCTTTTTGGGGTTAAAGCGCGGTTTGCAGCGCGGTGGCTTGCCCGGCCAGCAAGGGCCCTGGGGCTGGAAAGATCCGCGTAACACCTTTACCCTGCCCCTATGGCTGGAACTTTTTCCAGACGCCAAAGTGTTGCACATCGTCCGCCATGGCGTTGATGTGGCTGCCAGTCTGCGCCAGCGCCGCCAGCAGGAATTTGAACGGCGCATCGAGCGCTATCAGCAGCGGCGCCACTGGTCCTGGCTGAATCCCCTGGCGCCCAAGTGGCGCGGTTTTGGTCCCCAGGTGCGGTGCCGCACGTTGGAGGGCGGTTTTGAGCTCTGGCAGCTTTATGTTGCGCGGGCTTTGGAGCACGTGCAGCAGCTGGGGGCGCAGGCGGTTACCATGCAATATGAAGCAATGCTGGCCGACCCGTTGCCGAACTTGCGCCGGGCCTTGGCTTTTTGCGGTTGTAAAGCGGATGAAAGCAGCCTGCAGGCAGCCGCTGCCGCCTTTCGGCCCGAACGGGCCCACGCCTGGACCCGGCGCGAAGAATTACGTGAGTTCAGCCGCCGCTACCAGTCGGTGTTGGCCAAGTATGGCTATGCAGGTAAACCCGAAGACCTTGCTCCAGAGGAGAGCGCATGAGCCAGCCACCGGATCTCACCATTTTGGCCCCGCTTAAAGCCTGGGGAGGGATTGAGCGCAAGATCATGATTTTGTGCCGGGAATTTCTGGCCCAGGGGGTACGGGTGCAGCTGCTGCTGGCCCGGGGCGGGGAGGTGCCTTATCCGGATGAATTTCCCGACGGGGTCGAGGTGGTCGATCTGCGAAATCGGGGTAAACAGGACGGGGTGTTGAAAGTGGCCCGTTATCTGCGGCGTTGCCAGCCGCGGGCCCTGTTGACCGCCAAGGATCATGCCGCCAAGATAGCTCTGGTTGGCCGAGCTTTGGCACGCTCCCAGGTGCCCATCTATGTTAAGGTCACCAACACCTTAAGCGAAACTTTGCGGCGGCCGGTTAAAAGGTATTCCGCACGCTGGCTCTACCCACGGGCAAACCGGTTGATTGCGGTTTCCAGTGGGGTGCGCAGTGATCTGATTGACAACTTTGCCGTTGATCCCGAGCAGGTGGAGGTGATTTACAATCCGACGGTAACCCCGGATATCGCCGAACGTCGCCGCTTGCCGATGGGTCATCCCTGGTTGGCGGGCGATGGCCCGCCGGTGGTGATGGGTATCGGCCGACTTACCCCGCAGAAAGATTTTGTCACTCTGCTGCGGGCCTTTGCTCGCTTGCGCCGGCAACGGCTTTGCCGCTTGATTATCTTGGGGGAGGGACCGTTGCGGAACGATCTGCAAGCTGAGGCCAGGGAGTTGGGCATAGCTGAGGATGTTGACCTGCCGGGCTACGTGCAGGATCCGATCCCCTGGCTGGCCAGGGCCTCGCTTTTTGTCCTTTCTTCCCGCTATGAAGGCTTGGCCAATGTGGTTATTGAGGCCTTGGCGGCCGGCACGCCGGTGGTTTGTACCGATTGCCCCAGCGGTCCCGATGAAATTCTGCTGGGGGGGCGGCTGGGGCCTTTAGTGCCCATCGGCGAGGAGCTTGCCATGAGCGAAGCTATGGCGGCGGTGCTGGCCGAACCGCCCCCTGCCGGCTTGTTGCAGGAAGGGCTGGAGCGATTTCGCAGTGATAAGGTAGCGGCCCATTACTTGCGAACCATGGGGTTGCAATAATGTTGCCGCTGTTGCCATGGTTCCCAACTTGTTTGCAACAGGTAAGCCGATGAAGACGGGTAACGGGCTGCTGGCGAAGCTGCGGCGGCAAAATGATGTCAGGCGATCCTTGGAACGTTTGCAGCCGCTGATGCTCCCGGGAAATTATCACATAAGCGGTGGTTTGGCCTTGGCTCCCGCCGGGCCGACAGGGCAACCGGATGATTACCAGCGGGGCTTGCAGGAGGCCGGCACTGACCACTTTCCCTGGCTACTGCACCGGCTCGTGGGGCGTCCGTATAAAATTGCGCCGCCGGCAGGAGCGGCCACCCCCCTTTATGATACGCTCATTCAGCGGAGGGATTGGGTTATTCTGGTGGCGGCCGGCCGGGATCACGTCCTTCGTTTGACTTCCCGCCCGGAACTGGTGGCGCGGCTGACCCGCAATGCCGAGTGGTTGCGCCGCTCCTATCCGGTGCCCTGGATTGAAGAAGCCCGGCTGGATCTGGAGGGGCTGTACGGTGTGCGCGAAGATTTTGTCGCTGGATGTCCCATCCGTGCTGCCGTACCGAGGCAATGGGACCCGGTTTTTCGCCAACTGCTTAGTGTGTGTCAAAAGCATGCCGCCTGGTGTGAGGGCCGTTTTGGTTTTGCCCCGGTTATGGCCGAGCTGAGCCGCTGGCAAATCCCCCCTTGGCTGGCTCGTGCTTTCAGTGAACACCAGACGGGTTTACAGGAGCTTTTGGCGGACTGCCCGCTATTGGCCGGCCATGGAGATTGCCATAACGGCAATGTGGTGGTCCAGCCCGATGGCAGCCTGATTCTGATCGACCTTGAACGAGTACAACCACTGCCGTTCTTTTTTGACGCCCTCTCGCTGTTGCGCGGTTCCGGTGAAGTTAATGCCGTGCTGCGCCAAGCTTATCTGGCTGGTGACTATGATGCCGAACTGGCTGCCATTTGGGCGGTGGCAGGAAGAAAGTGGCAAGCCCGGTGGCGGGTTCCCGCCCTTCTGGCGATGGTTGTTGCCCACGCCTTTCGCCCCCAGTTCAGCAGTTCCAGTTCCGCCCGGCGCCGGGAAAAACTGATCGGGGCGGCAGAAAAAATTCGCCATGATTGCAAAATGGGCTAGGCATGGAACGTCTTGAGCTTATCGGTCCCCCCGGAGTGGGCAAGACAACGGTTATGGGCGCCCTGCAGCAAGCTCTGCTCAGGCAGGGGCGGGCGGTTTTGTCTGCCCGCTGGGTTCCCTTGGTGGTTAAACAGGAGCAGCAACGGGCCGGTTTGTTGTCGCGCCGGCTTGAAAGCTGGTTTTATGGCCGCCAAGGATTGCAGCGCTGGATGCGCCACAAGTATGAAAAAGAGATGGTGCGCGGGGAGTACAAGCGCTTGCGGGAGGCGGCATCGCCCTGGCCGGAATTCTTGGCCCATGGCCTGGAAAACGCCGGTTCCACTGAAGTTGATCCAGCCTTGCGGCTTGAGCGCCTGCTCAGCTTTATTCGCCAGGTTGCCTTGGCCCATGCGGTCGATCGCCTGCCGGGCAGGGAGCTGGTCTTGTTCGACGAAGGTTTGGCCCAGCGGGGAGTAAGTCTGGGGCAGGGGTCTGAGCCGGCGGTCAGCCAGGTTTATTTTCGACTCATGCCATTGCCGAAGGTGGTGATCAACGTTACCGCGCCAACCGAGGTTATTCACGCCCGGCTGACGCAGCGTAACCCGGCGGTGCAGCGTTTTCATGCCATGGTGGAATCGGCCCGGGCGATTAGTGAGGATGGGTGCCGTATGCTGGCCCAACGGGGAGCGGTTGTGGTCAGGGTTGATACTGGGCAGCGACCGCGGGAGGCGGTGGCTAAGGCGGCCGCTCTGATCGGCAAAGCTTGCGCCGGGTGAAAGGCGGATAATTTCGACCTTTGTGGGGGTGCCTAAAGACGACGGCAGGGTTTTGCTGGTGTGTCCTGGTTATGCTTCGAAAGTATAGCCGAAATAACCTATCTCTTTGCTGTACAGAGCTTCCACCAGCTCGCGGTCGCCGGGCCCGTAGTATTCACGCCAAGGCTTTTGATAGTTTCGGCGCTTTTCCGAGGCAGTCAGCTTAACTCCTGAAAGTCCGACCTTCTCCATTGCTTTGCTGAAATCTGACGATAAGTTCTCGTAACGGCCGATGAAATCCATGACCGGTTGCTCTCCAATGGTGTACATGGGCCAGTTGTCGTATTTATCCCGGCCATGGAGATCCCGTTTGGATTCACTAAGTTGGCGAAGGTAGTCGCTGAACGAGGGCGAGGCGGCATCCCTGCGCGTTAGATAAAGGTAATCGGAAACCGCCCGTTCGTAGGGATTGCGCACAAAGCAGAACTTGAAATAACTGTTCCAGGCCTCCGGGAAAGCCTGGCGGATATCGGTGGCGGTGGGATGACCGGATGATGAGAGGCCAAAGGCCTTTTTGTAACGCCGCTTGACAGCCTTGTTTATGGAGTTGCGCCAATTACGCCCCCGGAGCAAGCCGGAGGCCAATTCTCGCAACCCATGGGGACGCAGGGCTTCACCCAGGACCTGAGGGGTAAAAAAACTGCTGTCCCGGAAAAGCTCCTGGTAGCTGCCCAGGATAATATCGGCCGGGCCCAGGTGAGGGGCAATGGTCACTTTCATGGAGCTACCGGCCACCTTGCGGCAGTGGACAAAGATAAAACGGTGGCGGTGGCTGATGATCATGGCAATTTCCTCTTACGGTTAAGTGGTGCCTGGTCAGCGGAGTGCCGTTTCCGGGTCCAGGGAATAGCCAAAGGCCTCGAAATCCTCCCGGTACAGATGGCGCACCGTGTCGATGGCTGATCCGTCGTAATAGCGGTGAAAATCGTCTCCCGATTTGGTTTTGTGGCTATCCCAATTTTGCACCCCGCTGGCCATTTTGCGTCCGTAAACGCGTTCAATCACCGTGGCCAGGTCGGTGTCGATTTTTTCCAGGCGACCAATGAAATCCAAGCGAGCAAGATCGCGGGGCAGCAGGGCAACTTGCGGCGCCCAATGGGGTCCTTCGTAAAGGGCGGCCCCTTTGATTTGATCCAGAAACGCAAGAAAGGGCAGTGGTTGACCCTGTTCGTCGACGGGGGATGTTCCCAGATTCTTGGTGGCGGGCTTAATACGGGCAATCTTATCGAGATAGGCCGAGAGCACCCGACGATAGGGGTTACGCACAAAGGTCAGTTTGAAGTACTCCCGCCAGGCAACCCGCGCCCGGCTGCGTCCCAGTTCCCTGGGGTGGAGATAAGGCCCGGATTTGCTGCCGCTGAGCGTAATTTCTTGGCGCTCTTCCGAGGTGAGATGCGGATCGTAGTAAACCAGGGTTTTGCCCACCGTTGAATGGCCAGCCTTGGGAATCCGGTAAAAAACAAACCGGTTGGGTTCGGAAATCAGGATGCGACTGTTAACGCGATGGCGTTGCACGCGGCCATCCAATGAATTCAGAAGGGGGTTGAAAAGTTCACTGAGCCGGCGAGACAGGTGCATTGGTGTTGATCCAAAGGGTGTTATGGCCCGTTATAACGGGAGGGTGTTGTGAGAAAACTTATGATAATTTGTCGGGTTGGTAACCAAAGCAAGTGAAATCTTCGGCGTAGAGTTCCGCTACCCGCCTTTTTTCATGTGTGCCGTAGAGTTCTCGTAAATGGTTGTTCGCTTGTGTGGTATGATGTTGGCGGGTAAAGATTGTGGCCGAACGTCCGTAAACAATATTGGTAAGGCGTGGCAGATCAATGGCCAGGTTTTCCATTTTGCCGATGAAATCCATTGTTCCCGGCGGCAGAGGACAGATATGGCTCTGGGGCATCCAGTGGATATCGTCATGGAGTCCGCCGTCACGCAGGTAGTCACAAAATCCGGCAAAGGAAAGGTTGCTTGGCAGCCCGAATTTTTGCGCGGCATTGCCGTTGCGAAATTTGTGCAGATAAGCTGAGGCCGCTCTGCTAAAGGGGTTGCGGACAATAACGGCTTTGCAGTATTTTTTCAGCACGGTTTGGGCCGCACTGCTGGACAGTTCGGAAGGTCGGCTGAACAACTGCATCATGTTTTGCTTGCGCATCATTTTTTTTTGTTCCTGGGCTGGCAATGATGCCAGGTCCTCGGGAGACATACCATTTTCACATAACCATAGAGTACTCAGGATGGTGGTGTTGGCGCATTTGGGAATGCGCACGAAGAGAAAACGATTGGCGTGGCTTATGGCAATGCGGGCATCAATGGTCGGGACATTGGCGTTGGCGTGTACCGGATGGTCGAAACGGTTTAGCCCGCAATGACGATAAAATGGTTTCCAGCTGTAGCGAAACGAGCGTATTCGGCTGGTAATTCGTTGAATATAGGTTTTTTCTGCTCTTTTCAAAGAAGTGTCGCCTCCGGTACTGTCGCCAGTGAGCCGCTGAACGATTACGGTTCACCAACAACGACATGAACGCTTACCCTTTGTGCAGTTGCATTGGAGTGTTGCGTCGGATACCGTAGTAAGTCAGTAATGATATCGGAGAGCATAGGCGTAGCCACTGTTCGTCCACCATAAGCAAAGGCTTTTCTTGTATCGGCTGCCATGCCGGTTGTCAACCGATTTTCGCTCACCACTTTTCGTACCCTAAACGGACACAATACTGTGGCAGGAACTCAAAATAATTCCTCAAACTCTAAACAGGCAAAGGAAGTTTTAAGCCGGCACCTGGCTTTGCTGTTTGCCACCTCCGGCCACAGCGGGGTGGATCGGGTGGTGCAAAACCTGCTGCCGGAATTTGGCCGTACCTCCCATCGCTTCGATTTGCTGCAAATTCGCGGGCACGGGCCTTACCTGGAAGAGGTGCCCGACAATGTCCGGGTGATCCGGCTGCCGGTGAGCAGCAAAAAAACGGTGTTGCCCTGCCTGCTCTGGTACTTGTGGCGCCATCGGCCCCAGGCGATGCTGACCGCCAACCATGAGCTCAACCGGGCACTGTTGTTGGCGCGCAGGCTCACCGGGGTGCCGACCCGGGTGGTGATTCGGATGGGGATGTCGGTGACGGCCAAGGGCAAAGACCTGAAGCCGGCGCAACGTAAGGCCCTGTTTGCTTCCATGCGTCGCTGGTATCCGTTGGCGGATGCAGCCGTTACTCCGTCCCAGGGGGTGGCCGATGATCTGATTGAAATTGCCGGGGTGCAACCGGAACGCCTGTCGGTTATTCGCAATCCCATTGTCAATGCGCGTTTTTTTCGGCTTGCTGCCGAGCCGGTGGCCCATCCCTGGTATGGCAAGGCAGATAATCCCGTGATCTTGGGGGTGGGTTCGCTGGAGCCGCGAAAAGATTTTGCCACCCTGATACAGGCGTTTGCCCTGGTCCGCCGTGATCGCCGCTGCTGCTTGATCATTCTTGGCAAAGGCCGGCAGCGGTCGGAATTGTTGGCACTGGCGGCGCAGCTTGGGGTGGCGGACGATGTCGATCTGCCCGGTTTTGACCCAAACCCCTACCGGCATATGCAGCAGGCCGGGCTGTTTGTGCTGGCTTCGCAACGAGAGGGTGCTTCCGCCGTAATCGTCGAGGCGTTGGCCTGCGGGACGCCGGTGGTCTCGACGGACTGCCCCAGCGGCCCGGCGGAAACTCTGGCCAACGGTCGTTATGGCCGCTTGGTGCCGGTGGGAGATGTTCAGGCGATGGCGCAGGCGATTAATGCAACCCTGAAGGCTCCCCCCGATCCTGATTTTTTGCGTCAGGCGGTTGTGGCCAATCACACCGAGGTGGCTGCCGGGCAATATCTGGCGGCGCTGGGTGTGAATGGCTGAAAGGTGCATGGCATCTTCGGGTTGACAATAAACCTTTAAACAGCTAATAAGTCATCGCGACCGGGGTTTATGTCTTGGGCCCGGGAACCCCTCTTCTCCCACTTGAAATGATCCGGTGGGGCTTCACTGATGTTTTCAACCATTTTTTAAAAAGCAACTTATCTTATGAAAAGTCCTAATACCGTTCCCTATCGGGGAAAGATCACCAGTGATCTGCGTCAGCAGTTGCTGGGCCAGAAGAGCATGGTGATGTGGTTTACCGGCCTGTCGGGTTCCGGAAAATCCACCATCGCTCATGCCGTCGAGGAAAAGCTTTATGATCTGGGCCGGCTGACCTACGTCTTTGACGGCGACAACGTTCGCCATGGGCTTTGCAGCGACTTAAGCTTTTCCCCCGAGGGTCGGGCGGAAAACCTGCGCCGGATCTCGGAAATGGTCAAGCTTTTCCTTGATGCCGGCATTATCTGTCTGACCGCCTTTATCTCCCCCCTGCGGGCCGACCGCCAAAAGTGTCGCGATCTGATCGATTGCGGCCGGTTTTTTGAAATTTACGTTAAATGCTCGCTTGAGGAGTGTGAGCGGCGGGATGTCAAGGGTCTGTACAAGCTGGCCCGGCAAGGTAAGATCAAAAATTACACCGGGGTTTCCGCGCCTTACGAAGAGCCTGGGCAGCCCGACCTTGTTTTGGATACCGTTGCTTCTTCCCTCGAAGAGTGCGTGGATACCACCGTTGAGTTTATCCTGGCCAAGATGAACATGCAGTGATGGGCGACGACTATCTGGCCAACCGCCGGTTTGACCTGGGCCGGTTCGGGACCCTGCTTACCGGCCGGGTTTTTCATCGTTATCCCGGCAAGCGGGCGTTGCTTAAAGGGGAACTTGACGGGGTGGCGGTGGTGGCCAAGTTTTACGTTGCTCCTGTGGGCCAGGCTTACGAGTGGTACCGGGGGTTACGCGGCACCCGGGCTTTGCTTAGCTCGGGGGTGGCGGCTCCGGCTCTGTATTACGCCGGTTACCGGCCGGAGGTCGGGGCCTGGTTGACGGTGCAGGAGTGGGTCGAGGCCGATGAACCCTGGCCACCGGAGGACAGCGAGCGTTGCGGCGATGCCCATGCCCGGCTGATTTTGACCCTGGCCGAGCATCACCGGGCGGGAATCGTGCAGAACGATCTCAACTGGCTGAATTTTATCCCCCGCCAGGGGCGCCTTTATGCCGTCGACGGTGATCGTGTCCGCCGTCTGCGCTCCCCCCTGAACCGGAAGCAAGGCCTGGCGCATCTGGTTCGCCTGTATGCCTCCAAAACCAGGTTGCCTGAAGCTACGGTTCGGGATGGCTTCCGATTGTATTTGCAACAGCGGCAATGGCTGGCCGGCCAGGGTGAGGAAGAGGATTTCATCACCCGGGTACGGCGCGCCCGGCGGCAACAGGCGGAACAGGTTGCCCGCCGGGCTTGCCGGGGCTGGAAACATTATCCCCGGCTGCGCCATGATGGGTTCTGGCTTATTCGCGATCGGCGCCACCTGGACCAGTCCAGCTCTTTGCGCCTGTTGGCCGGCTGGCGGCGTGAGGCGGAGTTAAAGCCGGCTGGTGGGCTGCTGGAGCTGGACGGGCAAGCGGTGCGCTGGCTGCCCATTGGGGTTGCAACCGGCTTTTTTGCACCACTGCGGCCGTGGCTTGTTCGTCGGGCGGCCTTTCGCATCTGGGTGGCGCTGCTTACCGCAAACCGCTTGGGGCTTGGCACGGAAAGACACCTGGCCCTGGTTTGGCCTGCGGCGCTGAAAGGGAAGGGGGAGGCGGCGGTTATGCTGCAGTCGGCGACCGGGGTCAGGCCCCTGGCCGACTGCCTGTCAACTTTAGGGGATCGGGAACGATCAGCCCTGCAGGAGCAGCTTAATCACCAGCTTGCCTTGATGCAAGCCGGCCGCATCACCCTGGTCGGCAATAGCCTCAACGTTTTGGGGTGGGATGGCCGGCAACTGCACATCATCGATGCCACCGCTGTTGTTCTGCATTCATTCCGGGGTTCCGCCTTCGCCCGCCATTGGCATCTTTTTCGGCAACAACTGCAAGCCGAGCTGGCTGCCGTCCGGCCAACTTCATAATCGAGCGGCACGAAAAAACCCGCCTTCCTGATGGGAGGCGGGCTTTAAAGCGACGCGGTTAAGGCGCCGTATGGTATCCAATGGGGTGAGCGATGGGACTTGAACCCACGACCTCCGGGGCCACAACCCGGTGCTCTAACCAACTGAGCCACGCCCACCACAGGTTCCGGAGCCGCCAGGTTGAGCCAACGGTTCCGAGAAGGCTCTCTATATAGCTAATAGCCCCCGCTTTGGCAAGGAAAAATCTGCTTAAAACGAATGGCCGCAATGTTTGCAGGTCGGGGCCTGGCTTTTGACGATTTCGGCACAGTTGGGGCATTCCTTCTTATACATTTTTTTCAGCATGGTGCCGATGGCCAGATTGACCTCCTGCTCCAGTTCGGGATTGCGGAATTTGTGGTTGCGCAAGGGGTCCAGGCAGGAAAGATCCTGAAACCTGGCCAGTGCCTCGCAGGCCTGTTTACGGGTGGCCAAATCGGCGTGTTCGTCGGTGAGCAGGTGGATTACCGGGGCCAGGTCGCCCGCCTCGACACAGCCCGCCAGTTTGGCCGCCGCCTCCTGCTCTGCGGCATGGCGCTGGTTCTGCTGCTGCAGGGCTTCGACGTTCACCTCCAGGCCCTTGAAGGCCTGCTGGCCGCCAACCATCATCGCCTCGCCCTTTTCGTTGCCGGGGCAGAGAATGTAGCGGCAGGAAGCGGCATGACCGTAGCGATCCTCAAATTCCTGCCAGCTTCTCACGTACAGTGAGCACTCGTCGTTAAGGCAGATAAAAAGAATGTCGGACCCCCAGCCAAGGCCGTCGCCGACATGAAATGGCGGCGCCTGGCAGCAGGACAGCCGCTGCTGGCAGTGTGGGCAGTAATGTTCTTCCTGCGCCAGGCGCAGGCAGCGTTCGGTACGGTCTTCAATCATTGTTGTTGCTCCTTAAGATATATTGAAAAAGCAGTTTGCAGGCTCAAAGGACATTAATGCACAAGAGGGATGGGGTCAATGTGAAGCCGGTAAAATTGTCGCCGGCGGTTGGGTGGCTGAATACACAGGGCGGGCTGTCCAAGGGGAGTCAAAATTCATTGACTTTTGGCCGTCCGCTCAGTAAATAATAACCTTTTTTACAGCCCTGGCAAGAGCCAAGAGGGAGCGTCTCGCTGGTTCTCGCTTGCCTGGGCTGTTCTCCGTTCGGAGATCCTGCGAAGTTGGTTTGTGCGTTGGCAGCGAGCGGAGCAGGCAGGCGGTGGGTGATGCTGCCGAACCAGTTATTAAGATCCGCTCGCCCTCCGGTTATCACCACAGGCCTGGCAGGCGGGCTTTTTGGGGTATGAAAGAGAATTTTATGGCTAAGCAAGAAAGTTCCCGGTACGCCGAGGCCGGGGTTGATATTGACAAAGGCAATGAGTTTGTTGAACGGATCAAGCCCATGGTGGCTTCCACCTTCCGTTCCGGGGTTTTGACCGGGATTGGCGGGTTTGGCGGCCTTTTTGCCCTGGGCAGCGGCAAGTACAAGGATCCGGTGCTGGTCTCTTCCACCGATGGTGTGGGAACCAAGCTGCTGATCGCCCAGATGTGCAACCGGCATGACACCATCGGGATTGATCTGGTCGCCATGTGTGTCAACGACATTGTGGTTTCCGGGGCGCAGCCGCTGTTTTTCCTCGATTATTTTTCTTCCGGCGGTCTGGACCTGGAGGTGGCTGCCGCCGTGGTGCAGGGGATTGCCCAAGGTTGCGAGATTTCCCGTTGCTCTTTGATCGGTGGGGAAACCGCCGAGATGCCGGGGATGTATGCCCCGGGCGAGTACGACCTGGCCGGCTTTGTGGTGGGGATTTGCGAGCGGGACAAGATTATCGACGGTTCCGATATCCGGGTGGGTGACACCCTGATCGGGCTGGCCTCCAGCGGCCTGCACAGCAATGGCTACTCTTTGGTCCGGAAGATCTGTTTTGAAGAGATGAAGTTGTCGGTCAATGACCGTATCGATGAGTTTGGCTGCACCCTGGGCGAGGAACTGTTGCGTCCCACCCGGATTTATACCGAGCCTTTGCTTAATCTGGTCAAAAACTTTAGAGTGAAAGGGCTGGTGCACATCACCGGTGGCGGCATCATCGATAACCTGCCGCGGGTGCTGCCCAACGGTTGCAAGGCCGTGCTGGACGGCAAGAGCTGGGAGGTGCCGCCGGTGTTTGAGTTTTTGCGGCAAAACGGCAAGGTGTCGGCGCAAGAGATGTGCCGGACCTTCAACAACGGGATCGGCATGGTGGTGGTGGTAGATGCCAAAGAGGCCGACGATGTCCGCATGCAACTGCAGGCGTTGGGGGAAAAACCCTTTGTGATCGGTGAGGTTGCCGCACGGTCGAAGAAAAAGAAAAATGAACCTTTGGTGGAAATTGACTGCTGTTAGTTTTTGCTTCTAATCCCCATTTTTTGTAAAAGGCGGTTTCCGGTGAGCGGAACAACCGCCTTTTTTTATGGATGGGCTTGGCAGTCCTCGGGGTCGCCCTTGATTTTAGCCAGGGCATGGGGCAGGGCGGGCAGCAGAACCTCGATGTTTTCCAGGGCCGCCCGGCGGCTGCCCGGCAGGTTGATCAACAGGCTTTCCCCTCGGGTGCCGGCCAGCCCCCGGGACATCACGGCGTGGGGGGTTTTGGCAAAGCTGGCAGCCCGCATGGCCTCGGCCATACCGGGGATTTCCCGGTCCAGCAGGGGGCGGGTGGCTTCGGGGGTGACATCACTGGGGGTCAGGCCGGTGCCGCCGGTGGTGATGATCAGGTCGATTTTGTCATGATCCGTCCAGCTTTTCAGCACCCGGCGAATATCTTCGATCCGGTCGGGAACCAGGGCGTGGGCGGCCACCTTGAAGCCGTGGGCGGCCAGCAACTCCCGCAGGGCCGGGCCGCTGGTGTCTTCCCGTTCGCCCTTGGCCCCTTTGTCGCTGGTGGTGAGCACGGCACAGGTGTAGGTGGTCATGTGCTTTTCTCCTGGTAAAACAGGTTTTGCCGCCGGCGCAGCCCCAGCTGCAGCCGGCTGCTTTCCGTTCATCATCATTGCGGGCTATGTTATTCCGGGTAGGCCGGGGAAGTCAAGCGGCTGTTGCCCGCTAAGTGGTCACGGCTCCCACCGGGATCGCTTACTCCTTGGAATATCGTTACGTCCGGGGTACCCTATGGCCGGCTGCCTGCCCCGTCAACAACCCCGCGAACGCAAGCTTGGAAGCAAGGTTTAACGTTTATGGCCAAAAAATCCGACCAGACCGGCACCATTGCCCGTTCAGCCGCCGTGGTCAGCTTTGCGGTGCTGTGCAGCCGAATCCTGGGGCTGGTGCGGGAGCAGGCCTTTGCCATTCTCTTTGGGGCCGGTTATGCCTTCGATGCCTTTGTGGTGGCCTTTCGGATCCCCAACATGCTGCGCGATCTTTTTGGCGAAGGGGCTTTGAGTGCGGCCTTTGTTGCCGTTTTTGCCGCCTATAACGAGAAGGGCGAAAAAGAAACCTGGCGGCTGGCCAGTAATGTGCTGGTTTTTTTCGGACTCTTTTTAAGCGTTCTCACCCTGGTGGGGATTTTCGCCTCGGAGCACATCGTTCGCCTGCTGGTGCAGGATGAATATATCCAGGTGCCGGGCAAGGTGGAGCTTACCGCCCGGCTCACGGCCATCATGTTCCCCTTTCTGACCCTGGTCTCACTGGCGGCGGTGGTGATGGGAGTGCTGAATACCAAGGGGCGGTTTTTTGTGCCGGCCATGGCCGGCAGTTTTTTCAATCTCGGGGCCCTGATTGGCGGTGTTTCGCTTTCCCTGCTGATGCCGCGTTTCGACCAGCCGGCCATCGTCGGTATGGCCATCGGGGTGCTGATCGGCGGGGTGCTGCAACTGGGCTGCCAGTTGCCGACCCTGCGCCGCACCGGCTTTCGTTTTGTTCCCCACCTTGACCTGCGCGATCCCGGCCTAAGGCGGATCCTGGTGTTGATGATGCCGGCGGTTATTGGCCTGGCGCCATTACAGTTCAACATCGTGATCAACACCTATTTCGCCTCCTCGCTGGCCGAGGGCACGCTCTCCTGGCTTAATTACGCCTTTCGGCTGTTCTGGCTGCCGGTGGGGCTTTTCGGGGTGGCCCTGTCGGTGGCCACCATGCCGGTGGTTTCCCGCTTTGCCGCGCAAAAGGACATGCCCAACCTGAAAAACACCTATGTCTCCTCGCTGACCATGGCCTTTTGTTTGAGTGTGCCGGCCTCGGTGGGGCTGATCATCCTGGCCCAGCCCATTGTGCGGGTGATTTTTCAGCACGGCCGTTTTGATGTGGCTGCCACGGTGGGCACCGCCGAGGTGCTGGCCTGCTATGCCGTGGGCTTGTTTGCTTACGCGGCGGTCAAGATCATGGTGCCGATCTTCTATGCCTTGGACCGGCCCCGCTATCCGGTGATCGGCAGTTTTCTGACCATGCTGGTTAACTTGTTGATCATTTTAGCAGTTTTAGAGCATCTGGAGCACCGGGCGCTGGCCCTTTCCATCTCCGGGGCGATGACGGTTAACTTCATTTTTTTAAGCGTCATGCTCTACCGGTTGATGGGCGGTTATCCCCTGGCCGGATTGGCTCGTGGGTTGGGCAAAATTGTCCTGGCCTCCCTGTTGATGGCCGGTTGGCTCTATGGGCTGCAGCGGCTGTTTTTCCCCGGGGGAATTTCAGAAGAGCGGCTGTTGCTCGATATCGCGGCGGTGGCGGTCTGCATCGGCAGCAGCGCTCTGCTTTACGGCCTGGCTTTGCAACTGCTGAAACTCGAGGAGATGAACCTCCTGGTCCGACGCCTGCTGCGGCGCGGGTAAGCAGCAGCGTGGGTGTTACAAGGCCTCTGCCAGGGCCAGCAGTACCGGTACGGCGGTGTCCACCCGCAGGATGCGGGGCCCCCAGGAGAAGGGGGTGAAGCCTTGTTTGGCAAAACAGTTGATTTCAAAGTCCACCCAGCCGCCTTCGGGGCCGATGGCCAGCATTTGGCGCCGAGCCGGGACGGCGGCGGGAGCAGCGCCTCGCAAATTGCCCGCAGGTAATGGATCATCGGGGCCGGTTTCCGACTGCCGGAGGCTGGCCGTGGCCATCTCGACGGGCTTTTTGGTGGGATGAGCCAGCAGGCGCAAGGGGCCGTTTGGCCGGGGCGGCGGCAGTTGATCTTCAATGAAGGGGCGAAAACGTGGGTGCAGGGTAACTTCCGGCAGTCGCGTATCGCCGGCTTGCTCCAGCCCCTGCAACAGGGCTGCGCGGATGCCGGCCGGCGAGAGCTGTGAGGAATGGAAAAAACTTTTTTCCACCCGCCGGGCGTTGATCAGCATAATGCGCTGGACTCCCATGGCGGCGGCCTGGGCCAGCACCCTTTTGAGCATGATTGGCCGGGGAATGGCCAAAATCAGGGCGGTGGCGGCCTTGGCCGGCGGCTCCTGGCGGCAGTCAAGCCGGATAGTGACCTCCCGGCGAGCAACGGCCAGCACCTGGGCTGATCCCATGGGGCCGTCGATAATGCCGGCCCGCAGCAGATCCCCGGGCCGGCTCTTGAGAATCCGGCTGATATGCTCGGCCCGCCGGTCTCGGAGCGTAATGGTGTCGGCGGTTATTTCATGGTGCTCAACAAGGATGATGTTCATGGCCTGGGCTTTGTACTCTCGGGCTTTAGGGTTGATTTGTCCGCAATTTGTAACCGTTTGCCAGGGGTGCTAACCTGCCGGTTTAACGGGCGGTAATCGTGCAGCAGTGCCGTATATTCGGGCAAGCAGCCAGGCGCAGCGTACCCCTGTACGTAAGCCTGGCTGATCGCCCGAAGATGCGGTGCTGCTGCACGATTACCGCAATTCTAGCCGTTGCTGGGGGGTTAGTCAAAGTCGTAATGATGTATGCGGCAGGTTGTCGGATTATGGTTAATTTTGCGGCGCTCCGGAAGGGTGGGGGTTGCCTTTTTCTGGGCGGAGGAGGATAGTGCGTTTGCGTCTTACTCTATTGTTTGCCTTGGGGCGCCCCTTTGCCCCCCTGTATGCCGGGCTGATGCGTTTGCGGGCCTGGCTCTATCGGCGGGGTTGGCTGGGGCAGGAAAAAATGATCGTGCCGGTGGTTAGTGTGGGTAATCTAACCCTGGGAGGTACCGGCAAAACCCCGCTGGTGCTTTACCTGGCCCGCCTGCTTAAAGAGTTGGGTTACCGGCCGGCCATTTTGAGCCGTGGTTACGGCCGGGTCAAAAAGGCCGGCAAGAGAACCGTTGCCGATGGTGGCCGGCCTTTGGTGGTGGCCGATGGCCGCCGGCTGTTGCTGGGGCCGGAGGTGGCGGGGGATGAGCCGGTGCTGTTGGCCCGGGCACTTCCCGGGGTTCCGGTGCTGGTCGATGCGTGCCGGGCGGTAAGTGGCCGTTACGGGGTCGACAGGCTGGGGGTAGACAGCTTGATCCTGGATGACGGCTTCCAACATCTGGCCTTGGCCCGGGATCTGAACCTGGCCCTGTTCAGCGCCCGCAACCTCCCGGTGGGGGCCAGGGTTTTTCCGGGAGGACCATTGCGCGAACCCTGGTCGGCACTGGCGCGGGCCGATGGCGTGGTGATAACCGGGGTAACCCCGGCGTTCTCGTCGCAAGTAGAATCTTTTATCCGTTTTCTTAATCGCCGTTTTCCGCAGCTTCCCTGTTTCACCGGGGCCTATCGGCCGCTCTGCCTGTTGGCCGGTGACGGTGTCGCCCCTTTGGCCTTGGAAGAAGGTAAAGGTAAATCCTGGTTTGGTTTTGCCGGGATCGCCCAGCCGGAATCGTTTCGCCAGACCTTGTTGCAGGAGGGGTTTCGCTTAAACGGCTTTCGCGCTTATGCCGATCATCACCGTTACACGGCGGCGGATTACCGGGCGTTGGTGCAGATGGCCGCCCAGCAGGGGGCCGATGCCCTGATCACCACCGAAAAAGATTTGGTTAAGCTGGCCCCGCTGCAGGGGCAACTTCCCTTGCTGGCCTTGCGGGTGGGCCTGGTCATGGAAGAGCGCTTTGAGTGCTTTGTCCGCGCGCGACTGAAAGTTGTCAAGAAGTAGCCGAACGCTTACCCTCCGTTATACCGGTAGGTTAGTATCCCTGGTGAACGGTTGTCGCTTGCCTCAAAACCGTGGCGGGATGCTCGTTGTTGCAGTGATAAGCCTGGCCTCTGGCTGTGGCAAATTTTTGGGCTGCCGCAGATGTGTGTGTTTTTTTTGCCACAGTAAATGGGGGTGAGGTAAGGGCGATGGTCAGCCATCTTCTTTTTTATTTCCTGAATTTTAGTGTTTTTTGGCTGGTTAATTTATTTGTTGGGCCGTTGGCTTGCAACTTGCATGTGTTTATTGAGCAACCGGCTGCACCGTTGCGTCGCATCACCGACCAGCAAAATTACCAGCAGCCTAACCCCAGCGACACATGGATGTAACGAAAAATGGATGCACTGCAACATACCCTGAAGAAAAGCGTCAGCTTTGCCGGGATCGGCTTGCACAGCGGTAAACCGGTGCGGATGGCGATCTACCCTGATGAAGTCAACAGCGGCATTCGTCTGCTGCGTTCCGATCTTGGTCAACTTGAGCCTACTCCGGCATTTATGGATCGGGTGGTAGATACCCGCCTGGCAACCACCGTTGAGACCGTGGGAAAGGCTTCGGTTTCCACGGTGGAGCACGTGTTGGCCGCGCTGTACGGCCTGGGTATTGATAACGCGGTAATCGTGGTGGACGGTCCGGAAGTGCCGATCATGGACGGTAGCGCCGCCCCCTTTGTCCGGGTGCTGCGCCGGGTTGGTCGCCGCCGGCAGCAGGCCCGGCGCTGGATGCTCAAGTTCAACCGGGAGGTGTGCTTCCAGGATGATCAGGGGCGTTCGGTGCGAATTGAGCCCTACAGTGGTTTTCAGGTAGACTGTCGGATTGATTTTGCCCATGCCGAGATCGGCAGCCAGCAATTTGAGATTGATCTCACCCCGCACAATTTCGCAACCGAGATCGCCGGTGCCAGAACATTTGGCTTTTTCCGTGAAGTAGAGCAGTTGCGGAAAAACGGCCTGGCCCTTGGCGGCTCCCTGGATAACGCCGTGGTAATCAATGACCAAGGGGTCATGAACAGCGACGGCCTGCGTTATGCCGATGAGTTTGTGCGACACAAGGTGCTTGACCTGGTTGGCGACCTGGCCCTGCTGGGCTTTCCGCTGCTGGGCCGGGTGGTGGCGGAGAAATCGGGGCACGGCCAGCATCTTGGCCTGATGCAGGCGGTTTCCGCCCATCCTGAAGCCTGGGATATCGTCGCCCTGGAAAACGGCGGCGAGTACCGGGTTCTGCAGCAACTGGCCGAGAGCACCAAAGCGGTGGGCGATCGGATTCTGCCCTATCTGTTGCCGCCCTCGCTGGCCTTAAGCCCCGCCCGCGGATAAGTTTTTGCCTTCATCTTTCGGGCGAGCCGCTGAACGCCGCCCGCTTTTTCATGTAACCCGCAGGGGAAATCCTCTGCGGGTTTTTCTGTGGGCAAACGATCGTCGCCGCTAAAGGTTAACCTTTTTTGGGACTGGGTGCTGGACCTGGCACTGTTAATCGGCTATTCTTGCTTTCGCATCGCAACGGAAGCTCAGCAGGTAGATTATAGTTTTTTGCCAGGCAATGCCAGGCCGGAGCCCAGGCTAAGAGGCGTGACAAGATGACGGAAAAGCGAAAAAAACTTGGTTTTATCGGTGGCGGCCAGATGGGTGAGGCCCTGATCAAAGGGGTGCTGGCGGCTGGTTTGTACCGTTCCGCCGAGCTGGTGGTGGCGGAACCCAGCGAGCCGCGCCGGCAATTGCTGGCCGATCGCTACGATGTGCCGGTTTGTCAGCAATCCGGGCCTTTGTGGGCGGGGTGCGATGTGCTGGTGCTGGCCGTCAAGCCGCAGGTCATGGGCACGGTGCTGGCGCAGGCCGGTCCCTTGGCTGGCGAGCGTCGGCAACTGCTGATCTCTATAGCTGCCGGTGTTTCCACGGCCTTTATTGAAGAGGCGCTGGCTCCGCGCTCGGTGCCGGTAGTGCGGGTGATGCCCAATACGCCGGCGCTGGTGCTGGCCGGCGCCTCGGCCTTGTGCCCCGGTCGGGCTGCCGGTGAGGAGGATCTCAAGCTGGCGGAAGGAATTTTTGCCGCCGTGGGTAAAACGGTAATCCTGCCCGAAACCGCCATGGATGCGGTTACCGGTCTTAGCGGCAGCGGCCCGGCGTATGTTTTTACCTTTTTAGAGTCCCTGATTGATGCCGGGGTCAAGGTGGGGTTGAGCCGGGAAGTGGCCGCAGTGCTGGCTCGGCAGACCATCGCCGGGTCTTTGCAGTTGGTCGAGGAAAGCCGGCAGTCGCCCGCCGAACTGCGGGCCATGGTAACCTCGCCCGGCGGAACCACCATCGCCGGTCTGCATGCCTTGGAGCGCGGGGCTTTCCGCGCCCTGATCATGGATGCGGTGGAAGCCGCCACCCGCCGGTCCCGCGAACTGGGCAGCAACTGAGATGAAACTGGCTAAAGTCGGGATTATCATTAAGCGGGACAGCGCCGAGCCGCGGCGCGTCGGCGGTGAGATGGCGGACTGGCTTGCCGCCCGCGGCGTCGAGGTGGTCATCGATCATATTGCGGCCGGCCAGGACCTGCTCATCGTGCTGGGGGGGGACGGCACCCTGCTGCATGTGGCGGCCGAGGCCAGCCGCCACGGAATACCGGTGCTGGGCATCAACTTCGGCGGCCTGGGTTTTCTCACCGAGATAGCGGTGGAGGACCGGTGGGCGGTACTGGAAAAACTGCTGGCCGAGGCGTTGCCCCTGGAGGAGCGGATGATGTTACAAGTCCGCCTCCATGGCTCCGAACCCGGTGGGCCGGGCTATGCCCTTAATGACGTGGTGGTCAGCAAAGGGGCGGTGGATCAGATGGTGGAACTGGAGGCCTGGGTGGATGGCGAGTATCTGGCCACCTACCGGGCCGACGGCTTGATCATGGCCAGTTCCACCGGCTCCACCGCCTACAATCTCTCTGCCGGTGGGCCGGTGGTGCATCCGCGTCTTGATGCCATTGTGGTGACCCCGATCTGCCCTTTCATGCTGGAAAGCCGTCCGGTGCTGCTGGCCGGTTCCTGCCGCCTGGAGGTCAGGATAGCTGCGCGAAGCAGGGTGGCGGCCGACGGCGCCGGCAAACTCCAGGTTATCGCCGACGGCCGCCGTTACGGCGAATTGCTGCCGGGAGATACCCTGGAGGTTGCGGCGGCGGCAAAAAAACTGCGCCTGATGACCTCCCCCTGGAAAAGCTATTTTGAGATTCTGCGGGGCAAGCTCAACTGGGGCGGTGGCCGCTGAGGGCTATTCCTTTTCCTCCAGGGTCCGATCCAGGGCTTCCTTCTCCTCAGCCATGGCTTGCCGACCGGCTTCGATGGCGGCACTCAGGGTTTTTCGCTTCTGGTCGAGATAGTCCTTGCCCTGACCGGCCAGTTTATTGCCGCGTTCGATGAGCTCACGCCCCTGTTCGATCATGGCCTTGCCCCGATCCACCGCACTACCGGCATGTTCCTTGACCTCGTCGGGAAAATGACGGCATTTCTCCCGTAGTTCTTCGCTGTAGCCGGCCAGTTTCTCCCTGGTTTCGCGTCCGGACTGGGGGGCGAGCAGCAGAGCCACGGCGGCGCCGGTGACTGCCCCGGCCAGAAAAGAAATAACGGTTAACCCGGCGCTGCAGTTCTCTTGGTGATGACTCATGGTGCTACCTCCTTGCTTGGTTTGGCTGGTTTTTCATTTTTTGCCGCCCAAAAGTACGCGGGCGAACATTTGCAACCCGGCGGTAATGCCGCCGACCCCGCTGATTACCGGGCGTACCGAATCTTTCAGCGCCTGGGAGGTCAGCAGTAAGGTGTCGCCGGCCCGGCGGACAGCCCTGATCGCCTCATCGGTTTCTTCAAGTTTGGCCGTGCAGGAGGCCGCCAGCAGTTCCACTTCGGCTGCCCCGGCGGTAATTTTTTTGCTCATCGGCACCAGTTCCCGTTCCAGCACCTGCAGGGTTTCTTCGGCTTTTTTGTAGGTCCGCTTAAGCTGGAGCAGGGTGGGTACTAAAACGGCGGTAAGAATCAGGATGCTCCCGGCGGTGAAAATCAGGAAAATGTCCAGAGGGGTCAAAATTTTTCCTCCCGGCGGCTGGTTGGTTGAGAGCTCGGCGGTAAGGCCGGCAGTATGCAGGCAGTTTATCATATCCCGATGATAATCAGAAAGAGTCGGGTGGGAAATTTTTGCGGCCGGAATTACTTTTTCTGCAGCCCGTATTTTTTCATTTTGTACTGCAGCAGGCTTTTGGTAATCCCCAGGCTGTCGGCCGCCCGGGTCTGCACATGGTCGGCTTTGGCCAGGGCTTCGGCCACCATCTTTTTCTCGATGGTGTTCATGATTTCCGGCAAAGGGGTTTCGGGGGGGATGAGCTGCTCCAACTGCAGGTTGTCACCCCAGCCGATGGATGGCTGATCGCCGCTGCTTTCCGGTTGCACGTCAGCCGGGGTGATCAGCTCTTTGCTGCAAAGCACGGCGGCTCGCTCAATGGTGTTTTCCAGCTCGCGGATATTGCCCTCCCAGGGCAGGGTGCTTAGAAAGCTGATGGTTTCCGGCATGATCTGCAGGCCGGGACGATGCAGTTCCCGGGCGAATTTGGCCACGAAGTGGTGGGCCAGCGCGGGGATGTCGTCGGTCCTTTCCCGCAGGGGGGGCAGGTGGATATGTACCACATTGAGGCGATAGTAGAGGTCTTCGCGAAAATTGCCGGCCTCAACCTCTTCTTTCAGGTCTTTGTTGGTGGCGGCAATGAGCCGCACCTCTACCCTGATGGTGCGGCTGCCGCCGACCCGTTCAAAGGCTCGCTCCTGAATGACCCGTAACAGCTTGGCCTGCAGGCTCAGTGGCATCTCGCCCACTTCATCCAAAAACAAAGTGCCCCCGTCGGCCAGTTCAAAGCGCCCTTTGCGCAGCGCCACTGCGCCGGTGAAGGCCCCTTTTTCATGCCCGAAAAGCTCGCTTTCCAACAAACTCTCCGGCAGGCCGGCACAGTTGATCGAGATAAAAGGGGCCTGGCTGCGCGGGCTGTTGCTGTGCACCGCCCGTGCCACCAGCTCTTTGCCGGTGCCGGACTCCCCGGTGATCAGTACCGAGGTCGGGGTGGGGGCTACTTTTTCAATCAGGCCGTAGATCTCCCGCATGCGATGACTTTTGCCCACCATGCTTGCATAAGAGGTCCGCTCGCTGATCTCGGCTCGCAGTCGGGTGTTTTCGCGGACCACCTCGTAGTGTTCCAGGGCCTTGCGGATGCTCACCAGCAGTTCGTCGTTGTCAAAGGGTTTGGTGAGGTAATTGAAGGCTCCGGCCCGCATGGCGGCCACTGCCTTGTCCACCTCCCCGAAGGCGGTGATCATGATCACCGGCAGTGACGGATTGATGCCCTTGATGGTTTTTAACAGCTCCAGGCCGTCCATCCCTGGCATCCGCATGTCGGTGATAATCAGGTCGAGATCGGTGTGCCGGGCGATCTCCAGCCCTTCTTCGGCGCTACCCGCGGTGAAGGTTTCATACCCCTCATCCCGCAGCAATTCAGAGAGGATTACCAGGTAGTTGGGTTCGTCATCGACGACCAGAATGGTCTTCATGCTTTTTCCCCGGACAAGTTTTGAGGATGGGGGTTGGCCAGAGAGGTATGATTTTGCTCCTGCAGGTCGAGAAAATCGCGTAACTCCTGATAACAGGCGTACGGGGTGCGACCACTGCGGCAGTTGCCGCCCAGCGGCACCCCGTTGGCCATGGGTTCGTGGAAATCGGTGCCGCCGGTGACCAGCAGGCGGTGCTGAGCCGCCAGCCGCAGCAGCTGCTGGTGCTGCTTGTGGTTGTGGGCCGGATAATGTATTTCCAGCCCCGCCAGCCCGGCCCGGCGCAACTCCGGCAGCAGTTCCGGCAGGTGGTTGAGGCCGGCATCATTGACTGCCGGGTGGGCCAGCACCGGCGCCCCGCCGGCGGCGCTGATCAACCGGATGGCATCCAGGGCATGGATGCGGGCACTGTTGACGTAAGCAGCCGAACCCCGCCGGAGATAACGGTAAAAGGCCTCCTGAAACCCGTTCACCACTCCTTTGCGCACCAGGGCCCGGGCGATATGGGGGCGGCCCACCTGGCCGTTTTCCTGGTGTTGCAGGTCAAAATAGTCGATCTCAATCCCCAGGTCGTTGAGCCTGGTCAGGATGTCCAGATTGCGCTGGTGGCGGGCCTGCTGGAGTTCCGCCAGGGTCCGGCCCAGGGCGGCGTCGCTGTGGTTCAGGCCGTAGCCGAGAATGTGCAGTGAGCCAAGCTTGTGCCAGGCGCTGATCTCGATCCCCCCTATCAGTTGAATCGGCTTATCGGTGGCGGCGGCAAGAAAGTCCGGCAGGCCGGCCACGGTGTCGTGGTCGGTCAGGGCCAGGGCCTGCAGACCGCGCTGCAGGGCGAGGTCGACAAGCTCAGACGGGGTTAGGGCCCCGTCGGAGAAGGTTGAATGGGTATGCAGGTCTATCCAGTTCATGGAGCAGTGGTTCCGCCGTTGAAGTCGCGGCCGGCAAGAAAAACGCTTGCCGAGGAGGCGATATTTTGTGATATTGAATCCTTATTATACCACACTAGCCGGGTAAATTTGACAACTTTGGCCAAAAATTCGGAAAGGTTTTGCTGGCACCAGAGCAAGCCGCCGGTGGCCGGGCTGATTCCGGCTACGGCGGCGTTTGTGGCCCCGTCGAAACAAATTTAACCATAAAGGAACCTTTTGTCATGGCTCAGATCGATGCATTTTTTAAATTGATGAACGACCAGGGGGCTTCCGACCTTCACATGGTAGCGGGTCAGCAACCGGTACTGCGGATTCGCGGGGATATGGAGAAGGTTAAATATAATGTGATGGAAAACGATGCGCTAAAGTCGATGCTCTACGAGATCGTTTCGGAAGAAAAGATTAAGGTATTCGAGGAAACCGGCGATATCGATTTTGGTTACGAAATAACGGGGCTGGCCCGTTACCGGGGTAACCTTTTTATGCAAAAAAACGGGATCGGCGCTGTTTTTCGGGAGATCCCCAGTGAGATTCTAAGCTGTGAGCAGTTGGGGTTGCCGGCCGTGGTTTCTCGCCTGGCCACTCTGCCCAAGGGGCTGGTGCTGGTTACCGGTCCCACCGGCAGCGGTAAATCGACGACCCTGGCGGCCATTATTGATCAGGCCAATAAGACCCGCAAGGACCATATCCTTACCATCGAAGACCCCATAGAATTTGTGCACAAGAGCCACAATTGCATCGTCAACCACCGTGAGGTGGGCC
Source organism: Desulfurivibrio alkaliphilus AHT 2 (assembly GCF_000092205.1). Taxonomy (GTDB): domain Bacteria; phylum Desulfobacterota; class Desulfobulbia; order Desulfobulbales; family Desulfurivibrionaceae; genus Desulfurivibrio; species Desulfurivibrio alkaliphilus. The sequence goes on along the minus strand of NC_014216.1, from coordinate 1,279,760 downwards.
TGCATACCCAGAGCTTTTCCGCCGCCCTGCGCGGTGCCCTGCGCGAGGATCCGGACATTATTCTGGTGGGCGAAATGCGGGATCTGGAAACCATCGCGCTGGCCATGGAGGCGGCCATGACCGGGCACCTGGTTTTTGGCACCCTGCACACCCTGAACGCCAACAAGACCGTGGATCGGATCATCGAAATTTTTCCTGCCAGTCAGCAGGCCCAGGTCCGTTCTACCCTGGCCGACGCGCTGAAAGCGGTGGTTTCCCAGAACCTCTTTAAACGCATCGATAAAAAAGGGCGCTGTGCCGCCCTGGAGATCCTGATCTGCACCCCGGCGGTGCGCAACCTGATCCGGGAAGGCAAGACCTACCAGATTCCCTCGGCCATGCAGACCGGCAAAAAATTCGGCATGCAAACCCTGGATGACGCCATTATGGATGTATTGCAAAAAGGCTGGATTTCCGGGGAAGATGCCTATGTCAACGCCATCGAGAAAAGCAAGTTCGTGCAGTACCTGAAAACCCCGCCGGCGGATTTCACCGACGCCTAGTAAACGGTGCTGATCACCGTTTACCCTATCCTCATCCTCTTGTTCTTCGTCTGATAACTTGCCTCGGGTAACGTTCCGCTTGGTCCGGGACCGCTTACCTTTTCAGGGCTGGGGCGCAAACCGGTTCCTGGCGGTTGTCGCAGGTGATGGTGCCGTGGCGGCCGGTGGTGAGAACGGTGGTGCCGGTTTGTTGCCATTTTGCCACCCTTTGGTAATCGGTGCGGCGCTGGTCGTCGGAAACCGCGATAAAGGCCGGGTTTACCGCCGCGATGAACTCCGGGGCCATGGAGGTGGCCCGGCCGTGGTGGGAGGCGGCCAAGAGCAGATGGCCGGTTTTGGGGTTTTCGGCGGCCATTTCGGCAAGCAGGCGCCGTTCCTGGCCTTTGCTGATATCGCCCGGCAGTAGCAGGGAAAATTTCTGGTGACGGTAGCTGATGATCAGGCTCTGGTCATTGACCCGGTCTTCCAGGGGCGGCTCAAAGGTGGCGGCCGGCCGCCGGTGAAAGTCGCTGAGGTTGATCAAAGAAAAATTTTCTCCGGCGGCCAGGATTTCTCCGGCCTCCGGAACTCTGATTTCCACCCCCAGTTCCCCGGCCAGCTTCAGTAACGCATCATAATCCCGCCGGCCTTCCGTATGGCCGTTGACCCAGAGCGTTTGGGGCCGGAAGTGGCGCAGGAGAAAAGGGATGCCATTGTAATGGTCGGCGTGGGGGTGGCTGATCACCACCGACTCCAGGCGCCTGATGCGTTGCCGCCGGAGAAAGGGGGCGATCAGTTGTTCTCCTACGTTGGTGGTCAGGGTGGCCGGGCCGCCGCCATCCACCAGAATGATACGGTTGCCCGGCATCTCGACCACGGTGGCGTTGCCGTGGCCCACCTCGATGAAACTGACCCGGCTGCCGGTATCCTGCTGCCGTTGCCATTGATGGTAAACGGGCAGCAGGAGCAGCAGCAGGACCATCGTGGCGGCCGTTACCGGGAAGAGCAGGTGGCGGCGTAGCAGGGCCAGGGTGGTCAGTAAGATCCCCCAGGCGGCAAACTCCGCCACCGATGGCGGGGCAAAGTAAAAAAAGCTGCCGGGCAGTTCGGCCAGCCAGACGGTCATGGTCACGGTAAGGTCAAGGCCACGGCTGGCGGCGGTTAGCAGAATTCCGGCCAGCCAGCCCAAGACGCCGGCTTGGCCGAAGGTGCTCAGGGCCAGACCGATAAGGGCCAGCGGCAGGGTCCAGAAGAAGATTAAGGGGGTGGCCAGCAGGGTGGTCAGCGGGCTGAGCAGCGAAACCCGGTGAAAATGGTGCATGGCCAGCGGGGCGGTGACCAGGGTGGCCACCGCCGAGACCAGCAGGCTGGTTATGACCCAGAAGAGCAGTCGGCGGCCCGGGGTGGTTGCCTCCCGGTAGCGATCCTGCAGGGATGGCACCAGCATGATGATGCCGGCGGTGGCGGCAAAGGAAAGCTGAAAAGAAGCGCCGAACAGGGCCGGCGGGTCCAGCGCCAGGATGATCAGCCCAGCCAGGGCCAGGTTGTTGAGGCTGCACCATTGGCGATTGCAAAGCACGGCGCCGATGAACACCAGCGTCATGATCAGGGCCCGCTGGGCGGGCGGTTGCAGGCCGGTGATCAGGGCATAGCCGACAATGGGGAGTAAGGCCAGCAACAGGGCGGCCTTGCGGACATGCAGGGCTTGCAGCAGGTAAGGGGAGCGTTTGAGCAGCCACTCCAGGGCGGCCATGCTGAGCAGGGCGATCAGCCCCAGGTGCATGCCGGAAATGGCCAACAGGTGCATGGCGCCGCCGGCCTTGAAGGCCTCCAGGGTGTCGGCGGCGATGCCGCTGCGATCGCCGATGAGCAAGGCCCTGAGCACCGGCAGATTATCTTCTCCCGCCAGATAATGCTCCAGTCGCTGGCCGGCTCCGGTACGCAGCCGTTCCGGCAGATAAGCCAGTCGGTGCCCCAGCTTTTCCGGGGCAATTTCCTTCACTGGCGCCAGTTGCAGGGGGTCGGCCACCCAGCCGCTTAGATGAATCCCGCGGTGGGCTAAAAACTGCCGGTAATCAAAGGCCCCCGGGACGGTAAAGGCCCGCACCGGCCCCAGCCGGGTTCGGACCAGCAGCCGCTCGCCAGGCCTGATCTCCTGCTCCGGATGACCGTTGAGGGTAAGTTGAACCAGGCCCCGGGCGGGCAAAGTTGCCTCCGGCCGGTGCAACTCTTCCGCCGCCACGACCAGCCTGGTGCGGGGGCCGCTTTGTCGCGGCAGCTCCTGTAAAACGCCCACCAGCACCACATCATGGGACAGGTCCGCAGTTAGGTGGGCCGGGTCGCGCTGTTCCTGGGCCGGCAACAGGTTGTAAAGGTGATCGGGATCGGTGGGCAGGGTCAGTTGGGGCTGGGCCAGCTGGTGGCCGGCGGTAAAGAAGATCAGCAGCAACAGCCCGGAGAAAAGCGGAAGGGGCCGGGGCAGGGCCGGCTTCCAGGCAAGCATCCCCTTCCTCAGCAACAACCCTCCCAGCAACAGCAGCAGGCCGGCGAGGGAGGGAAGGGCGACGGCCGCTGGCGGTAAGCCCAGGCGATGGGCAGCGGCTATGCCGGCGGCGAAAGCCAGGGCCGGCAGAATCAGGCGGCCATGCAGGTGGGTGCCGGCGGGGTCAGGGGCGGCCACTGGCTGCCCCGGTCTAATCGAGGAAGTTTTTCAGCTTTTCCCGGCGGCTGGAATGGCGCAGCCGGTTCAAAGCCTTTTTTTCAATCTGGCGAATGCGTTCCCGGGAAACGTTGAAGCGTTTGCCGATCTCTTCCAGGGTATATTCGGCGTCTTCGCCGATGCCGAAGCGCAGCCGGATGATTTTTTCCTCCCGCGGGCTCAAGGTGGAGAGGATGGTGGTAACCCGCTCGGCCAGTTGATTGCCCTTGACCGCTTCGTAGGGCGAAACCGACTCCTGATTCTCCAGGAAGTCGCCCAGGGTGGAATCATCGTCGCCCACCGGTGTTTCCAGGGAGATGGGCTCGCGGGAGGCCTCGAAGATGGCCAGGATCTTCTCCATGGGCAGGCCGGTTTTTTCCGAGATCTCCGCCGGGGTCGGCTCCCGGCCCAACTCTTTGAGCAGGGAGTAAAAGGCCTTGAAAAATTGGCTGCGCAACTCCAGAAAGTGGACCGGAAGGCGGATGGTGCGGGTCTTGTCCAAGATGGCCCGGGTAATGGCCTGGCGGATCCACCAGCTGGCATAGGTGCTGAATTTGTTGCCCTTGGTGTAGTCGAAGCGGAACACCGCCCGCATCAGGCCCAGGTTGCCTTCCTGGATCAGGTCGGCCAGGGTCAGGCCCTGGTGCATGTAACGCTTGGCTATGCTCACCACCAGCCGCAGGTTGGCCTTGATCATGGCGTCCTTGGCCACTTCAATGGAGCGCGCGTAAAGCTCGATCCGGCAGTAGCACTGGCGCAACCGCTTTTTGTCCGGGTATTTGTGGCAGATGGCGGTCATGCTGCGCACCATGTTGTTGAGGTGCTGTTTTTTGGGCTTCAGGGTGGGGTCCCGCTTTTCCCACATGTCAATGCGTTCCGCCAGTTCCTTCATCTCCGCCAGGCCGGAGCGGTCTTTACGGATGGCGCTGATGATGGCGTTGAAGCCTTCCCGAATGGTTTTGGAATATTTCTCTTCCTCTTCCGGGGTCAGCAGGTCGAACTGGCCCATCTCCCGGAGGTAGGTGGTGGTGGTTTCCTCGGGTTCGGCCAGGTCCTCGCGACCGGCCATTTTCGCGGCCAGCGGCTCTTCGTCTTCCATGTCGGAAGAATCGTCCTGATCTTTGTCGTCAAGACGTTTGCCGTCCAGGTTTTTCTTGCCGCCGTGCTTGTCGTGGGTGATAACCTCGATGTTGTGTTCCTGCAGGAAGTCGAAAATGCCATCTATGGCGTCGGGATCTTTGTCGTCGGGAATCAGATCGTTCAGGAAGGAAAGGGTGATGCAGCCGTCGTCCTTGCCGGCTTCAAGCAACTTGTTTTTAATATTGGCGGACACTTGGCTTTTCTCCTGGTTTGTGGCGGTTATCTCAAGCACACACGGGGTGGCCCGGCTGATCCTGCAGGGGGCTGAGGCCCCACAAAGTGTAGTTTCGTCGAACACTATACATTAATAATTGTTTGCTTAAAGAGCAAGGGGAAAATTAGAAAATTGCAGTTTGGTGGAACAGTGTGGATATTCATCTTGGACTGATATCTTGTTCGATGGTATGCTGTCAAACGTTGCAAAGTCATTTTATCATGGGTCCATCTCCCAGTGTAACGATTTTATTTCCAATGAGTGCTGGACCCAGCATAATGATAGCCTCGCAAAAAACCACCAAACTGGTTGGTCGGTAACGCGAGAACAACTAGTTACAAAGGGTGCCCGGTCGGCGGCGTGGTTTTTTGCGACGCCGACCATTATCCCTTTGTTGCCAGGAGCGGTGTTTTGACGGATTTCCACCGTGGAAGTGGTGTTCTGCTGCACATAACCTCCCTGCCGGGCCCTTACGGGATCGGCGAACTGGGCCCCCAGGCCCATGCCTTTGTGGACTTTCTGGCCGCCGCCGGGCAGAGCTACTGGCAGTTTCTGCCGCTGTGTCCCACCAGCCCCGGCCTGGATAATTCGCCGTACATGGGGCTTTCCGCCTTTGCCGGTAACAACTTGCTGATCAGCCTTGAAGGGCTGCGGGAAGAGGGCCTGCTTGGCGATGAGTCGCTGCGCTCGGCCCCGGAGTTTTCCGAGTACCTGGTGGATTTTGCTCAAGTGCGCGCCTTCAAGGAGCAGGTGCTGGCCGAGGCTTTTGCCCTCTTTGAGCGGCAGTCGCAGGAAAGTGAGTTGGCCGGGCAACTGGCTGAATTTAAGGCCGGTCATCCCTGGCTGGCGGATTACGCTCTGTTCATCAGTATCCACGAAGAGCAACAGGGCCTGCCCTGGTATGACTGGCCCGAGCCTCTGGCGCGACGGGAACCGGCGGCCCTGGCGGAACAGCGGCGGCGGTTGGCGGCCCGAATCGACTATCACGAATTCGTCCAGTTTATCTTTTACCGCCAGTGGCAACAACTGCACGCCCATGCGGCGGCCCGCGGGATTAGTTTGATCGGTGACCTGCCCATCTACGTGGCCCTGGACAGTGCCGAGGTGTGGGCCTGGCCGGAATGTTTCCTGCTGGACCCCAAAACCCACCGGCCCACCCATGTGGCCGGGGTGCCGCCGGATTATTTCAGTGCCACCGGCCAGCGCTGGGGCAATCCGCTATTTCGCTGGCACGGAGGAGGGGCGACGGTGCAAAAGAGCCTGCATCGATGGTGGCAGAGGCGATTCGCCCACCAGTTCGCGCAGGCCGATATTGTCCGGATTGACCATTTTCGGGGTTTTGAGGCCTTCTGGCAGGTTCCCGCCGAGGAGCCCGACGCGGTTCGGGGCCAGTGGGTGGCCGGCCCGGGGCGGGAGTTTTTTCGTAAAATGGAAATAAGCCTGGGCAAGTTGCCGATTATCGCCGAGGATCTGGGGCTGATCACCCCGGAGGTGGAGGAGTTGCGTGACCGGCTGGGGTTTCCCGGGATGAAGGTGCTGCAGTTTGCCTTCGATTCCGATGAAACCAACGCCTACCTGCCCCATAACTACGCCGGTCCCAACTGTGTGGTCTATACCGGCACCCACGACAACGACACCTCCCTGGGCTGGTATCTGAGCGACCAGGTCAGCGAGACGGCCAAAGAGCGCTTTTTGCGCTATGCCAACAGCCGGGACGGTCGGCCGGTGCACCGGGATTTTATCCGCCTGGCCCTCTCTTCGGTGGGTGCGGTGGTGATTATTCCCCTCCAGGATGTGCTGGGTTTCGGCAGTGACTGCCGGATGAACGTTCCCGGTACCGCCGAGGGCAACTGGCGCTGGCGGGTGGCGAGCCGTTTTCTTACCGCCGAGGTGGCGGCTGAGCTGCGGGAGGAGACCGGCTTTTACAACCGGCTACCGCCGCCATTAAACGACCAGGAAAAAAGTAACTGATCGCGGGATACCCATGCGTAACGATAATCCAAGGAGTAAACGGTCACGGGGCACCCCAGATTGCGGCAAGCAGACCGGCGCAGCGTACACCGGGTACTCAAGCCGGGCTGATCGCCGCAAGGTGGGGTGCCCCGTGATCGTTTACGGAAAAAATGGAGCAGGGAGAAGATAATGAGCAAACTTAAAGTGCTGGCCTTCAACGGCAGCCCGCGGCTCGGGGGCAATACCGCCGCCATGCTGGCCGCCTTGGAGGAAGGAGTGGTTGGCGCCGGGGGCGAAATGGTTACCATCCGGGTCTGTGATTTGGATATTCAGCCCTGCACGGCTTGCGGGGCTTGTGACGAGACCGGGGAGTGTATCATCGAAGACGATATGGCAGCTCTTTACCCCCGAATTATGGCGGCCGACCGGCTGGTGCTGGCCTCGCCCATTTACTTTTACGGCCTCACTGCCCAGACCAAGGCCCTGGTGGATCGCAGCCAGGCCTTGTGGAACCGTGGTCGTCTGGGGCTGGAGCGGGGCCCGCAGGCGCCGCAGCGTCGGGGCCTGCTGCTGGCGGTGGCCGCCACCAAGGGGCCCCGGGTCTTTGAAGGCGCCATTCTCACCGCCAAGTACGCCTTCGATGCCATGGGGTTTGCCCACGGCGGCGAATTATTGGTGCGGGGGCTGGACGCTCCCGGCGATGCGGTGCAACAGCCGGAAAGCCTGCAACGGGCCACCAAGTTTGGTTACGCCCTGGTGCAAGAATAAACCTTGACAGCCGCCGCGCCGATCAGGTAAAAGGACGGCTTCCATTATCTGGCCCCTTCGTCTAGCGGTCTAGGACGCCGGCCTCTCACGCCGGTAACACGGGTTCGAGTCCCGTAGGGGTCACCAAGTAAAAACAGGGATTTAGCCTGGTTCAGGCTGAGTCCCTTTTTTCTTTTCCAAACAGATATCCAACTTTATATCCAACAAGGGGCCGGTGTTATTGGCTGAAAAGGCCCCTGTGTTTTTTTACTGGCTGTTCATCCGGGTCAGGGTCCTCTGGGCGATCCACAGCAGGCCGACGGTGGAGGTGATGATCAGCAGCAGGGGGATCAGCCGGTGCAACCCCTCCAGGGAGGGGTTTTGGGCAAAGGCCCAGATTTCCGGGGCGTCTCGGCCCAGCATGAAGAAGATCAGGGTTCGCGGCAGCATGCCGATCATGGTGCCGAGCATGAAGGAGGTCAGGCCCAGTTTCAGGACCGAAAGGGCCACGTTGGTCATGGCAAAGGGGAGCACCGGCGACAGGCGGGTAAAGATAATCATGGTGAACTCGTCCCGGCGGATCTGTTCAAGAAATTGCTGGATTTTGGGGTTGAGGTAGAAGTCCTCGCTCAGTACCAGCGCTTTGGCCGCGCCGCCCAGCCTCAGGCCGAGCAAGGCGGCCAGCGGATAAGACAGCAGAAGGCCTGCCAGCCCGTACCAGGAGAAGAAGTAACCGCTGACTATGGCGACGAAAGTGGTGGGGGTCAAGGCCAGGGCCATGGCCGGGATGGCTGCCAGGTGAAAAATCAGCAGCGCCGGCATGGTCTGGGTTGTCAGCAGGTGTTGATTGGCCTGGGCGAAATAGATAAACAGCGAAGATACGGTAAGGGGGAGAACCGCAAAAAAGATCAGCAGCAGCAGAAAGTTGCGGTTTGCCCGCAGATGGCCGAAGGCGGTGCGGTTGGTGAGTCTGGCAAAAAAGCTCATGCCGCCGCCCCCCGGCCGCGGCCTGCCCCCAGCGGCTGTTGCAGCACCATGCCTCAGCCCTGTTCCTGCCGGGTTTTGAGATACTGGTAAGCCTGGTTGATCTCCTTCATCTTCTCTTCCGCCACCTTCCTGAATTCTTCCCCCAGATGGTTGACCTTGTCCGGGTGATACTGCTTGCTCAGGTTGCGGTAGGCGCTTTTCACCTGTTCGAAGTCGGCCCCGGGCTCCAGGCCCAGGGTATGGTAATAACGAGCTTCCTGGTCGGCGGCGGGGCGAGTGCCGGCGGCTCGGCCGGCTCCCGCCTGGTAGCGGGCCCGGATGGCCTGGTGGTCATAGGGGTTGATGGCCAGGAAGTCGGCAATTTGCTGCAGGGTCTGCAATTCCCGCGGTGAGACCTCCTTGACGTACATCACCCGGTAGATCAACTCCAGCAGGATCAGCCGGGGTTCATAGCCAAAGCGGCGGCGGAATTCATTTAGCAGGTCATCCAGGGTCAACTGTGAGGCCATGGCCTCTTTGACCAGTCCCTTGACCCAGAGCATCTGCTGGTGGTTGTAATGGAGGTGAACCCGGAAAAAATCGCTGATGGCTGCGGTCTCCGCCCGGCTGACTTCGCCGTCCAACTGGGCGATTCGCACCAGAATATGGACCAGCAGATAAACAAAAAGGTTGTGGCTTTCCGTTTGAGACTGCTCGTAAAGCCTAACCTTGCGGCGGACGTACCAGGTAAAGGCCCACAGGGCACCGATGGCGCCCAGCACCACAATCCCCAGGCCCAGTAACAGGGCGCCGACGATGTTGAGCAGCAGCGGGGCGCCGCCCAGCAGCAACAAAAGCAGGATCAGCAGCAGCAGGCAGCCGCCGCAACCGGGCCCACTGGTGGGGCGGCGATAGACAATCATGATTGGGCGGGGGTGCCTGCCTGAGCCCCGGAGGTGGGGGGATGGGACTGGTCATTATCGTCCTGTCCCCTGGTAAACAGGGCCTTGACAAACTCTCGAGGTTCGAAGTCGCGCAAATCTTCCATTTGCTCGCCGATACCGACAAAGCGGATGGGGATCTTGAACTCCCGGCAGATATTGACCACGATCCCCCCCCGGGAGGTGCCGTCCAGCTTGGTTAAGGCAATACCGCTGACCTCCACCGCCTCGTGAAACAATCGCGCCTGAGAGATGCCGTTCTGGCCGGTGGTGGCGTCGATGACCAGCATCACCTCGTGGGGGGCGCCGGGGATCTTCTGGTTCATTACCCGTTTGATTTTGCGTAACTCTTCCATTAAATTTACTTTGGTGTGCAGCCGGCCGGCGGTGTCGACGATGATCACGTCGAAATTCCGGGGCCGGGCGTAATCGAAGGCGTCGTAGATCACCGAGGAGGGGTCGGCCCCCTGCTGCTGGGCGATCACTTCGGCGTCCACCCGCTGCCCCCAGGCCTGCAGTTGTTCAATGGCGGCGGCGCGGAAGGTGTCGGCGGCCACCAGCAGTACCTGTTGGCCGGCTTGTTTGAACTTGTAGGCCAGTTTGCCGATGGTGGTGGTTTTGCCCACCCCGTTGACCCCCAGGACCATGATGACAAAGGGGCCGCTGGCCGGCATCACCAGTTCGGCGGGGCGGTCGGCCTGCACCAGGTAATCCTGCAACAGTTGCTGGAGGATTCCCTCCAGGGCCTTGGGGTCGCTCAACTGATCCCGTTTGACTTGCTCCCGGGCCCGTTCCAACAACTCGTGGGTGGTGGCGGTCCCGAGATCGGCGGTGATCAGGATCTCTTCCAGCTCATCAAACAGCTCGGCATCGATGACCTTTTTCCCCAGGAACAGCTCATCCATGCGGCTGACCAGGTTTTCCCGGGTCCGGCTCAGTCCCTGCCGCAGCCGGTTGAAAAAGCCGTTGGCGGCCGCCGGCGGCGGCTCGGCTGCCGCGGCCGGCGCCTCGGTTGGCGCGGGTTCAGCGCGTTCAACGGCGGCGGCCGACGGCTGCACCGCCTCTTCTTCCGGCGCCGGCCACTCTTCAGTGGTCTGTTCAACCAATGGCGGGGCGGTGGGAGTCGGTTCCTCCTCCCCGCGCCCCAATTTTTTCTTAAACCAGCTCAGCATTGGTGTTGTTTCCTTGTAGCTTGCTTGAAACGACTGTGCTTCAGCACCGTAACCTAACGGTCACAAAAAACCGTGAGAGCAACGAAACTGATCAGCGAGGCAAAGATAGGGTAAGCGTTCAGCAGTGCCGCAGGTTCGGGCAAGCAGCCAGGCGCAGCGTACCCCTGTACGTAAGCCTGGCTGATCGCCCGAAGATGCGGTGCTGCTGAGCGCTTACCCAGGAATTGACTCTAGGGCTGCCACTACTTGGCGAATGATCCAGGCCGGGGTCGAGGCCCCGGCGGTTACCCCCACACAGTGGAATTTTTTCAGCTTGTCGGGCTCCAGTTCGTCTTCTGTTTCCACCAGAAAGACCGGGCAGTTAAGGCCGTGGGCAATTTCCGCCAGGCGCTTGGTGTTGGCGCTGTTACGGCCGCCCACCACCACCAGCGCATCGATTTCCCGGCACATCTCCCGGACCTCGTCCTGGCGCTTGTGGGTGGAATCGCAGATGGTATTGAACACTTTGCCGCCGGGAAAGCGTTTAAGGATCTCATCGGTGATCTCCCGGAAGAGTTCTTCGTCCTGGGTGGTCTGGCTGACGACGATGTAAGGGGGGGCAAGTTGCAATTCGTCGAGATCGGTCAGTCGGCTGACCACCAGCCCCGCCGCCCCGGCATGCCCCATCAGGCCCTCCACTTCGGCGTGATCCCGGTCGCCGACAATCACCGTAGTATAGCCTTCTTTCTGGTACTTGTCGATAATTGCCTGTACCTTGACCACCCGGGGGCAGGTGGCGTCTTCCACCACCACCCCGCTTGCTTCCAGGCGGTGTTTACGCTCCGGCGGCACCCCGTGCGCCCGGATTACCACCGTGCCGGTGGTGTCGGCGGGTACTTCTTCCAGCACCTTAACGCCTTTTTCCTCGAGCATCTCCAGCACCTGGGGGTTGTGGATCAGCGGCCCGTATGTGGCGATGGGCCCTTGCCGCAGGTCCACCAGTTTCAGGGTGGTTTCCACGGCCCGCCGGACTCCCATGCAAAATCCGGCGTGTTGGGCCAGAATAACTTTCATTCCGGTTCCTCCAAAATGTAATAGCCTGCTTCCAGTTTATGGTTAGCCGTGATGTTGACTGCGGCGGCGGCAGCCGAAGTTCTGGTCCAGAAACTCGCACTCCGCCGGTGACAGATCGAAACGGATCTCCGCCTCGCGCAGAAGAGTAAGGCGATTACGCTGGGGCTCGTCGGCCAGGCATTCGCCGACCCAGGCCAGGGCGCGTCGCATTTTTTCTCCCGGGGGCTGAACGCTTTGGCCATCGCTCATGGGTCTTCCTCCAGTTTAAAGATGACGCCTCCCAGCGGCGGCACTTTAACCAGCAGATGTTCAGGGGCCTGGCCGCAGGGTTCGTTGATACTCTCCAGCGGTTCCGGGTTGCTTACCCCGCTGCCGCCCGCTGCGGCCAGGTCCGAGTTGAAAACCTCCCGGTACCGGCCGCCCCGGGGAACGCCAAGCTTGTAATTATAATGCACCTGGGGGGTGAAGTTCAGCAGGCAGATCACAAATTTTTCCCGGTTTTCGGTGAAACGGGCAAAACTGATGATGGAATTGTCGACATCGTTGAAATCCAGCCACTGAAAACCCGCCGGCGAGAAGTCGTCGTCCCACAGGGCCGGGTTGCGGCGGTAAAAATGGTTCAAGTCCCGGACAAAATGCTGTAACTGACGGTGTTTTTCCCCTTCCTCCAACAGGTGCCAGTCCAGGCTGACCTTGCAGTACCACTCGGACAGTTGACCAAACTCACCGCCCATGAACAGTAGTTTCTTGCCGGGATGGGTCCAGAGGAAAAAGAGCAGCAGGCGCAGGTTGGCAAATTTCTGCCAGTTGTCGCCGGGCATCTTGTTGAGCAGGGAGCGCTTGCCGTGGACCACCTCGTCGTGAGACAACGGCAGGATAAAATTTTCACTGAAGGCATAGAGCAGGGAAAAGGTCAGGGCGCTATGGTGGTATTTGCGAAACAGGGAGTCATACTGGAAGAAACTCAAGGTGTCGTTCATCCAGCCCATGTTCCACTTGTAGCCAAACCCCAGCCCGCCACAGTCGGTGGGCTTGGAAACCCCGAAATAGCTGGTGGACTCCTCGGCGATCATCATAATATCCGGGTGCCGGTCGTAAACGATGCTGTTGAGGTGCTTGAGGAATTCGATGGCCTCGATGTTTTCCCGGCCGCCATATTCGTTGGGCAGCCATTCTCCCTCCTGGCGGCCGTAATCCAGGTAAAGCATGGAGGCCACCGCATCCACCCGCAGGCCGTCGATGTGGTAACGTTCAAGCCAGAACAGGGCGTTGGCGATCATGAAATTGGCCACCTCGGCCCGGCTGTAGTTGAACACCAGGGTGCCCCATTCCTGGTGGGCTCCTTTGCGGGGGTCTTCATGTTCGTAGAGGCAGGTGCCGTCAAAGCGGCTCAACCCGTGACCGTCGGTGGGGAAGTGGGAGGGTACCCAGTCCAGGATCACCCCGATCCCGTGGCGGTGACATTCGTTGACCAGGTAGGCGAAATCGTCCGGAGTGCCGAAACGGCTGGTCACCGCGTAAAAGCCGATTACCTGGTAGCCCCAGGATTCATCCAGGGGATGCTCGGCCACCGGTAGAAACTCCACGTGGGTAAAGCCCATCTCCAGCAGATAAGGGATCAGGACATCGGCGATTTCCCGGTAGGAGAGAAAGCGGGAAGGGTCCGCCGGGTCCCGGCGCCAGGAGCCCAGGTGCATCTCGTAAATGGACAGGGGCTGGCGGTAGCTGGAGCTTTCCCGGCGCTTGGCCAGCCATTCATCGTCGCTCCACTGGAAATTGCCGGTGTCCCATACCACCGACGCACTCTTGGGGCGAATCTCGCTGAAAAACTGGCAAGGATCGGCTTTTTCCAGGATGTCGCCCTGCTGGGTGCGAATTTCAAACTTGTAAGGCTCGCCGGCCCCGACTTCCGGGATAAAAAGCTCCCAGATCCCCGAACCGCCCAGCACCCGCATTTGGTGCAGGCGGCCGTCCCAGAAGTTGAAATTGCCCAGCACGCTGATTCGGCGGGCGTTGGGGGCCCAGACACGGAAAATGGTGCCGTTGATGCCGTCGATGGTGACCGGGTGCGCCCCCAGCTTGTCGTAAAGCTGGTAGTGGGTGCCGTTGTTGAGCAGATAACGGTCGAAGTCGCTCAACTGCGGCCAGAAACGGTAAGGATCCTCGAACTGGTGGCTGGCACCGTCGGGGTAGTGGGCCTCCAGCCGGTAGGGGAAAAATTCCCGGCAGCCGGGCAGGCTGAATTCAAAAATGCCTTCATCGCGGACCTTGTACATCTCCCGGCGTTCTCCCTGGATCAGCAGAAAAACCTGGCTGGCGGCGGGTTGAAAGCAGCGCACCACCGCTGCGGGCAGCTCGCCGTCTTGCAGGTGAAAGCCCAGGACTTGAAAGGGGTCGTGGTGGTCGGAGTTGATGATCCGCTCGAAATCGGAAGACAAGGGATGGGTCATGGGGGTTGGCTCGGTTTAAATTGTAATATTGGTGAATTTACGGCTGGACGCCTGTTTGTTGTAGCACAGGTTGGCCGGGGCTGACAAGCAAAGATCATGAGATGTCCGGTGCAAACACCAATGGCTTGCAACTGCCTGGCCCCGCTGCTTTTTGCAATTGATTTTGCCAGACCCATCAGGTAGGCTCAAGCTACAGCAGTAGCGTGAATTATCCGTAACTGATCACGGGACACCCCATGCCTGACGATCTTCCAAGGAGTAAGCGGTCACGGGGTGCCCCAGATTGCGGCAAGCAGACCGGCGCAGCGTACACCACCGGGTACTCAAGCCGGGCTGATCGCCGCAAGGTGGGGTGCCCCGTGATCGCTTACATTATCCGGTCATGCGGCCGGGTTGTACCGTTGTTATTCCACCCAGGGGTATTGCAACCGTGGACAGCCTGCAAGGTCAGTTTTTAATTGCCACCCCCCAGATGTCCGATCCCCGTTTCATGGAAACGGTGATTTATCTTTGCGCCCACAACGATGAAGGGGCCATGGGGCTGATCATCAACCAGCCGCTTAAAGATGTGCAACTGGAGGATATCTTCCGCAACGCCGAGATTCCCCTGCCCAGCAGTCCGCTGGGGCCGGTTTACCTGGGCGGGCCGGTGGAAACCAGCCATGTTTTTGTGATCTATTCCGTCGATTATCAAATCGGCAATCAGCTGCGGGTAAGTTCCACCATCTCCCTGACCCGAGACCCGCGCTTGTTTTACGACCTGGCCGCCGGCGATGGGCCGCAGCATTATCTGGTCACCCTGGGTTATGCCGGCTGGGGGCCGGGGCAGTTGGAGGCCGAACTGAGTGTTGACGGCTGGCTGGTGCTGCCGGCCCTCGACGAAATCATCTTTGCCACCCCCGACCACCGTAAATGGCGGCAGGCAGCGCTGGCGCACGGCGTTGATATCGGCCTGTTCGGCAGTGTCAGCGGCTCTGCCTGAGACAGCCCATAGATTTTCTTCCCCAAAAAGTTTGCCCGAAAAATTATTCTTGCTGGCTTGGCTGAGCATGTTAGGGTAGGGCCGATTTTTACCTGTAAAATATCACTATTGCTTTATGTTGGCTCAATTTCGAGCCGCAGAAGGAGAGAGCGTGGAAGAGCAAGCCGGTAACGCCCAGCGCAGTTCCTGGATTCAGATGAACCCTCCGGTTTTTATTCTGTCCGCCGTGCTTACGGTGACCTTCGTCACCTTCGCCATGGTGGCCACCGAAACCGCCGGGACCCTGTTTGATGCCACCCAGAGCTGGATTATCGAGTCCGCCGGCTGGTTTTACGTACTGGCGGTGGCCGGTTTTTTGGTCTTTGTCGTCGGCCTGGCGGTTTCCGGGCATGGCCGGGTAAAGCTGGGCAGTGACCACAGCGAGCCCGATTACAGCTACTGGTCCTGGTTTGCCATGCTCTTTTCCGCCGGGATGGGGATCGGGCTGATGTTTTTCGGGGTGGCGGAACCGGTAATGCACTACGTCAGCCCACCGGTGGGCGATGCGGAAACCGCCGAGGCGGCCAAGCAGTCCATGCGGATCACCTTTTTTCACTGGGGGGTTCATGCCTGGGCCATTTACGCGGTGGTGGCCCTGTCGCTGGCCTACTTTTCCTTCCGCCAGGGCCTGCCCCTGACCATCCGCTCGGCTTTTTACCCGTTGATCGGCGAGCGGATTTACGGCCCCATCGGCCACGCGGTGGATATTTTTGCGGTGCTGGGGACCATTTTCGGGGTGGCCACCTCCCTTGGCTTCGGGGTGATCCAGATCAACTCGGGTTTGAACTATCTCTTTTCGGTGCCCAGCACGGTGGGGGTGCAGGTGATCCTGATTGCGGTGATCACCGCCATTGCCACTGTCTCGGTGGCCCTGGGGCTGGACGCCGGCATTCGCCGCCTTTCTCTGCTCAACATGATCCTGGCCGCCGCCCTGCTGGCCTTTGTACTGGTGGCCGGGCCCACGGTTTTTCTGCTCCAGACCATGGTCCAGAACACCGGGATGTATATATCCTCGCTGTTTGAAATGACCTTCAACCTGTATGCCTATGAGCCCACCGACTGGATCGGCGGCTGGACCCTGTTTTACTGGGGCTGGTGGATTGCCTGGGCCCCCTTTGTCGGCATGTTCATCGCCCGGGTTTCCAGGGGGCGCACCATCCGGGAGTTTGTGGTCGGGGTGTTGCTGGTGCCGGTGGGTTTTACCTTCATGTGGATGACCTTTTTCGGCGATACCGCCCTGCACATGATCATGATCCAGGGGCTTGCCGCCCTCTCCGAGGCGGTGGCGGCGGATACCTCGGTGGCGCTCTTTCAATTCTTCGAGCACCTGCCCCTTTCATCCATCACCGCCTTAATTGCCACCCTGCTGGTCATCACCTTTTTTGTCACCTCGTCGGACTCCGGCTCACTGGTGGTGGATATCCTGACTTCCGGCGGGGCGGATGAATCGCACACCTGGCAGCGGATTTTCTGGGCCCTGGTGGAAGGGGTGGTGGCTGCGGCGCTGCTGCTGGCCGGTGGCCTGGCGGCCCTGCAGACCGCCACCATCGCCAGCGCCCTGCCTTTTACGGTAATCATGATCCTGATGTGCTGGGGGCTGTTGCGGGCCCTGCAGATCGAGGGGGTTAAAAGGGTCAGCCTGCGCGAAGCCCGGGTGATGCCCCGGGGACCCCATGCGGCGCTGAGTTGGAAACAGCGGCTGCGGACCCTGATCCATCAGCCCAGCAAAAGGGAGGTCAGGGAGTTTCTCGAGACGGTGGTCAAGCCGGCGCTGCATGAGGTGGCCGATGAGTTTCGCCGGCAGCAGCTTGACGCCCGGGTGGAAGAAGGCGAGGACGGCCGGGTCTGGGTCGAGGTGCGACATGCCGCCGAAGATGATGTCGACTTCCTGTATTCGGTGCGCCCCCGCCCCTATGAAGCACCCACCCTGGTCATGCGCGACACCCGTGCCAGCCGGGCGGAGGCCCTGAAGTATTACCGGGCCGAGGTTCATCTGCTGGAAGGGGGGCAGGATTACGACATCATGGGCTGGAGCAAGGATTATGTGATCAGTGACGTGCTTGAGCAGTACGAACGGCATGTCCATTTTCTCCAGGCGGTGCGCTAGCGGCCCGTTGCAGAAGGGGAAGCGATTACGGGGTACCCAGCCAGGAAAACAGACATGAACATAACCACAGGGGAGAAAACAACCATGCGGATAATTTTTGCCAAAACCGGCGGCAGCCTGCTGACCGCCGGCCTGCTGACCGCGGGGCTGCTGCTGCCGACCCCGGTTGCCGCCTCCATTGAACTCGGCCCGCTCACCTTGGGCGGCGCCATGCGGGTTAACTACACCATCGGCGACTATGAGCCGGAAATCGGTTCCCCCTCCCGGGCGGAAGGGGATGGCGGCAACTTTACCCTGGACACCTTCCGGCTCAACCTGGATTACGCCCAGGATCAATGGGTGGGCAAGGTCGAGTACCGTTTCTACGACGGCTATCACTTTCTCCACACCGGTTGGCTGGGTTACAACTTCCCGGATGATGCGCAACTGCAGGTGGGGGTCAACCGGGTGCCCTTCGGCCCCGGTCCCTACGGGGTGTCCCAGAGCTGGATGTTCGACCAGCACTACTACGTGGGGCTGGCCGACGATATGGACCTGGGGGTCAAATACACCCGGCCCTTCGATAACTGGACCCTTGATGTCGCCTACTATTATGCCGATGAAGGGGCTTACGCCGGCAGCAATACCAAGGCCGCCCGTTACTCCTACGACGTGGTCGATACCAGCGGGGATGGCTATGAGGAGCGCAACCAGTTCAATATCCGCGGTATTTATCACTTAACCACCGCCGCCGGGGTGGCCCTGGACCTTGGCGCCTCAGCCCAGTACGGCCAGTTGAAGAGCAACGGCCCGCAAAGCGATGGCGATCATTACGCCGGCTCGTTGCACGTGGTGACCAAATGGCAGAACTGGACCCTGGCCACCCAGTTGACCTACTACAAATATGATGTGGACGAAGATCAGCCCCTGGGCACCGATACCCTGGTGAAAATGGGCGCCCACGACTACACCACGGAAGTAGCGGCCGAGGCCTGGATTCCGGCGGTATCGTTAAGCTATTACCTGGAAACCCCGGGCCTGGACTGGCTGGATTACCTGCTGCCCTACATTGAGTACAGCTCGCTGATGAAGACCGAGAGCGGCTTCAACGACAGCGAAATGCTGGTCATCGGAGCGGCCTGGGCCCGCGGCAACTGGTACAGCTACACCGATCTGGCCTACTCCAACGGTAACGACTTTGTCGGCAACACCTCCGGCTGGGAGCGCTTCGGGGCCAACCCCGACGATAAGTGGGAGTATCGCTTCAATATCAACTTCGGCTACTACTTTTAACCCCTCGCCTCAGCGCATTTTCTTCTTCCTGCTGTTGCTGCAGGTGGATCGACTCCAGCAACTCCGGCGAGAGCCGGGACTTGATCTTTTTCACGGCGGCCCGGATCTGCTGGGTGGGGCACTGGGGAATGGTGCTCGTGCCCTGATCGGCATAACTTTCCAGCTCCAGCTTCCGGCCTTTGTCGGTAAGCTGGAAGCGGTGGGTCCAGTTGATCTCCAGGGTCTCGGGGGTCTCCTCGATTTCCACCGCGATGGCTTCGCCTTCTCGGGCCACCTGCACTGCGTCCATCTCGGTAACCTCCAGCACCCAGGCATCACCCGGTTGGGTGGTGAAGAGCACAAAAACCCCCAGGGTTTTAAAGAGCACCTGCCGGCCCGCGGCGGCTTCCTGCAGGGTCTTGATCTCGCCGGTCAGTGACGGCGGCTGGCTGGCCGCGGCCGGGGTGCGCCCTGCCAGGCGCTGTTTTTCCAGGCAGCATTTTTTGAATTTCTTGCCGCTGCCGCAAGGGCAGGGGTCGTTGCGTCCTATTTTAGCCATGGTTGCCGCTCTCCTTTTTATTTCGGTTAGTCGATACGGATTATGCGTTCCTGGTCGCAATAGTAGCGGACCAGAGCGTTGAAAATTTCGTCCCGGCCGGTATAAATCTGGTTGTTGGGGCTCAGGATCTGTTCCACCGCCTCGGCAAAGCCGTCAACTCCCACCACGTATTCATGGATATGGTGGCGGCTGTCCGGGCAACGGTCGTTAAGCAGCGTGTCCAGGTACCGGTTGACGTTGGCCCAGTAGACGTGGTTGTTGCGAAAATGGGCGTTGTCCTGGCGGGCCTGGTCGATTTTGCGGTCCATCATCTCTTGCAGGCGTTGCTGAAAAAGGTGGTTGTAAATCTCGCCGGCCACTTTAACCGGGCCTTCGCTGGACATTCCCACACTTTTAAAGCCGCCGGTATTGGTGGTGAAAAGCACCATCATGGTCAGGGTTTCATCCTGGTAACGGCCGCGGTCCCGCTGCGGGTTGAAGTGGCTGACAAACAGCGAGGAGCGCCCCTGGGGGGCGGTGCCGGTTTTGCCGGAAACCAGGTTGCGGAAGTAAGGGAAGTTGTCCCGCATGGCTACGCCGGTGCCCCGGCTGACCACTTCATGTAAAATTTTCAGGCTGGCCTCCCGCTCCCGCCGGGCATCGAAAAGCGGCAGGGGGCGCAAGGCCGGGTCTTCGGCTCGCTGGTAGATCACCCGGTCGTTGACCGTGATTCGGCTGACAAAGGTCGGTTCCCGGTAAAAGCCGTCCAGAAAGGCGTTGTAAACCGCCAGCCACTGTTGCACCGGCAGGTCGGTGGCGCCGATGCCGAAGGGCCAGTAGCGGGCATCTTCCCGGTTGTACTCCAGGCCGAGGCGGTCGAAGGCGCTGAGCATGGCGTTTTGCACCAGGCGGTTGGTGTAGAGCCGGGCGAAGATGGTATTTACCGACAGCACCTGGGCCTCGGTCAGGCTGTATTGCCGGCCGCGATAACGGTTGTTGCCGCTGCCGCGCTGGTCGTAGTCGTACCAGTTGCGGGGCAGCCAGATCTGCCGCCCTTCTTCCTCCATGTACTTGAACTCCACCGGCTCGTCGGCAAAGGTGTGCTCCGGTTTAACATCGGCGGCCACCATGGCGTAGTAACCCACCACCGGCTTGATGGTGGAGGATGGCGTTACGGTGGCCCGGCGGTTCATCAGGTCGATGATCACCGGGCGGGGCGGGGAGGCGGCCTGGCCATCGGTTCCGTCGGTATTGTCCGTTTCGGCGGCGATCAGGTTGGCGGCCCCCTCGGCGCCGCCAAACTCCTTGCCGCCCACGTAAGAGACTATTTCTCCGTGCTGATTGACGGCGATGACGCCGACATTAAGGTGCCGTTCAAGCTGCTCCATAAAGCCGGCAAAATCTTCGAAAGGGGCCTGGCGGGGCAGGTGGTCGTAGCGTGCCAGTTCCCGCCGCCACAGATTGCGGTTGCTGCGGCGCAGGACATTGCGATATTCAGGCGAGTTTAGAAAGTCGTCAATGATCTTTTTGGCGTTTTCCGTAAGGTTAAGGTCGATGGCGGTTTCGATGACCACATCGCCCGGCTGGTCCAGCAGCAGTTGGCTGCCGCTGACTTCGCGGCCGTTGATCCGGTAGCTCCGTGAGGTTACTTCCCGGATAACGTTCCACGAGGTCCACTCCTCTTCGCCGTACAAGGGTGAGCGAAAGTCGCGGAAGCCGATGTTGCGGATCGATTCCTCGTCGTGCAAGCGCCACTGCCGGTATTCGCGCTCACTGATCTCCCCCAGGCGGTGGAGATGAGCAAGGGCCAGGTTGACCTTGTTGATGGCGGCCCGGGCATGGCCGGCCAGGTTGGGGTCCAGCTCGTCGAAATTCCGCCCGTTGACGATCCGGTAAAAGGCGACCTGGCGGAAGTGGTTGGGAATGAAAGCGCCGATGGCCACCAGTTGCTGGTAGTTAAGTTCCTCCAGGTCTTTGCGGAAATAGCTCTCGGCGGCCGCCGGCAGGCCGTAAATATTGGCCCCCACCGGCACGGTGTTGATATAAAAATCCAGGTTCTGCTCTTTGCCGAAACGGGCCACCATCATGTAGGCCAGGATGATCTCCTCCAGCTTGTTGGCCACCGTCCGCTGGGTATTGCCCAGAATCTTTTTGGCGTTCTGCATGACCACGGTGCTGGCCCCGCGGGGGGTGCCGCGCAGGGTGTCGCGGACGGCACCGGCCATGTTGAACCAACTTACCCCGGGGTGAATCAGGAAGGCATTAACATACCAGGGATAAGCATCGTGGGGCAGGAAGTAGTGGTCTTCACAGGCCAGGATCGCTTTTCTGGCCGGTTCCGGCACCTCCAGGGTAACCTGGCGCCGCCCGTAAGACTTGATGGTATTGCCCTGGCGGTCGACAATCCGGGCCGAATGGGCATAGCTTTCCAGGCTGGCGGGCAGACGGGCGATGGGAGCGGTGTCGTAGACGGCCCGGGCGGCCAGGATTTCCACAATATGCTGAGTGGGGCCTGGGATGTAATTGATGGCCAGCAAAGCCAGCAGGGTCAGCACCCCCCAGCGCAGCACGCGCGGCAGCCAGAAAAAAGTGGCGAACATCAGCCAGTTGAAGGGGTTGCGCCAGGGGTAGGCCAGGTTGACAAGCCCGGCCTGCTGGCGCAACTCCAGGTAATGCCGGTAGCGTTCCACCAGGCTGTTGCTGCGACGCAATTTTTTGTCCAGGGCCTTGTCGCTTAAACCGCGGCGGATGGCGTCCTCGGAAAAGGTGTGTTTGAAGGCCTTGTATTTGAGGGCCTGTTCCCGGGGGTCACGCCGGCGCGAGTCCTGCCGGCCGGCGGCCGCAGATTGTTTGGCGGTGCCGGTTGCCTGGTCGGTGGTTTTTTGATCTTTGGGGCTGCTCACGATAACGATCTGCCGGTAAGCCTGTTCAGGTTGCAGGTACGGATTATTTAATGGTGCGGCTGAACGATTACTAACTTGTCGGCAAGTTGCCGCCCGGGGGTGAATATAACCGACCCGGGTGATGCCAGGCAAAACAAAAGGGGGATAATTGGCGGAAAAGTTCTCAGGTGCCGCCGGGGAATGCCGATATGCTATGGCAGGTGGCGGCAGCCGCAGGTACAATAATATCTTTGTTTGAGTTACAGATCTGGTAGCAAATAAGTGTGGGGCGATGAAACAACCAGTTACCAAACAGAACCCGGAAGGGGCGGCGGCGGAGCCGCCGGCGGTTTTCCACTGCCCGGCCTGTGATTTCAGGCGGGAGGTGGCCGGGCGTCATGCCGGTAAAACCGTTCCCTGCCCGCAGTGCAAAACCAAAGGGCAGGTCCAGGCTGCAGCTCCGGTGCAGGCGGTGAAGCAGGCCAAAGCGGGACGACCGGCTCACCGGCGGCCATGGTTGCGCCCCGGGCGCGGGGTTACGGTGGCCGGGATTCTGCTGCTGGTGGGCGCTGCGGCCCTGGCCGGTTATCTGATGGGGGAGGGCGGCAAGCAACCGCTGGCCTCCAGGCTCCCCTTTGCCACCATGATGATTCCGGCCCCACCCGCGGCCCCGGCGGTGCTGGATGACCTCGAGGCCCGGGAACAGATCGCCATGGGCCAGGTGCAACAGGCCCTGGCTGGAGATCGCAATCTGCAGGGGAAAGACCTCAGCACCCTGAACCTGGCCGGGCTGGATCTGCGGGGCGTGAACTTTGCCGATAGCCGTCTGCATGGGGTTAACCTGCAAGGGGCCAACTTGCGTGGTGCTGATTTCAGCCGGGCGGACTTGATGCACGCCGACCTCAGCGAGGCAGACTTGCGGGAGGCCAAGCTGGTGGACGCCAACCTGGCGCGAGCCAGCCTGGCTTTGGCCGATTTGGGTGGGGCGGACCTGCGCCGGGCCGATCTTTCCCGGGCCAATTTCAGCCAGGCCCGCTTGCGGCAGGCGGATTTGCGGCAGGTATTGTTCAGCGAAAGCGATTTCCGCCATGCTGACGCCCGCCGGGCCGATTTTCGCGAGGCCACATTGCGGCAGGCCAATTTCAGCGGCGCCGATCTTTCCAGGGCTATTTTCAGCGGCACCGATCTTACCGGCGGGGTTTTTCAGCAGGCCAACCTGGCCGGAGCAGTTTTAGAGGGGGCCGATTTAAGCCGGCTGGCCCTGGCCGGAGTAAAGATGGTCAAAGCTAATCTAGCCGGGAGCAACCTTTATGGGGCCGATTTACGTGGGGTGGATCTCACCGACGCCAGCCTGCTGGAGGCCGATCTCAGTGCCGCCGATCTGGCCGGTGCCCGGCTGGACAAGGCGGTATTTGCCGGCGGTACCCTCCATGGGGCCCGGCTGCTGTCGGCGGTGGCCAGAAATGCCGATTTTCGGGCCGCCAATTTGACCCGGGTGGCGGCCCAGCAAGCGGATTTCAGCCAGGCCGATTTCACCGGGGCCAACCTCACCGCCGCGGTGTTCAGTGAAGCAATAATGGCCGGGGCCAAGCTGCTGGAGGCCAACCTGACCAATGCCAACCTGGATGGGGCCGACCTGACTTCCCGGGTCTCGATGATCCGGGGTAACCTGACCAACGCCTCTTTGCAGAAGGCCGACCTGCATGGGGCTGATCTCAGCAATGCCATTGTCACCGGGGCGGTGCTTCGCGAGGCTAATCTCCGGCGGGTGCGATTGAGCCATGCCTCTTTGAACCGGGCCGACCTCTCCTGGGCCACCATCGTGGATGCCGACCTGAGCAATACCGACCTGCGGGAGGCCAATCTTACCGGGGTCAACCTGGGAGCCGGGGCCTCGGTACTGCAGAGCCTGCGCAGCGCCGTTTCCCTGGGCGGCCGGATGATCCGTTACGACTTGCGCAACGCCAACCTGGTCAACGCCAACTTGCGGGATGCCGACCTGGCCGATGCCGACCTGAGCAATGCCGATCTGCGCCAGGCTAATCTCGCCCGGGCCAACCTCAGCCGGTCCGATCTGCGCTGGGTCAATCTCACCGACGCCGATCTTTCCGGGGCGATTTTAAGCGGCGCCAGCCTCAATGACGCCGATTTCAACCGGGCCGTCTTTGCCGAGGCCAACCTCACCCGGGCCAGCCTGTTCAATGTTAAAAATCTCGACAAAGCAAGAATGCTGGATCAGGCCCAGGGGTACGAGCCCAAGGCCGGTGATGATTCACGGCCCGAGCAGTCGGCCACATTGGCGGCCCTGATGCTGGAAGAAGAAGCGACCGGTGGTGATGATGGACGGCCGGTGAAGATCTGGGGGGTGGATATTGAAGGGGCCGGGATGATTGCCGAGCAGTACCAGGGGATGAGCGAACTGGGAAGGGTGATCGGTGAGTCCAGCAATATCGAGGCGGCCCTGTTGCGCCGCCAGTTGTTTGCCTCGGCCCCGGACAGCATCCCCGGCCGGCCGGGGGTTACCTTCGGGGCCCTGTTTGCGGTAAATTTCATCCCCGCCGATAGCCCGCTGGAGTTGGAAATCCGCTGGTTCGGTCCCGACGGCCGCCAGGTGGCCAGCCAGCGGCAGACGGTGCACAACGGCCGCCGCCAACTGATTTCGCATACCATCCCCCCCGAGGCGAACAACGTCAACGGTCTCTGGAAACTCCGCTTCTACTACCAGGAGCGGGCCATCAGCGAGCAGGAACTGACGGTGACCCCACCTGCCGGCCGCCGATCTTAGTGTGAGCGATCACGCAAACCTCGTGATCGCTTATCCCTTGGCACATCCTTACAGTTAGAAAAGTTCCGGCAAATCAGCCGATGGCCTGCAGACGACGGCGGTTTTCCTCGATGGTGCCCAGGGTGGCCATTAGTTCGTCTTTTTTGGCCTGTTCCTTGGCCACCACTTCCGGCGGGGCCTTGGCCAGGAATTTTTCGTTGCCCAGCTTGCCTTGGATGCGCTGCAATTCCTGGTTGAGCTTTTTTTCTTCCTTGTCCAGCTTGGCGCATTCGGCGGCCACATCCACCAGGCCGGCCAGGGGGACGAAGATCTCCAGTTCGGGCAGGATGTGGGTGGCGTTGCCGGCGGGTATTCGGCCTTCGCTGCTGATCTCCAACTGGTCGCTGCGGGTCAGGCCTTTAACGGCCTCGCCCAACTCCTGCAGGGTGGCCAGCTTGGCCGGATCGCTGCAGATAATGCCGACCTTGATGGTGGCCGAGGGGTGCAGCAGGTAGGTACTGCGGATGTTGCGGATGCCGCCCACCACCTCCATCAGCAACTCGGCCTGGGCCTCGGCCGCCTCGTCCTGCCGGGCCGGGTCGGCCACCGGGAAGGGCTCCACCATGATGGAAGAGCGTGCGCCAGGCAGGGCGTGCCAGATCTCCTCGGTAACAAAGGGGATCATGGGGTGGAGAATTTTCAGGATATCCTCCAGCACCCGCAGCAGTACCGCCCGGCTGCGGGCCTTGAGCGCCGGGTCGTCGCCGTACAGCTCGGGCTTGATCCACTCCAGGTACCAGTCGCAGAACTCCTTCCAGACAAACTGGTAGGCGGCGTTGGCGGCGTCGTTGAAACGGTAATCATCAAGGGCCCGGCCAACTTCGCCGGCCACCTTGCCGGCCCGGCTCAGAATCCAGCGGTGGGGCAGGGAAAGCTCGTCGGTTGTGCCGTCGGCCTTGCCACCTTGCGCCAGTGATTGCTCCCGGGATAAGCGGTCTCCAGGTGCCGCAAGGTGCGGTGCCTGGTGATCGCTTATCTGCATCAAGGTGAAGCGGGCGGCATTCCACAGTTTGTTGATGAAGTGGCGGTAACCTTCAATCCGCTCTTCGGCCAGCTTGATGTCCCGGCCCTGGGCGGCGAAGGCGGCCATGGTGAAGCGCAGGGCGTCGGTGCCGTACTGGTCCATCAACTCCAGGGGGTCCAGCACGTTGCCCTTGGACTTGCTCATCTTCTTGCCGTGCTTGTCCCGCACCAGGGCGTGCAGGTAGACATCCCGGAAGGGTACCTGGTCCATGAAGTGCAGGCCCATCATCATCATCCGGGCCACCCAGAAGAAGAGGATGTCGAAGCTGGTGATCAGCACGCTGGTGGGGTAGAACATCTGCAACTCTTTGGTTTTCTCCGGCCAGCCCAGGGTGGAAAATGGCCAGAGGGCCGAAGAAAACCAGGTGTCCAGCACGTCCTCTTCCCGGTGCAGGCTGCTGGAGCCGCACTTGGGGCAGAGATCCGGGTCGTGTTCCTCGACGATCAGCTCGCCGCAGGCCTCGCAGGTCCAGGCGGGGATGCGGTGGCCCCACCAGATCTGGCGGGAGATGCACCAGTCGCGGATATTGTCCATCCACTCGTAAAAGGTGTTGTGCCACATCTTGGGCAGCAGGTTGATCTCTCCCTGCCGCACGGTGTCGGCGGCCCTTTGGGCCAAAGGCTTGACCGCCACGAACCACTGCCGCGACAGGGCCGTCTCCACCACCGTCTGGCAGCGGTAGCAGTGGCCCACACCGTGCTGGTAATCTTCGATTTTTTCCAGCAGGCCGGCGGCCTTCAGGTCGGCCACGATCTTTTCCCGGCAGGCGAAACGATCCAGCCCGGCATAGGCGCCGGCCTCTTCGTTCATCATCCCGTGGTCGTCCATCACCTTCAGCACCGGCAGTTGGTGGCGGCGGCCGATCTCGAAGTCGTTAAGGTCGTGGGCCGGGGTTACCTTGAGCGCCCCGGAGCCGAAATCCTTTTCCACGTGGGTATCGTACACGATGGGGATCTTGCGGTTAACCAGCGGCAGGATTACTGCCGCTTCCTTAAGCTCGCGGTAGCGCTCATCGGCGGGATGCACCGCCACCGCCGTGTCCCCCAGCATGGTCTCCGGGCGGGTGGTGGCCACCACCACATGGCCGCTGCCGTCGGCCAGCGGGTAGCGGATGTGGTAAAGCGCCCCGGCGGTCTCTTCGTGTTCCACCTCCACGTCGGCCAAAGCGGTATGGCAGCGGGGGCACCAGTTGATGATGTAGTTGCCCCGGTAGATCAACCCTTCCTTGTAAAGGCGGACAAAGACCGTGCGCACTGCTTGCGACAGCCCCTCGTCCATGGTGAAGCGCTCCCGCTCCCAGTCGCAGGAGCAGCCCAGCCGCTTGAGCTGGTTGATGATCTGGCCGCCGGATTCCTCCTTCCACTGCCAGACCCGCTCGATGAATTTGTCCCGGCCCAGTTCCTGGCGGCTGACCCCCTTGGCGGCCAGTTGCCGCTCCACCACGTTCTGGGTGGCGATCCCGGCGTGATCGGTGCCCGGCAGCCAGAGTACGTTGTAGCCCTGCATGCGGCGGTAGCGCACCAGGATATCCTGCAGGGTGTTGTTCAGGGCATGGCCCACATGCAGCACCCCGGTGACGTTGGGCGGGGGAATGACAATGGAAAAGGAGGGCCGGGATTCGTCCATGGTGGCCCGGAAATTTTTGTGCTCAAGCCAGTTCTGGTACCAGCGGTCTTCCACCTCGCGAAACTCGTAGGCCTTGGGGAGTTGCCGGGAGGTGGGGGCGGGCTGCTTGTTTTCCGGGTTGGCGGTTGGTTGGTTCATGGTTTACAAAACACTCCAGGGTTTGGGCAGGAAAACCCTGGCGTACAGGTCCAGGGCGTAACGGTCGGTCATGCCGGCGACAAAATCGCAGACCATGCGGTCGCGGCTGGTGTCTTCCGGGTAATTGACGGATTTTTGCCAGTGGTCGTCGTGGGCCAGAAAATACTGGTAGAGTTCGCGGATCACCTTCATCGCCTTGAAAAAATCGGCATGCACCTTGTAGTTTTCATAGACCCGGGCAAAGAGAAAGGTGCGCAACTCGTCGATGGCCGCCACGATCTCCGGGCTCATGGTCAGTTGCTCGCCGCCGCCGGCCAGGGTTTGCTGCACCAGGTCGCAGACCATGGTGTTGACCCGCTGGGAGGAGGTGGCCCCCAGGCGCTCGATCAGGTGCCGGGGGATCTCGTCATCCCGTAACAGCCCGGCCCGCACCGCGTCGTCGAGGTCGTGATTGACATAAGCGATGATGTCGGAGAGGCGCACCACCTGACCCTCCAGGGTGGCGGGCAGCAGGTCGCTATCGGCGGTTACCGGCGGCAGGATGGCGCCCCGGCCCTTGGAGTGCCGGGCGATCCCGTCGCGCACCTCCCAGGTCAGGTTCAGGCCGCGGCCCTTGTTTTCCAGCAGGTCCACCACCCGCAGACTCTGCTGGTAGTGGTGGAAGCCTTCCGGGTGCAACTCGCTGAGCACTGCCTCGCCGGCATGGCCGAAGGGGGTGTGGCCCAGATCGTGGCCCAGGGCGATGGCCTCGGTGAGATGGCCGTTTAAGCGCAGGGCCACCGAAATGGTGCGGGCGATCTGGGAAACCTCCAGCACGTGGGTCAGGCGGGTGCGGTAATGGTCACCGGCCGGGGCCAGAAAAACCTGGGTTTTGTGCTTCAGGCGCCGGAAGGCCTTGCAGTGGATGATCCGATCGCGGTCGCGCTGGAAGGCCACCCGGATGGTACACTCTTCCTCCGGCCGCGCCCGGCCCCGAGACTCGCTGCTGCGGGTGGCGGCGGGTGCCAGGTTGAGGGCCTCGCGCTCTTCTATTTGTCGACGAATCAGGCTCATGGCGGCGGAAGATACTGACAAAACAAGACCCGGTCAAGCAGAAGTAAGGATCTCTTCGATTTCGCTGTTTACTTTTTCCCACTGGTCGTAAAGGCGTTCCAGGCGGCGTTCCAGTTCGGCGTACTCTTTGCTCAGCTCGGCAAATTCCTCCTGGCGGTGGTAGATTTCCGGGTCGGCCAGCAGTTTTTCCAGTTCATCCTTGCGCTGCTCCTGTTTTTCTACTTCACTTTCCGCTTGGGCGGCTTTTTTGCGCAGCGGTCCCAGGAGTTGATTAAGCCGTTGGCGTTCTTGCGCCTGCCGGCGGCGCGCCTCCTTGCCCCCGTGACCGCTGGCCCGCTGCCCACCCGGCTCGGTGGCGCCGGGCGACCCGTCCCCAACTGGGGCGCGGTCCTGCTTGGTTGCCGCCGAGGTTGGGGTTAAGGCGGCCTCCCGATCCCGGCGAACCTTGTCGAGGTATTCGTCGATGTTGCCTTCGTACATGGTGCCCCGGCCCTGGCTGATTTCCAGCACCTTGCCGGCAAAGGCGTTGACGAAATGGCGGTTATGGGACACCACGATGATGGTGCCGTCGTAACGGTCCATGGCCTCCTGCAGCACTTCCTGGGAGACCATGTCCAAATGGTTGGTGGGTTCGTCCAGGATCAGCAGGTTGGCCGGCACGGCAATCATCTTGGCCAGGGCCAGGCGGCTTTTTTCGCCGCCGGAAAGGACGGAAACCCGTTTGTCGGCATCCTCGCCGCGAAAGAGAAAGGCGCCCAGCAGGGAGCGAACCTGGGTTACGGTGAGGTTGGGGGTGGCCTGGAAGACGGTGTCGAAGACCGTTAATTCCGGGTCCAGTTCCTGGGCCTGGTGCTGGCCGAAGTAGGATGGTTTGACGTTGTGTCCGAAACGGACCTCGCCGCCGTCGGGGCGGAGCAGACCGGCCATGATTTTGACCAGGGTGGATTTACCGGCCCCGTTGACCCCCACCACCGCCAGCTTCTCGCCGCGCTGCATAATGAAATCAAGCCCGTTGAAGACCTTAAGCGGCCCGTAGTTTTTGGTCAGCCCCCGCACCTCCACGGCCAGGCGACCGCTGGGCGGGGCCGGCGGAAAACGGAAGTCCACCCTGGCCTCGGTTTCCTCCAGCTCCACCTTGTCCATTTTTTCCAGTTGCTTGAGCCGGCTCTGGACCTGGCTGGCCTTGGTGGACTTGGCCCGGAAGCGGTCGACAAAGCGCATGGTCTGCTGAATGTTGGCCTGCTGGTTTTCCCAGGCGGCCCGTTGGATCTCCAGCCGCTCTTCCTTCTGGCGCAGGTACTGGTCGTAGTTGCCCTTGTAAACCGTAAGGTTGCCCAGGCTCAACTCCCAGATGGCGTTGCAGATGTTGTTTAAAAAGGTCCGGTCGTGGGAGATCATCACCAGGGCGCCCTGGTAGCCTTGCAGAAAATCCTCCAGCCAGGTCAGCGATTCCAGGTCCAGGTGGTTGGTGGGCTCATCGAGCAGCAGCAAGGCGGGGCGGGCCAGCAGCAGCTTGGCCAGTTGCAGCCGCATCTGCCAGCCGCCGGAAAAGGCGTGGCAGTCTTTATCGAATTCTTCTTCCTTGAAACCAAGCCCCACCAAAACCTTTTCCACCTGGGAGCGAATGCGAAAAATATCCTGGCTCTCCAGGGCGTCCTGCAGCTCCCCTTGGCGCTCCAGCAAGGCCTGGCAGTCGGGGTCGGCCTCGGTTATGGTAGAGAGTTGCCCGTTGACCTCATCGAGTTCTTGCTGCAGGGCCAGCGCCTCGGCAAAGGCGCTTTCCGCCTCCTGGTACAGGGTGCGGCCCGGGGCAAAACCTTCCAGCTCCTGGGGCAGATACCCCACGGTGGCGCGTTTGGCCCGGCTCACCACCTTTTCATCGATCAGCCGGAGGCCGGCCATGATCTTCATCAGGGTGGATTTGCCGGCCCCGTTAACCCCCACCAGGCCGATGCGATCCTGGGGGCTGACCCGGGCCGACACTTCCTTGAACAGGTGCTTGTCGCCGAATTGGATGGAGAGATTCTGGATGGTTAACATGGGTGCACACTTTTCCAATTAAAAAGTGACTAAAATAACACAAAACAGCACTGGCCGCCCGGAAAAATCAAGGTTGCGGCCATTGCGTGGCTGAAGAGTTTAAGCGGT
Organism: Desulfurivibrio alkaliphilus AHT 2; assembly: GCF_000092205.1. Classification (GTDB taxonomy): domain Bacteria; phylum Desulfobacterota; class Desulfobulbia; order Desulfobulbales; family Desulfurivibrionaceae; genus Desulfurivibrio; species Desulfurivibrio alkaliphilus. The sequence continues at coordinate 1,249,293 of NC_014216.1, read as the reverse complement.
GGCTGGGGTTTTTTTTACGAGCTGGCAGAAATCGTCGGCGGGCATCGGGCGGGCAAAGAGGAAACCCTGGAAGATACGGCAGTTGTGTTGCTGTAAAAAGGCCAGTTGCCGTTCATCTTCAACCCCTTCCGCCACCACTTCGATTTCCAGTTCCGCGGCCATGGCCAGGATTGCCCGGACAATGGCGGCGTCACTGGGGTCGCTGGTGACGTTGGCGATAAAGGAGCGGTCGATTTTCAGTTGATTGACCGGCAGGGTTTTCAGGTAGGAAAGAGAGGAGTAGCCGGTGCCGAAATCGTCCAGGGAGATGCTAAGCCCCATTTCTACCAGGGTTTGCATTTTACTGATCGCATCGCGCAGGTCGGCCAGCAGGGCGCTTTCGGTCAGCTCCAGTTTCAGCCCTTGGGGGCGCACCCCGCTGGTGGTGAGGGCTTCCCGGACCTGATCGACAAAATCGGCCTGATGAAACTGGTGGGCACTGATATTTACCGCCATTACCTGGTCGGCCAGTTCGGGCTGTTCCTGCCATTCTTTGAGCCGGGAGCAGGCCTGCGCCAGGATCATCCGGCCGATGGGCTGGATCAGGCCGGTTTCCTCGGCCAGGGGAATGAATTCCGCCGGCGCCACCAGACCACGGCTGGGGTGCTGCCAGCGCACCAGGGCTTCCGCGCCGCGGGGGCGGCCGGTGCCGTTGAATTGGGGCTGGAAATAGAGCAGCAGTTGATTTTCTTTCAGGGCCTGGCGCAACTCGGCTTCCTGGCGGGCCCGTTCTTCCAGGGCGCTTTGCATGGCTTCGTCAAAAAAGCGGATGGTGTTGGGGCCGCTCTTTTTGGCCTGGTAGGTGGCGACATTGGCCCGGATCAGCAGTTCGTCGAACAGCTCATCCCGGCGGCCGAAAATACAAACCCCGATGCAGCAGGTTACATGACACTCATGGCCCTTGAGGGAAAATTGCCGATTGATGGTGCGGCGAATTTTTTTGGCGATCTCTTCGGCCTTGACGGCGGCCTGGTTGTAATCGGGGCCCAGATGATCGAGAATGACGGCAAATTCGTCGCTGCCCAAGCGGGCCACGGTGTCGGTTTCCCGCACGGAGAAACCCAGGCGCCGGGAGGTTTCCACCAGCAGCAGGTCGCCGATGTCGTTGCCCAGGGTGTCATTGACGGTGCGAAAATTGCCCAGGTCGATACCCAGCAGGGCGCCGTACTGTTCGGCCCGGGCGTGGATGGCAATATCGCGCTCCAACTGCTCCAGCAGGTAGCGGCGATTGGGCAGCCCGGTCAGAGCATCGTAGGTGTTGAGGCTGCGCACCTCATCCAGCAGGTTTTCCAGCCGCCGGTTGGATTCCAGCAGGCGGTTTTCCAGGCGGGCGCGGGTGACGGCGTAACGGATGGCCCGGCTCAGCGAGTAGCTGCCCAGGGTGTTTTTGGTTAAATAATCCTGCGCCCCGGCCTCCAGGGCGGCCTGGGCCAGTTCCTCGTCATCGTGGCCGGTGAGCACCACGATGGGGGTTTGCGGCGCCTGCCGGCGTACGCTTTCCACCGTCTCCAGGCCGGTGGAGTCGGGCAGGGCCAAATCCAGCAGCAGCACGTCGGGCTGGCGGCCGGCGATGATCTGGCGAGTCTCCGCCAGGCTGGCGGCGGTTTCCACCGCATAACGCCCCGAGCCGGCCCCCAGCAGGGTGCGCTGGACCAGCAAAGCATCACCAGGTTCGTCCTCCACCACCAGAACCTTGATCAGTGAATCGTTATATGATTGTTTTTCCTGCAAGGATTGGCCCCGGTAAGTCCCTTTTAGTGCTGTTGCCAAACCAACAACAAATATGAACTTAATAATATATACCGGCGGTTAATGATAAACAAGCATTAATAATCAAGCGATTAGGACTGCCATTTTTGTTGATTATTATATGAGCATTCACCCCTTGATAACCGCCAGGGGGTGCAGCTCCACCAGGACTTCCACCAGGTCGAGCTGGTTTTCGATTACCTGGTCAATTTCCTTGTAGGCGCCGGCCGCTTCATCAAGATCCCCTTTAGAGCGGATGGCGTGGATGATACCCCGGGCGTCCAGCCGCTTTTTTTCCTCTTCCAGGTTGAGCTGCCGCTGGGCCTGTTTGCGCCCCATTTTGCGGCCGGCGCCATGGGAGCAGGACTGAAAGCTTTCCGGGTTGCCCAGCCCGCGCACCAGGTAACTGGGGGTGCCCTGGGAGCCGGGAATGATCCCGATTTCACCGGCCAGGGCCCGGGTGGCGCCTTTGCGGTGAACAATCACCTTCTGGCCGTAATGCTCCTCCAGGGCCGCGTAGTTGTGGGCGATGTTGATCATAGGGGCAAAGGTTACCTGCGGCCCCAGGATCTCCCGGATGGTCTCCTTGATTCGGGTCAGCATCAGGTCGCGGTTGGCGTAGGCAAAATCCACGCAATACTGCATGGCCAGCAGGTAACTGCGGCCGGCCGGGCTGTCGGCGGTCAGGTAGGCCAGTTGCCAGTTGGTCGGCACTTTGGAGTTTTGTTCACGGTTGAGTTTAATGGCCAGCCGGTTGAAATAGTTGGCCACCTTGAACCCCAGGTTGCGGCTGCCGGAGTGGACCATCAGCCAGATGTGGCCGTCGCTGCCCCGTTGGATTTCAATGAAATGGTTGCCGCCGCCCAGGGTGCCGAGTTGATACAGGGCATTGCGATATTCCTCCGAGATCACCGGCAGTTCCGACAGCGGCACCGGGCTTTTGGGCATCATTCTTGTGTCCTGGGGCCGCCGGTGGTGCTTGAAGCCCAGGGGGATTTTTTGGCGAATTAAGGCCATCGCCTGCTTAAGTTTGTCGGTGCTGATCTCCGTAAGTGAAGTCTGGACCGCCCCCATGCCGCAGCCGATATCCACCCCCACGGCATTGGGGATCACCATGTCGGTGGTGGCGATCACCCCGCCGATGGGCATGCCGTAGCCGAGATGGGTATCGGGCATCAGGGCCACGTGGCGATGGATAAAGGGCAGGTTGGCCAGGTTTTTGGCCTGCTCCAGGGCGCCGGCTTCAAGATCTCCCAGCCAGGCCTTGATGGGCCGTTTTTCGCTGGTAATTACCTGCTTAACGGGCATGGCCTGGTTCTCCTCGGGCTGGCGAGAATAGGGCGGGCAGCTGGGTGAAATCCCCGGCCGGCAATGGCGGGCTGAAAAGGTACCCCTGCACCTGGTCGCAACCCCGCTGCCGCAGGTGGTCAAGCTGGACAATGTTTTCCACCCCTTCGGCCACCACGACAATGCCCATTTGATGAGCCAGGCCAATGATCGAGTCGGCGATCATGGCGGCCTCGGAACGATGTCCCAGATCCCGGACGAAGGATTGGTCGATTTTTAGGGCACTGATGGGGAAACGGCTGAGGTAGGCGAAGCTGGAGTAACCGGTGCCGAAATCGTCCAGGGAGACCGCCACGCCCAGTTTGGTGCATGCTTCCAGCAGGTCAACCGCCTCTTCCGGTTTTTCCATCAGGATACTTTCGGTCAGTTCCAGTTCCAGCAGGTGAGCCGGCACCTGGTATTTTTGCAGGCTGGCGGCGATTACTTCCGCCAGGTTGCCGGCCCGGAATTGGCGGGCCGAAACATTGACCGCCACCGGCAACTCCGGGCGGCCCTGCCGGCGCCATTTTTTTAGCTGGTGGCAGGTTTCATCAATCACCCAGTTGCCGATCTGTTCGATCAGTTCACTTTTTTCCGCCAGGGGGATAAAGCGTCCCGGCGGTACCAGTTCCCCGGCCCGGCGCCAGCGGATCAAGGCTTCGGCCCCGACGAGTGGGTAATGCCACTCGCTGTCGCGGTTTGCTGCTGTATTGATGGCTGCGGCGGCCTGTCGGTCGGCGGTGGTTGGCCGGGCATGGAGCATGATTTTGGGCTGGTAGAACAGCTCCAGTTCGTTGCGGGCAAGGGCCTGCCGCAAGGAGTTTTCCAGGTTCAACCGTTCCAGCGCGTCGATGTTCATCAGGCCGGTGTAGAAATGAAACTGGTTGCGGCCGCCTTCCTTGGCGTGATACATGGCCGCCTCGGCATTTTTCAGTAAATCAGCGGCGGTTTGGCCGTCGTTGGGAAAAATGCTGATACCGATGCTGGCGCCGACAAAGATTTCATTCTGGTCAGTCACCCGAAACGGGGTTGCCAGAGCGGCCAGCAGTTTTTGGGCGGCGACGGCGGCTTCTTCGGGGCCCGCGACGGTCTTTTGGAGCAGGATGAATTTGTCGCCGCCAAAGCGGGCCAGGGTGTCGTCCTGGCCCAAGATGCCACTCAAACGGCGGCCGGCCATGAGTAATAATTCATCGCCGGCCTGGTGCCCCAGGCTGTCGTTAACCTCCTTGAAGCGATCCAGATCAATGAAATGAATGGCCAGCAGCGACCGGTGGCGTTTGGCCCAAGCCAGGGCGTGTTCCAGGCGCAGCTGCAGCAACTGGCGATTGGGCAGGCCGGTCAGGGGGTCGTAATGGATCAGGTGTTTGCGTTGTGAGTCCGCCTGGCGGAATAGCTGATCGGTGGATTGAAAGCGGTATTCAGCTTGTAAAATCAGCAAAAAAACCAGCACGGCGGTAAACAGGATGTAAAACCAGCCCTTATAGGTCTGTAGCAGGGTGAGGGGTTCCGGCTCCAGGTCCATGGCCAGCAGTACTCGGTCGCTGAAGAAAATCCATAAGACACCAAAAAATGCATAGATGGCGGCCAGGCGGAGGGCATGTCGGATTTGCGGTGTCATGGTGGCTAATTTTACTTTAGTCAGTCCTGGTTATGGGGGCAAGTGACCGCTAAACATACAGTCAGGATACCTGTGCGGCGAGAGGTTGACAACCGGAGTTTTGCCAATTGAGCTGGCCCATGTTATTTTGAGGGGAATTATGGCTCAAGGGTTGTTGCAAAGGGGCCAAGCCCAAAAAACATGGAGGCTTTTGGGACAGACTGATAAGGAGTTGTTATGCCGCACCAGAATAAACCGGAAACCGCGGGCACGGTATACATCTGCCGGCACCAGGGGGACTGGGCGGAAGAGGTGTCGCGGTTGTTGGCGCAAACCGGGCTTGCGGCGGTGGTTGGTGGGCAGCAGCGAATCGTGGTCAAGCCGAACCTGGTGGAGGCGGCCGAACCGCCGATCACCACCCCGGTGGAGCTGACGGCGGCGGTGCTGGATTTTCTGCAAACCGCCGCGCCGCAGGCGGAGATCATCGTGGCCGAAGGGTGCGGTTCCAAAACCTACGACACCGGGCACTGCTTTGCACGGCTGGGCTATCTTGACCTGGCCCGGGCCAAAGGGGTGGAACTGGTGGATCTCAATGACCAGCCATCCATCCGCCTGACCCGCTCCGATTGCCGGCGCTGGCCCGAGATGCATTTGCCCGCCCTGCTTTTCGACGCCTTCCTGGTCTCCTTGCCGGTGCTTAAGGTGCATACCCTGGCCAAGGCCACCCTGACCCTGAAAAACATGATGGGCGCGGCGCCACCCCGGCATTACCAGCAAGGCGGGCACTGGAAGAAGGCCGCTTTCCACCATGATATCCAGGCGGCGGTGGCCGATCTCAACCGTTACCGCAGCCCGGATTTTACCCTGCTGGATGCCACCGTCGGCCTGGCCCAGTCGCACCTGGGCGGGCCGCCCTGTGATCCGCCCCCCGGGCTGCTGGCGGCGTCTTTCGACCCCGTGGCTCTGGATGCCTACGGCGCCGGTTTGCTGGGGTTAAACTGGCGGGAGGTTGAGCATATTTGCCAACTCCACGGTGAACTGGGCCAGGCTGAGCCGTTGCGGGTGGTTGAGGCTTAGTCTTCGGGCGTTAAAGCAGGCCGCATTTACGGGCCTTGAGGATGGCGTCCTGGCGATCCATGGCGTGCAGCTTTTCATAGATCTTTTTGATATGACTGTGCACCGTGTGGGGGCTGATGAAGAGCTTGGCGGCAATATCCTTGTAGCTGAACCCCTTTTCCACCTCGCGGATGATCTCCACCTCCCGGGTGCTGAGCAGGTTCTGCTGGAGGCTGCCTTTTTCCCGGAACTCCATGATCAGCCGGCGGGCTATTTTGGGGCTCATGGGGGCACCGCCCAGGTGCAGTTCCTGGATGCTTTCGATCAGCTCCCGGGGACTGCAACCTTTCAACAGGTAGCCGGAGGCCCCGGCTTTAAGGGCGGCAAACACCTTTTCCCGGTCCTCGTAAATGGTGTAGGCCATGAATTCCGTGGCCGGTTGCAACTCCTTGCCTTTCCTGATCACCTCCACCCCGGATATGTCGGGCAGTCCCAGGTCCACCAGCATGATATCGATGGGGGTGGTCCCGGCTGCCGCCAGCGCCGCTGCCCCGTTGGCATAGGTGCCGCATACCGTAAACTCCGGGACCCCGTCCAGAAGCAGGCGCAGATTTTCCCGCAGGCTGAAGTCATCTTCCAGAATAGCTAATTTCATTTAAGGTGTTATCCTCCGGTTACTAGGGAGCGGATGGCTAAGGGGAGCTTCCAGTTTGACCCGGGTGCCGCCGCCGGGCGGGGTGAAAATCTCCAGCTTGCCGCCCATGGCCGCCGCCCTTTTTTGCAGATTGACAAGGCCGCTGCCGGCCCCGGCATCTTCTTTGATGCCGATGCCGTCGTCATTGATGACCAGGTTCAGCCGAGATTGGGTAAGGTCAAACTGGACGAACACCTTTTTGGGCCGGGCATGTTTGCGTATATTGTTCAAAGCTTCACTGTAAATGCGCCATAACTGCAGCATGAACAAGCTGTTGGGCAGTGGTGCCTGGGTATCCAAAGTAAGGCTGAAAACAAGCTTTATACCGGCACTGTCCAGCAACTGATGGCCATACCGGCGCATCTCGGCGGTAAGTAGCTGCCAGTCGCGGATCTGTTGATCGACACAACTGATAAAGCGTCGGATCTCCGTTACTCCCTCCCGGGACAGTTCCTCGATGGTGGTCAGCAGCTTTCTGGTGGCCGGGTCCAACTCTTTCTGCAGGGCGGCGGCGGCCATCAGGTTGATATTGGTCATCAGCCCGCCGGCGCCGTCATGCAGGTCATCGATGAGCAGACTTTTTTCCTCCCGGCTTTTCTCGATCTGTTGGAGCAGCAGGTTGCAGGAGTCTGCCAGTTCCTCCACCTCATCATGGCTGTAGTGGTTTGTTCGCTGCGCGCAGCCATCCTGGCTGGTTGCTTCCGTCATCAGCGAGGCCAGCTCCCGGAACGGGGCCAGCACCAGGTTGCGCATCTTGAGGCTCAGGCCGGTGGCCAGCACGATGCCGGCTAGAAAAGCGGTCAACAGCAGGATGAGCCGTTTGTTTGAGCTTCGGTTAAATTCCCTCAGGTCTAGAACCAGTTTGACAAAGCCCAGGTAATCATCGCCGCTGAACAGGGGTTGGCCGATAATGGCATGACCCTGGGAGAAGGACAGATGCTGGTTGAATTCGGTTGGTGGCGGGTATTGCTCTTGGTTATAGTCGTCTGTTTGGTACTGCATTGTTTTTTGGTGTTTGTGGTCGTAAAGGCGGGCAAAAAGCACCTGGGGGTGGTGGTCCAGCCGGGTGGCAAGGTTAGACGCTGTCAGGCAGTGCTGCCGGCACTGGCATTCGGGCAGGCAGCGGGCGCCAATCAACTTGCTCAGCAGTCGAGCCTGGTCGCGACTGTACTGCAGGCTGGTTTGACGCTCCATTGCCAGAATAACCGGTATCGTAATCAGGGCAAAAACAGTCAGGGAAAGAGCGGTCAGCAGGACCAGGCGGCCGGCAATCCTGCTGTGGCGGTGAAACCGGTTAAGCCTGCCGATCATAAGAACAGGTCCGGGTCAGACGCGGTGACCATCTGGTTGAAAAACCATCTCTTCATAACCTCCCCTCCCAAGGCTGTAGAGTTTGGTTGTTGTTCTTGTATTGTCATAATATAATGCCGGTCAATCTAACGTAAAATCAACCAAAGCGGTGTTTTTTAACGAAAAAAAAACGGCGCCCGATGATGGTGATTACGCGCTTTAAGCTTGATTTTAGGGAGCTTTATGGGGTGGTGAGCGGGGTGGTGCTCGCCCGTAAATACCCATGTCTGGTGATTGTTGGGGCATTCGGTTCATACTACTTTGTGTTTGGCGCTTGACAAAAATGATTCATCAAAGGGGTTTAATGGCTGTGAGGAACACAGTGGAGTCGAGTCGAGTGGGTACAGGAGGGGGGGTGAGAAACCGGGCCGTTGCTCATCAGGGGGACTGCCTGGGCAGAATGTGTTGCACGGTGCAGCGGCGGGACAACCGCATCGAGATTTCCCTGCGTGGCGATATCGGTACCAGGGAGGCGGAGTTGTTGCAGCGCCACCTGAACTCCTCCCTGCCCGTGGAGCAGGGGCAGGAGGTGGTGATTGACCTGGATGGTTTGAATTATCTGGGAGGGGCCGGGATCGGCACAATTTTGGCCCTCTATAAAAAAATCACCGCCAATCGGGGTGTTTTTCACCTGACAAATATTCCCGGTCCCATATACCACTTGTTGCGGGAGTTGCGGCTGGACACTCTTTTTGCGTTATCACCCCGGCAATAGAGAAATCGGCGCCCTGCTGCTTGTTACCGGTACGGCGCCGGTTTTTTTATGGTTGGGCGGGCTGGGATGAGGTTGGCTGAGCGGCGGCGGGTTTGTTGAGTTGGGGGTAGCGGCTGGTCAGGAGTTGCCAGGCTTCCGTTCTGGCGGCCAGGAGTTCTGTAGCCAGGGCTCTGGCCAACTCCAACCGGTTGCCCCGGGCGGCTTCCGCCAGGGAGTGGGCCAGCCGGTGAACCATCGGGAAGCAGGGAGTGGCGGCGGAGCCGACGATTTTATGGATGGCCTTGCCCAGGGTCGGCAGGTCGTTGTCGGCCAGCGCCTGGGTGATCTGCTGTTCTGTCTGCTGCATCATTTGCCGGTGCTGGTGGAAGAATTCCTGCAACTCATCGAGGGACAGGCAGCGCTGAAAATTCTGCAGCATCTCTTCATCAAACTTCTGTTCTCTTGTCACAATTGTGCACCAGGTTAACGATAACCCTGTTTTGATTACCGGGTTGCAGGTGTTGCGTTTTTTTCCAGGCGGTACCCGGCGCCGGTTACCGTAAGGATTATTCCCGGCTGGCGGGGGTTGTCTTCGATTTTCTTGCGCAGGCGCGAAACCAGTACATCCACCGTTCGCTGGTGTCCTCCCCCCGTCTCCCTGGCCACCAAAATACTTAACTGCTCGCGGCTGATCACCCGGCCGTCCGCGGTGGCCAGGGCGGCCAGCAGCTTGAATTCGCCGCCGGTCAGTTTGGTCACCCGGCCATCTTCGGCCACCAGCACCTGCCGCTTGAGGTCAAAATGCCAGCGCCCCAGTGGAACGGATGTGTATTCCCGGAACCGGGAAGGCTCTTCCAGGCGCGGCAGCACACGGCGCACCCGATGGGTAAGCTCATGGGGCAAGAAGGGTTTGATCAGATAATCGGCGGCGCCGGATTCAAAGCCGAGAAGCCGTTCGGCCGGTTGGCTGCGGATGGTCATAACCAGAAAGGGGATGCTTTGCTGTTGCAACCGCTGCCCAATTTCCAGGCCGTCACCATCCGGCAAATTGAGATCCAGTATCACCAGGTCGTATTTGTTTTGCTCCAGGGCCTGCATGGCTTCCGCCTGGTTGGAGGCATAGTCAACCTGGTAGCCTTCCTTAAGGAGCACGGTGGCACAAAGATATAGGAGAGAAGGGTCGTCGTCGATAACCAGAATGTGATGGGTGTCGATACCGCTGCTCACAGATTATTTTTTCCTTGCGCATATCACGGGTGCTGTCACCCGGTTAAGATTATTGCACAGCAAGTGCTACTGAATAGTATTAACCTCCCTTTGAGGATAACCAATGCGGGGGCTGGGGGCAAGAGGAAAAAAACGTATAGTCGTTTAGATGTAGTACGTGTTTGAAAGCCGTGGCTGTTAACAGGCCGTTTATGACTTCGTCCCCGGGTCAGATCGTTAGATCGCTCCGGGGACGTAACAGCCCGTTTTTTTAACAACTGTCAGGTGAGAGGCAGGCAACTTTGAAAGCGCTTGCGGAAACAATTTGTTAACTAGGTGTTAACGCCCTGCAATTGCAAAGTTTTTTTACTGTATGCGGCTTGCCGCCAGGAATCTTTTCGGTTAAGTTGTGCCGGCCCTGAGAGGGGTGATCAAGTTTCGAATACCAGGAATTACCCAGTCATGAAGGAGGATGAT